>JAIXRE010000028.1 GCA_027485375.1 Rickettsiaceae bacterium | reverse complement strand
TTACAGGATGCGCAAGCAAAGATTACTGCCTCTCAAACCACCAAAGAACTTGAACAAGTTAGGGTCGAGTTCCTTGGAAAACAAAGCCCCATAACGCATGAAATGAAAAAACTTGCTACTATGGGTGAAGTGGAACGCAAGGATTTTGGGCAAGCAATTAATTCGCTAAAAGCGCAAATTACAACCTTAATAGCTACCAAACAGGAAATCCTCAAGGACGAGGAGCTACAGGCAAAATTTAAAGCAGAAGAGCTTGATTTAACTATTCCAGCCCGTGCTAAAAAAATTGGTAGTATTCATCCTATTACTCAATGTTTAGAAGAGCTAATTCAAATTTTTAGTAAATTTGGTTTTGCGTTAAAAGAAGGACCAAATATTGAAACTGATTGGTATAATTTTACTGCTCTTAATATTGATGAAGAGCATCCTGCAAGGCAGATGCACGATACATTTTATCTCAAAAATGGCGAGGTGCTGCGTACACATACTTCACCAGTACAAATTAGAACTATGGAAAGTAGCAAGCCTCCTTTGCGCATTATAGCTCCTGGTAGGGTTTATAGGTCAGACTCAGACGTTACGCACACACCAACATTTCACCAGATTGAAGGGTTAGTTGTGGAGAAAGACCTGCATATGGGGCATCTGAAGTACGTAATTGTCGAATTTATCAAAGAATTTTTTGAACAATCTAATATTGAAGTACGTTTTAGACCTAGTTTCTTTCCTTTCACTGAACCATCTGCAGAGGTAGATATTCGTCCGCAAGGCAGTAGTAAATGGCTTGAAGTGCTTGGTTGTGGTATGGTTCACCCTAATGTTCTGAAGAATGTAAATATTAACTCTGAAGAATACAAAGCCTTTGCTTTTGGTCTTGGAATTGAACGTTTTGCAATGCTAAAATATGGTGCAAAGGATTTACGGCAGTTTTTTGACGGTGATGTACGTTGGCTTAAACATTATAATTTTAGTGCTTTTGACATACCAAGTCTAGCAGGGGGAATAACTAGATGAAATTTACCGTCTCATGGTTAAAACAATTTTTGGATAGCTCGGCAAGCCTTGAAGAAATAACTTACGCATTAACTGATATTGGTCTTGAAGTAGAAGAAGTGATAGATCGCAGCTTGGAGCTGGCTGATTTTGAAGTTGCAGAAATTTTGGAAGCGACGCCTCATCTTGCTGCTGATAGGTTGCGTGTTTGCAGCGTGGCTACCAAAGACGGCATTAAGCAAATTGTCTGCGGCGCACCTAATGCTCGTGCTGGTATTAAAGTAGTGCTTGCGAAAGTTGGTACAGAAATACCAAATGGTAAGTTCAAAATCAAAGAATCTGAGATAAGAGGCGTCAAAAGCCAAGGTATGCTTTGCTCAGAGGAGGAGCTCCTTATTGGCTCAGGTAATGAAGGAATTATAGAATTGCCAGAGCAGGCTATTATAGGTGAGAAAGTTCTTGCTTTTTATGGTCTTGACGATCCTATGATTCATATTAACGTTACTCCTAATCGCGGTGATGCGCTAGGCGTATATGGTATTGCTAGAGATCTTGCAGCTAGGAATATAGGTAAGCTTAAAGAGCTGGTTGTTCCTACAGACTTCTTAGGAAACTCTACTACAGAGAGTAATTTGGGCGTCGATCCGGTGCTCAAGTCCTCACGTACATTTAAGTACGCTGCGTCTTTGCTTCCTGAGTCTCCTGCAAATTCCTTCTCTGTAGCGAGTTGCCTAAGAAGTCTAGTAAAAGAGCAGTTTCATTCTGATTTTAAGCTGCAAGTCGAAGAACCAAGTCTTTGCCCGTTATTTGCTATTCGTGAGATTAAAGGACTGCAAAATAAGGCTAGCCCAGACTGGCTGAAAAAGTTATTGGCAAATATAGGTGTTAGCTCGATTTCTGCAGTAGTTGATGTTACTAACTATATATGCTACAGCTTTGGTCAACCTATGCATGCTTATGATGCTGATAAGCTAGCTGGGGGGCTTACTATAGGTTTGCAAGATGCTGCTAGCAAGTTCAAAGCCTTGAATGAGAAGGAATATGATGTGCAACCTAAAGATTTAATCATAAAAGATAGTAATGCAGTGCAGTGCCTAGCTGGTATTATTGGCGGCTTAGATAGTGGTTGTAGCGCTAATACTAGCAGGATTATCTTAGAAGCGGCTTGTTTTGATGCTAAAACTATAGCACGGGCTGGTCGTCATCATCAGATTCATACAGATTCAAGACATCGTTTTGAACGTGGAATTGATCAAGCTTTTACTCTTAAAGCATTAGAGCTGGCTACCGATATGATTTTATCAATTTGTGGCGGTGAGCCGTCTCAAATTATTGTAAGTGGCAATAATGAGGTTACGCCAAAAATCCTAGAAGTGCCTTTAAGTGCTTTTAACGAAGTGATTCCATGGGATAAAGAGACTTTGGAAAAATTAGGTTTTATCTGTGACGTTACGGCAGAGGTAGCTAGAATAACTGTACCAACTTGGCGACATGATGTTTCGATTAAAGAAGACATTATGGAAGAAATAGCCCGTATGCGTGGTTACGATAAAATCGTTGCAGTACCATTGCCAAATACAGAAATTGCAAGAATCATACCAAGGAGTTATAAAAGGATTTTAGATACTAAAAGGGTTTTGGCAAATCAAGGCTATGATGAAGTGGTGACCTGGTCATTTATGGATGGTCGCTTGGCTGAGAAGTTTGGCAAGGTTCATGATGAACTATTTTTGCAAAATCCTATTAGTAGCGATTTAGATTATATGCGTCCGAGCATTATTCCAAATCTTTTAAAAGCTTTGGCTAAGAATCATGCTAGGTCAATAAAAGATGTTGCCTTATTTGAGTTAGGACCAGTATTTCAAGGCACCTTACCTGCTGATGAATTGACTTTTGCCGCTGGCGTAAGGTCTGGCTATCAAGTTGCAAAGAATTCTCTTGAGCCCGCTCGCCTAGTAGACGTGTTTGACGTTAAAGCTGACTTGCAAGCAGTGCTTAGCTATTTAGGGTTCTCCATTGATAAATGTCAAATAGTACAAAATGCGGCGGCGTCTTATTATCATCCAACTAGATCTGCAAATCTTGTACTGGGCAAAAATATTTTAGCAACTTTTGGACAGCTGCATCCAACCTTATTAAGTGAGTTAGAAATTGACGTTGAGGTAGTGGCATTTGAGTTAAATTTGGCAAATATTCCGGTTTCCAAGCCTAAATTTGGCAAAAGAGAAGAATTTGCACCTTCTGATTTTCAAGCTGTGTCAAGGGATTATGCTTTTGTTGCCCCTAAAGAGCAACCAGTTGGTGAGCTTTTATCTTATATACAAAATATTGATAAAAAATTGATAAAATCTGTGGAATTGTTTGATATCTATACAGGTGATAAAGTTCCTGAAGGCACAAAATCAATAGCTATATCAGTCCAAATGCAAGCGGCTGAGCGTACGCTAAACGAAGAAGATTTGACTAATCTTAGTAATAATATTATCCTTAGTTTAGAACAAAAGTTTAAAGTAACATTACGAAAATAACATGACAGATAATAAATATTATGTGACTACTCCTATATATTATGTTAACGACGTACCTCATATTGGGCATGCTTATACGAGCGTAGCGTCTGATGTAATAGCTCGTGCTATGCGCCTTGCTGGTAGAGAAGTAAGGTTTTTAACTGGTACAGATGAACATGGACAAAAAGTTGAAAAATCTGCTCTGAGCAAAGGGTTGCAGCCAGCAATTTTTACTGATGAGATGTCAGAGCATTTTCGTGAGTTGCTAAAAGTATTTAATATATCTAATGATGATTTCATTAGAACCACAGAAGAGCGGCATAAAAAAGCTGTAGAGCATTTTTGGCAAAAATTAGAAGAAAATGGTGCTATTTACCTTGGTAAATATGAAGGCTGGTATTCTATTAGAGACGAGGCATTTTATGATGAATCTGAATTAACGCCTGAAGGTTTAGCGCCAACTGGAGCGCCAGTAGAGTGGGTAGTTGAACCTAGCTATTTCTTTAATTTATCTAAATGGCAAGACAAGCTCCTTGAATTTTATAGCACTCATCCAAATTTTATTAAACCTGAATCTAGGCGTAATGAAGTAGTAAGTTTTGTTAAAGAAGGTTTGCGTGATTTGTCTATTTCTCGCACTAACTTTGCTTGGGGAATTAAAGTTCCAAACGATCCAAAACATGTAGTATATGTATGGCTTGATGCACTAGTTAACTATATTTCAGCATTAGGTTATCCTGAAAAAGGCGAATCAGAGTCGTTATTTAATAAATTTTGGTCTGCTAATGTCCATATTGTTGGTAAGGATATACTCAGATTTCATGCAGTTTATTGGCCTGCTTTTTTAATGGCTGCAGGGCTGGAATTGCCTAAGACTATAATGGCGCATGGTTGGTGGACTAATGAAGGGCAAAAAATCTCTAAATCTTTAGGTAACGTTATTGATCCATTTAAGTTAGCAGAAGAATTTGGCACTGAACAAGTAAGGTATTTTCTAATGAGAGAGATTACTTTTGGAGCGGATGGTAACTACTCTAAAGAAAATTTAATAAAGCGTATCGATAGTGAGCTGGCTAATAAAATTGGTAATTTGGTACAACGTACAGTCTCTTTTGTTTATAAAAATAATGCTGCCGCGGTTCCAAACCTTAAAAAATCTGTAATAGATGAGCTTTACGACTTGCCTTTACTGCAATTAGCTCGTAATACAGCCGCTGGCAATCTAAACCATATCGAAAATTTTGAGCTGCATACTGCTTTAAATAATATAGTATTGCTAACTGAAGCCGCTAATATATATATAGATTATGAAGCGCCTTGGCAGCTAAAGAAGAATGACCCAAGTAAAATGCTGGAAGTCTTATATGTCTTGCTAGAAACTATCAGGTATATTGCAGTATTGTTGCAACCATTTACGCCAAATGCTGCTGGTAAGATACTTGACCAAATTGGAGTGGGGCAAGATAAAAGGCTACTTACGCATTTAACTCGTAATCATGCTTTAACCCCAGCACATCCTATCATGGAGCCAAGTGCAGTGTTTCCAAGGGTTAGTATATGATATTAGTAGATTCGCATTGCCACTTAGATATGCTTATCAAGGAAGGAGTCAGTGAGCTTGACTTATTTGTGCAACGTGCTGCGGAGAAAGGCGTAAAATATTTACAAACTATCTGTACAGATTTGGAGAATTTTCCTAATATTTTAGCAATTGCGCAGCGTTATCCTAATGTTTACGCTTCTGTTGGAGTTCATCCTAACGAGGTAAAAGAACAGAAAATTTCTGCGCAGCATTTAGTAAATTTATCATTGCACGAAAAAGTAATAGGACTTGGCGAAACTGGTTTAGATTATTATTACGAGACCACTAGCAAGGTAGGGCAAATAGAAAGTTTTCAGCAGCATATAATCGCTGCGCAGCAAACTGACCTGCCAGTTATTGTCCATACTAGAGATGCAGAAGAAGATACTATAGATATTATTACTAGCGCAATGAGAGATAAGCCCTTTAGGTGCTTAATTCACTGTTTTACAGCTTCTGAGGCTTTTGCTAAGAAAATGCTAGAACTAGGAGTCTATATTTCTGTCGCTGGTATTGTGACTTTCAAAAATGCGGAATCCTTAAAGAGTATAGTACAATCTTTGCCGCTTAGCAGTTTACTTATAGAAACCGACTCACCATATTTAGCGCCCGTGCCAATGCGAGGCAAGCAAAATGAACCGGCTTTTGTGCTGCATGTTGCAGAGTATATTGCGGAGCTTAAAGGTCTGGCAGTAGAGGAAGTTGCTAAGCAAACAACAGATAATTTTTTCAAGCTGTTTAGTAAAGCAGTGCCTAATTTAATTTAGCATAAAGCATGGTACAGTTTATGGCTGTAATAAGAAATTTAGGAAAGCACTGGTTTCATTGCCTTTGCTGCGGGGTAATTTTCACCATCATGTCTGCGCAGCTAGTATGCGCAGCTGCTCTTCCTTCTGATTTAGTAATTAATTCTGATGACCTGCTGGTTGATAATAGTAAAAATACTGCCATCTTTACTGGTAAAGTAGTAGTATGGTTTGATGATATGCTGCTCAAGACTAGCAAATTAGAAGTGTTTTATGTTCAAAGAACGCATAAAAGGGCTATAGAAAAAATTATCATTCCAAATAATCTAGTAGCCACAAAGATTGAAGCACGTCACCCTAGCTTGCCAAATAGCAAGACTAACGATGAGGTGATTATAGCGGGTAGCGCAGAGTACGTGCCTAGTAGTCGAGCTTTAACTCTTAATAATGTCAAATTATTAAGGCAAGCTATAGCTGCAAATGGTGAGATAACGGAAGAAAATATTCTAAAAACTGAAAAATTAATTTATTATACCAAATTACAAAAAATCTTAGGTGAACCTAAAGTAGATGAAGCAAAATGACAAGCAGACTTGAGGTATCTAACCTCGCAAAATCATACAAACAAAGACATATTCTAAAAGGTGTATCACTTCATTTAGAGCAGGGCGAGGCTGTAGGATTATTTGGTCCAAATGGCGCTGGTAAGACTACTTGTTTTAGTATAATCGCTGGATTAATTAAAGCTGATATGGGTAAATTGTTGCTTAATAATCAGGATATTACTAGCTTGCCTATGTATTTGCGAGCTAGAATGGGGCTAGGTTATCTGCCGCAAGAATCTTCTATTTTTAGAGGGCTTTCTGTTTCTGAAAACATACAAGCTGTTTTAGAGATTGTTGAGAGCGATAAAGAAATAATAGAGCAGCGCACAGAAGAGCTGCTGGCAGAATTTTCTATAGGACACCTCAGATATGCACCTGCCATAACATTATCAGGCGGAGAAAGGCGCCGGTTAGAGATTGCTAGAGCATTAGCAAGCAACCCTAAATTTATGTTGCTTGATGAACCTCTTGCAGGTATTGATCCATTAGCAATTTCAGACATAAAACATTTAGTAATGCATCTCAAAGATCGTAATATTGGTATTTTAATTACTGACCATAACGTTAGAGATACTTTAGATATTGTTGACCGTGCTTACGTTATATATGATGGTCAGGTATTAATGGAAGGCACGCCAAGTGATATAGTAAATAGCTATCAGGTTAAAGAGGTTTATCTTGGACAATCTTTTGGGTTGAATTAGTCTTTATCTTGTTTATAGCCCCGTTATTTAAGTACCTTTCGCAGAAACTGGAAGAAGAATACCATAATTTAAGCCTTTGGTATTTCGTCAGTTTCATAAGCGGTATAGCTACTTATTTCTCATTGTCATCTGAGCCCTCTAGCTTGACTATAGTAGCTTGCTTAGGCTTTTCTTTTTCACTTATCACCTTTAAGAAATATAGCTTTATTTGGCAATTTCTAGCTTTAAGTATGGTAGCATTTTTTGCTGGAATATTAGTGAGTCAATACCGCGTTACTAATTTGGACGTGAATATTGTTAAAGAACAAGTTATTTCTGAGATTGAGGGTACTATTAAAAGTGTTAAACCAAGCCTGAAGGGTGCGCAGGTTGTTTTAGCAGAAACAAGGATAGCTAAGCTTGCGGATGCTGGGCTATTTCAAGTGAGGGTAAGCATACCTAAAAAATATAATAAAGATCTGCTCCTTAATGATAAAGTAAGGTTGCTTGCTAAATTATATCAGCCAGAAGGTAGCGTGATACCTGGAAGTTATGATTTTAGCTTTAATAGCTATTTTGCCGGTATTGGAGCAACTGGTTATGCTATGTCTGAAGTAACATTATTGAACCGTAAAGTAGAATCAGCAAGTTTTATATCTTTTTACCGCTGGCAAATTTATAAGCTTAGAAAGCATATTTATGAGAGATTAGTACAAATTGGTGGTAAAATTCATGGTAATTTTTTAGCAGCAATCTTGCTAGGCGAAACTAAAGGTATTGATAGAGAATTAATGCAGCAAATGCGCTGGTCTGGTATTTCGCATATTTTATGTGTCTCTGGACTGCATCTTTCCTTGATTGCGATGCTGTTTTTCGTAATTACAAGATTTTTGCTTAATCTATCTGATTACCTAGCATTTAATTTTAACATCAAGGTAATCGCTGCAGTTTTCTCTCTTATTGGTAGCTATGGCTATCTAGAGCTTAGTGGTATGCAGATTGCTGCTACTAGGGCGTTTATCATGACGGCGATTTTCATAATTGGCGTTATAATAGGGCGCAAAGCTTATCCTATTCGATCGATAGCAATAGCGGCTACCTTTATCCTTAGCCTAAATCCAGAATATTTATTCTCTCCAAGCTTTCAGTTATCCTTTATAGCTGTTTTGTCATTGCTTTCTGGGTATGAATTTTACCTGCGTAATAAATGGATACTTGGGGTAAATAGCGGTATTCTAGCGCAAATAAAATTTTATCTTGCTTCTAACATTTATTCTAGTTTTTTAGCTAGTATAGTCACAGCACCGGTGGTAATTAGCCAATTTTATACCTTTGCGACTTATTCTATTCCTATGAACTTGGTAGCAGTACCTATCATGTCCTTTTTCCTCATGCCACTTGCTATCTTATCGCTTGTACTTATGCCTTTGAATCTGGACTCATTTGTAATTAAGGTGATGGCGTTTTTTATTGATATAATCGTTAAAGCGGCAACAATAGCAACAGAAATGCCAGGCGCTGTATGGTATTTTGGCTATATTACTCCTAGTAGCTTGATAGTATTTTTATTGGGTTTCTTTTGGCTTTGTTTTTGGCAAACTAGTTGGAGGCTCTGGGGTCTGGGCGTAGTGCTAATTTCAACTATTATGATGTTTAATTCGCCTAAACCAGATTTGATATTAAACCTAAATGACAATATTATTGCTATCAACAAGGCTGGAACTTTAGAAATTTACGCTGATAAAATCTCAGGCTTTAATAGGCAGTACTGGGCTAATTGGTTTGGGCAGAAAGACGCTGAAGTTTATAGTTTAGAAAAACAGCAGTTACCAAAGGATCTGCAACGCTTTACAGCTGCTTCTGGCAAGACAATTGCAATTAATTATCCAAATAGTAATTGCTTAGCAGCAGACGTACAAATTAATCTTGGTGGTTATTGTAATTTAGGAGAGGTTGTCCTAGATTACAGCGTATTTAAAGAACCTAAGGTAGTAGCTATTTTTTGCTCTACAAAATGTTACGTGCGAGAGGCTAAAAGCTTTTTCAAATAACGCCTTATACCAATTCTCATTTCTAAATAATCCAAAACGGATTTTATAAGATTCGTCTTTGCGCATGTATTAATATACGCTTTCTTCTTCTTTGTCATCCCCTCGCAGGAGGGGA
>JAIXRE010000044.1 GCA_027485375.1 Rickettsiaceae bacterium | reverse complement strand
CTCTATCCAATTGAGCTATGGGTGCTTTGTAAGAAACATCATGCGACGTAAAATGCTTTGCTAGGATAACAAAATTACTCAATTAGTCAAGTCTGATTTACAGATAATTCAAATAACTCACCTTTATTAATAGGATTAATAGTATAAATTACATTATACCTTATAGGGTCATTCACTTTTTGATGACCAAACCTATTGCTTTTAAAAACTGGAATCTTTAAACTTCTAGCAAAGCTCTCCAGTGTTTTCAAGGTTTGAGATTCCATTCCTTTGTTAATTGGGCTAAAACTGCCAAATATAACGCCATGCACCTTATCAAACACTCCGGCTTGCTTTAAATGATGCAAAGCACGGTCAATTTGATAAGGATGCATACCTAAATCCTCAAGGAATAAAATTTTACCATCAGATTCAATCCGCCAGCTTGTTCCAAGGCTTGTTTGCACCATACTAAGGTTGCCGCCAGTTAATGATCCTTTGATTGTAACAGTAGTTTTAGCATATTTATTCATTGGCACTAAGTCTTTTATAGCAATAGCACTCTTTTTACCGCTAATTATTTGTTCTAACCCAGAAAAATTGCTCCTAGCTTTTGTATCGTCAAATATTTCAGCTATCCCTGCGCCGTGAACAGTATGCCATCCCCATTCTTGGCTAAAAAATAAATGTAGAGCAGTAATATCGCTGTAGCCTATGAAAATTTTCTCTTTTGCTGGCTTAGGCAAAGTCTTTAATTTAGCAATAAGCTTTGCTGAACCGTATCCACCACGTAGAGACCAAATAACATCTGTTGATGGATCGTTAATAGCATCAACTAAACACTGATAGCGAAGTTCATCGCTATTTGAATGAAATGGCGTTTTACTTGAATTTGTAAAGCAACATTCGGGTACTTTAAGTGCTACCCTAGGCAGTTTTCTTAAATTCGCTAAAACTTTTGCATCCACACCAGAAGCAGGGGCAACGACGCTGATGTTTACAGCGCCTAAAGAAGTAATAGCATTAGCAGCAAAAGCTATACTAGTAACAAGCATAATCGCTAGCCTTAATATTACCCGCATACCCTACTTTTTATCCTCAAGTACTTTTGTAGCCTCTACCGGAAATGGAATAAAGATACTAGCATTATGCCTTTTAACTAAAAGTAATATACTTTTTTTGCGGGCTGTTTGGGCGTCATTATAAACTTTATCGAAGTCATTTATATTATTGATAGCTTTAACAACTCCATCCTGATTTGCAGAAATTATAACGTCACCAAAGTTAAAGCCGTATCTTGTACTAGTTTTTTCTATATCGGTTATAAGGACACCGCTAACCTCTTCTTTTAGAGAATAAAAACCTCTTAACTCGTCAGTAATATTACTAACGGTAATACCATCTTTATATAGCGACGCATCTGGCGCTGTAGGTTTAGCTTCATTTTTGCCAAATAATTCTGATAATTGTATCTGATTCTCTACAGTTTCTATAATAGCACCAGACAATACAAGCTTTTTACCGTTACGTATAACACCAATATTTACGGCATTATTCACTGGCGTTTCTGCTACTAATACTTGCAGCTTTCTTGGGTTTTTGACAGGTTGCCCAGCAAACTCCACGATTACGTCTCCAGATTTTACGCCAGCTTTCTCACCAGAACCGCCAGGCATTACCTCTACTACTAAGGCTCCGGTCTTTTCCTTTATCCCAAGTCCATCAGCTATCTCGGCGGTAATTTCCTGAATAGTAACATCAAGCTTGCCACGACTAACCTTGCCAAAGTTTTTTAATTGAGTTACAATATTTTGAACAATTCCAGAAGGAATAGCAAACCCTATACCAACATTAACCCCTGAAGGAGAAAAAATAGCAGTATTAACTCCTATAACCTCACCGTTAACGTTAAACATAGGACCGCCAGAATTACCAGTATTGATAGAGGCGTCAGTTTGAATAAAGTCATCCACTACGCCGCTAGCATTGAGGTCTAAATCGCGACCTTTAGAAGAAATAATCCCAACTGTTACAGTGCCACCAAGACCAAAAGGATTGCCAATTGCAATAACCCAATCGCCAACTCGTGCCTTGCTAGCATCGCCAAATTTAACGTAAGGTAAAGCTTCCGTAGTATCCACTTTTAACAAAGCAAGATCTGTGCGTTTATCAATACCTATCAATTTAGCAGGTAGCTCTATGTTATCAGATAGTTTGATATAAATCTCATCAGCGTTAGAAACCACGTGGTGATTAGTCACTATATAACCCTCTGGATCTATTAAAAATCCAGAACCAAGCGATATAGCCTTAGGGTTGGAATATGACTCACGTAGATCAAAAGGCATATTAAACTGCTCAAAGAACTCGCTGAACTGCTCAAATAAAAAATTATCTGGAAGGGCAGCTCTTGGATGATTCATATTAGGTAAATGTGTTTTATCGCTTGGTCTTGGAGGTAGATTATATTTAACTGTGTAAACGTTTACAACGGCAGGCAGTAATGGCTCTACGGTATCAGCAAAACTAGTAATAGCAAATTTTGTACTATTACTAGGAGGATTGTTTTCTATATTAGTGGCTACAGTAGTTTGCGGCACTGACGCTTGGTTTTGCGCTCCTACTGGCGTTATAACAAAACCTAAGCATAAACAAATAATAATACTAATTGATAATTTTTTCATATTACACCCCGTTTAAATTTATACCAAAACCTATTTGTAATGATAAATAATCACTCTATGTGCACAATATAAAAGTTAGCACTGAATAAATTATTAAAGAGCAAGTTAAGAAGCATAAGCTATTACCCTGCGCCGCGCCCTAATGAATATCATTGAGCAAAATTTAAGTATTTAAACACATCAGCATCTGAAGATAAGACGAAAGAAGTATCGTTTTTATTCAGTGCATTTTTATACACATCAAGCGATTTATATAATTTATAAAAGTCAGGATCTTGTGCATAAACTTGGTTAGATATTTTTGCTGCTTCAGCATCGCCTTCACCTTTGATTATTTGCGCTTGCATATAAGCTTCGGCAAGTAATATTTTACTCTCTTTATCGGCTTTTGAGCGTATTATTTCTGCCTCTTCTTGCCCTTCAGCTCTCCTCTGCTTTGCCTCTTTTTCACGTTCAGTTTGCATGCGGCGATAAATTGCAGCGCTATTTTCTTTCGGTAAGTCTGCTCTTAAAATTCTTACATCAATAATGCTGATACCAAAAGGCTTTGCCTCTTCATTAACTTGCTCGCTAATATTGTCCATTACTTTTGTTCTCTCTATCGTTAGCAAGGTAGTAAGCGGTACTTTACCTATTGCTTTACGCATCGATGACTCTAAAATTTTATTTAGTCGCAAACTCAGACCTTGGTAATTATATACAGTTTTATAAAATATTACTGGATCATTAATAACGAATTTTGCAAATGCATCTACTATAACCCTTTTACCATCTGCAGCAGTAAGCTCTTTAGCTTCTGCTTCAACATGCAAAAGCCGTTTGTCAAAAAATACAACATTTTGTATAAAGGGAACTTTAATATGCAGTCCAGGGCTACTAATAGTACGCACTGCTTCACCAAATTGAAAGACAACGGCAGATTGTTTTTGATCAATAACAAATAAAGAACTAGCTAAATTAACCAGCAGAACCAGACCCGCAATAATTATATAATAAGTTTTTGTCATTTTACTTTCCCCACTTTCTGCTCTACTGCCATATGTGGCAACATCATTCCTGGACTCACTATCGTCTTGTCAGAGCCTTTGAGTACCATTTCAACGGCTTCTAGATAAAGTCTATCTCTAGTAAGTTGTTTATTTATCACATATTGCTCATATATAGAAAGGAACCTTTTGCTATCGCCTTGCGCTTTTGCAATTATCTCTTGCTTATAACCTTTAGCTTCCTCCAATATTTTTGCTGCCTCGCCTCTAGCTTTTGGCAAAATATCGTTCTTATAAGACTGGGCTTGGTTGATTTCACGCTCTTTATCTGCTTCAGAGGTTTGCACATCGCGGTAAGCATCTAGAACTTCTGCGGGTGGCTCAGCTTTTAATAGCTGCACATTTTCAATGCTAACACCGGCGTTATATTGATCAAGAATTTTTTGAGTCAACCGCTCGATCTTGTTAGTAATCTCTTGCTTTTGGTCGGATAAAACAGAAGAAATAGGGGTATTGCCTATAACCTCTCTAATAGCACTCTCTGCAGTCGTCCTTACAGCCTCTTCAGTGCTGGCAATGTTAAAGATAAATTTTTCTAAATCACTAATATGCCACATGACATCGCAGTTTAATTCTACAATATTTTCATCACCGGTTAACATAGCACTTTCTGCGCTATTTGCTTTCGTTGCCGATGCGTTAAAATTGCTGCTACCAGATGATTTATAGCCTATTTCAATACGGCGAGATTTGTTGATCTTTTGTATTTCTATTGTCTCAAAGGGTTTTGGTAAGTGGTAATTTAAACCAGGGTAACCTTTTCTGACAAAACGACCAAACCTTACTACTGCAGCCTCTTCTCCTTCCTGGACTTCATAGATACCAGAGGCAAGCCATAAGAAGGATAAAGCAACTAGAATAAAAACAATATATATGTTGTTAAACTGAAATGTGTTAAAATCAAAATTAAACTTATTATTAGTACGAGGTCGGGTAAAAATATTTTCTTTCTCTTCAGAATCATCCCACGGTGATTTTTTGAATATCAAGTGGTTTAGGCTAGTCTTTGCTAGAATTATCTTCAACATACTTGTATACTAAACATTAAATTTAAGTTGGTCGGTCATGATTTACATTATAACAATTATTTAAAGCAATTCAAGGTACTATGCAAGTTATAACTAATTTAAAGCAGCACGTGACTAATAAAATTGCTGATTTCTTGTTTTCAGACGGCGCAAAGTTGGTGGATAAAATTTCTGAGATTATCATTAAAGATAATAATATAGGTTTTGCTATAGATATTACAGGCTACGATATTAGAGAGGCAAAAGCTCTGCAATCTAAGGTAGTAAAGGAATTAATGTGTATACCAAATATTGGCAAAGTAACAGTCGTGCTGACTAACCAGTCTCAAAGTGACCAAAAAACTAACAATACTGAACATAAACCCCGCGCTCTAAAAGTTATTGATGGTGCTAAAAAAGTTATATTAGTAGCAGCAGGAAAAGGAGGAGTTGGCAAATCTACTGTAGCGGCTTTGATTGCGCAGCAATTAACGGCAGAAAATTTTAAGGTTGGAATGGTAGATGCTGATATTTATGGTCCTTCAATACCTAAAATCTTTGGTACTTCAAAATTACCAGAAATTGTGGATAACAAAATGATACCTTTGGAAGCTATGGGCGTACAAATAATGTCTATTGGTTTCCTAACTAAGGATGATAGTGCTATAGCTTGGCGTGGACCTATGGCTAGTAAGGCGCTATATCAATTATTGTCGCTAACATTGTGGGATAACTTAGATTACCTAATCATCGATATGCCGCCAGGTACTGGAGATATACATCTAAGCATACTTGAAAATTATTTGATAGATGGCGCAGTGATTGTGACCTCTCCACAAAAATTATCTGAAATTGATGTTGTTAAGGCAATCAATTTATATCAAAAATTTTCTATTCCTATCCTTGGTATTGTAGAAAATATGAGTTACTTTGTGGATGCAGCAGGTAACAAAATACAGATATTTAGCGGCAATAGCGGTAGAGACTTAGCAAATACTTACAAAGTACCTTTAATTTGTCACTTACCTATTATTCCTGCTATCTCTAAGTGCTGTGACCAAGGGCAAAACCTGCTTGAAATCGTACAAATACCAACAAAAGAGCTGGTATAAGGGGTTATTTACCTAATATACCTTTGAGTATTTTTTGACTATCGCCGCCTAATTTATCTAAAACTTTATCTACTACGCCGTTTAGTAAGCGCTCTTTTAAATAACTCATATCGATTTTGTGATTAGGACTATCCAGCGAGCCATAAAATTTAATTGATAAAGGAGGCATATTCTTTATTGCGGCAGTTACATTTGCATTAATGTCTAAAGAATATTTTGGCAAATTAATTTGTCCTGTTGCGGTGCTAGAAAACTTTTCTCCCTCTAATTTACATTTTGTGATTTCTGCTATACCATTATTGATTGCTAAAGAGCCTTCTAGGGTTTTGAACGCTGTCTCTTGACCCGTAAATGAACCATCCAAAACTTTGGCTATACTATTAAAATCATTGAAGTTTTGTAGGGCACTAGCAATTTTTTGTAAATCTATACCGCTTATTTTTCCGTCTTTGCCATCTAACTTTGCATCACCTCGTAAGTTGCTTACATATTGCAGGGCGCTAGCTCCTGATGATTGTAGACTAGTAGTAAAGTTTACTATGCCGCTCGTGACCTTAATTTTATTACCTTCTGGTGTCATATTTTTTAGCTGCGCGCCTTTTAAGCTAGCTTTTAGGCTAAATGGTTGTTTTGAATTATTATCACCTAGGCTAGAGATTTGCCCAGAAGCATCAAGCGTTCCACCATATAGACCTCCACTCAAGGAGCTAAGGGTTAGTGCGCCATTAGCTAACTTTAACTTGGCTTTAATCGTATCAAAAACCAGCGCACCCTTAATCAGTTTTTGCAGCGCAATATTAAAGTCGCCATCCATACGCTGTAGCGCTGAGAGGTCTATTTTTTCTTGAGACCAGCGAGAAACTTGCTTTTGCCCAACTGGCTCAGCAGCTTCTGATTTTTTCTGCGCTACTTGACTTGCTGTATTATCTGCTCCCAAATTAATGGTCGAGATTTGCAAATCACCAGAAATTTTTGGTTTTGCGGCAGTTAAAGAGATAGCGGCGTTGCCATTAATAACAGTTTTTTCATTATTTATGAGTACCGTTGAGTCATTAAGTTTAACTTTGAAGTTTTGCGCATTTTCTCCGCTAATATTAGAGAAGAAAGCAAAGTTTCCTAGTTTTGTCCCTGGAGAGGTTTTAAATAGGTACACCATAGTTTGACCTAAATTATCTCCTGTTAAGCTTATATCTAAGTTAGGCGCGGCAGCGTTAATAATACCGCTTAGCCCTATAGTAGCATTAGCAAAACTTGTATTAGTACTTGTATACCAACCTTTATCAGTCTGTTTTGTTTCGCCTTTAAGCCTTAAGTCAAATAAGGATATTGGCAGTGTTATGTTAAATAATCTAGCTACGTTACTAGCATTTTCAGTATTAGCGTTATAAAAAACAGTTACTTTACCATCTACATTTTTTAGCCCTAGCATACCTTTTATACTAGCGTTGCTTACATTAAGCGCCATACGCTGGAATATCACATAGCGTGGCTGGTACTCTGCATCTGCTGTAAAGGATAATGGTTGATTAAGTAGCGCTAAAACCTGTGCATCCTTTATATCCATTTTCAAGGCGGCAATAAAATCTTTTGGCGTTTTGACGTCAACTGCAACTTTATTTGCGATTGTAGAACCTTGGGCTGTTAATGGTGCCAAGCTTATTTTTATATCTCCAGGCATTAACTGTAAATTAAGGTCAAGATCTGACTCTATTATATTATAATATCCGCCGCCTGTAGCCGCTAACTCGCCTAGGCTAAACTTTAGATCGTTTATTTTTACTAGCTCTTTATTCGCAGCAATATTAGCGCCTAGGGTATAATCAGCTAGTAAACCTTGTGGAAGCTCTCCTGTTAAAGCCTTCATATTTTTGGTATTACCACTTGCTTGCACGCTGCCTTGGAATGATGAGTTCTGCATATCGACATTGCCGGAGATAGAAATATCTTCGCCAAGTACTTTAATATTTGCAGTAATTGGCATTACCTCGGCAATTTCAGCAATTTCTCCTTGGATAGCCAATTTATTTCCTAATCCATTTAGCGATACAGAGAAGTTAAAAGGTCCTTTTGCGCTCTTCATAGAAGCACTTAGATCTATCTCATCCAAGACTTTTACATTTCGTGATTGACCAACGTTTTTTATGTACTCTACTTTACCTTTATTTACTGCAATGCGCTTTACAAAAAATGATGATTTTTCTGACTCTGTCTTAGCAGGGCTAGCACTTGTTGAATCTGCGCCTGTTTTATCTGCGCCTGTTGTATCTGAAGCCGGAGCGGTGCCCAGTTGCCAGTTTACTGAACCGTCACTAAGGGTTTCAAGGTTAAATTTTGGCTCATCAAGTTCTAAGGAAGATAAACCTAGACGACCAACTAATAGCTCGCTAACAGAAAGAGCTACTTTAACTTTTTTTACTTCTAAAATAAATGGATTAGCTGTGTCCTTGATTGAGGAAAGTTTAATTTTTTGCAGGATTACAGTTGGGTAAGGTATAAGCGATAATTCTATTTTATCACCAATTATTAAATCACGACCTGTAGCATTTTTAACTTCTGCCGAGATAACGTCTTTGTATTTATCTAGATTGATGAAATATGGCGCAACAAATGCTACTGCAATAAGTACTATAATGGTGATAGAAAAATATTTGATAAATTTATACACCGCAGATTCTCCTAAAGTAATTCGATCTTCATTAGTTTAGCTCAAGCCCAATGCAGAAACAAGTATATTTAGGTTATTGCGGTTAAATAAAATTAGAGTTTTGCAAGAAGTCTATTATTTGGCGCACATATTGCAAATACACGATATAATAAAAACTAAAGAAAAACTATAGTTTTTCGCTTGCAATCTGCTCTCAGGGCTGCTATAAAAACCAGTGGATAGGTGTCCGAGTGGTTTAAGGAACCAGTCTTGAAAACTGGCGTGCGGGCAACCGTACCGTGGGTTCGAATCCCACCCTATCCGCCATAGAATAAAATCATAATAATGTCAGGGTTTTAAGCATAGCGTACCTTGACAATATTATGATTTTATTTTACGCTGAAACATAGGATGAGAACCCAGTAAAGAGGGTTTGCTCTGGAGCGAAGCGACAGCGGCGAAGCCAATCCCACCCTATCCGCCACCCTACGTTCTTCGAACTTCGGGCGGCACGCCAGAAGTGAGTTAGAACTAGGAGTGTCTCACGAAGCTTTCTTGCCTAACGAAGCTTTAGCGTAGTTAGGAGCGCAGTGAGACTGTATACATTTATGTATTATGTTTACTTTTTAGAATTATCAAACAACAATATTTATGTTGGTTTCAGCGGTGATTTAAAACAACGTTTTAAGGCTCATAATGACGGTAAAGTGCCTGCCACAGCAAGCTTTTTACCTTCAAAGCTAAAAACTTATGTTGCTGTTGAAACTAAAGAAAAAGCAATAGCTTTAGAAAAATATTTCAAAACTGGCTCAGGAAAAGCGGTTGCCATGAAGCGGTTTCTATAAGCTTCAGTCGCTAGGCACATGAGTACTTAGCCTGCCTAACGAAGCTTTCTTGCCTAACAAAGCTTTCTTGCCTAACAAAGCTTTCTTGCCTAACGAAGCTTTCTTGCCTAACGAAGCTTTCTTGCCTAACGAAGCTTTCTTGCATAACGAAGCTTTCTTGCGTACGGAGGCTT
>JAIXRE010000046.1 GCA_027485375.1 Rickettsiaceae bacterium | reverse complement strand
AGCAGCGTCTTTGTAAGGTAAACCATTTACCTCAGCAACAAACTTGATAACGTCACCATGAGCACCGCAGCCAAAACAATGGTAAAATTTCTTGATACTATTTAACGTAAAAGAAGGTGTTCTTTCAGAATGAAAAGGGCATAAACCTGAATACTCTGCTCCTTTCCTAGTCAAAGTAACTTTCTGCCGTACAATTTCTGATAAATTTATACGATTTCTAAGTAGTTCATAAAATTCTGAAAATATTTTCATAAGCTGTAAATGCTATTTATTATAAAAATATTTAAACAAAGAGGAAACACAAAGTGACGGTAGTTAAGCCATAACTTAGTGGTATTATCAGATTATCATTCAAGTTTAACTGCTTAGCATAAAATTCTACTAATGTAGTAATAGCAGAACTTAAGATAATTATAAAAAAATTCGTGTTATATCCTATAGCAAAATAACAGATGATGCTAATAAATAAAGCGGACACAAAGAAAGCAAATGAGCCTTCAAGCGACTTACCATTAGATAGCTTAGTGCCTAATTTAACACCAACTAAAGCAGCCAGAGCATCAGATATAATCAATATGAGCCAAGCAGTTATAGCTAAACCTTTTGGAAAAAGCAAGGCTGTAAGGAATAAACCAGAAAACATGAAACTAGCACCTGTTAGCCCAGTCTGCGCATTTTTTTCTTCGTCTCTCATTAAATTTATAAAAAATTTACTTGTCAAACCTTTAATTTTAGCGTCATAATGCCTAAATATATCAAGAAGCAAAACAACTAGCGTTATAAAGAATAGAGACGTGACCATGTAAGGCTTTGGTAAAAATAGGTATGTAGCAGGAAAAACTAAAGCACATAGATGGAAAATTTTACGTTTAGATTCAAATTCAAAGTTGATCGATTGCATTAGTTACCTACAAAGCCTGCTGACACTTTTAATTGTTTAGTATATCATGAACATAACAATAAAGCTACTGCGCAGTTTTGTGCTTGCTAATAGACTATAAAATAAGTATAAATAAACATTAACGATTAATAACATAAAGTAAGATACAAAAACATGGTTAAGTTTCCTATTACTCAAAAGGGTTTTGAAAAATTAGAACAAGAAATAAAGCATTTGAAACACGTAGAACGTCCAAAAACCATTGAGGCTATTGCAACGGCTAGGGAATTTGGAGATTTGTCTGAAAATGCTGAATATCACGCAGCAAGAGAAAAACAAAGCTTTATTGAAGGGCGTATCCTAGATTTAGAAGATAAAATGGCGCGCAGCGAAATTATCGACATTACAAAGCTTTCTGGCAATAATATTAAATTTGGCGCCACAGTTAGGTTAATTGATGATGAAACTGAGGAAGAAGTAACTTATCATATAGTTGGTGAGTACGAAGCTGATATTACTAAAAAGCGTATATCAATAGCATCTCCTATTGCTAAAGCATTAATTGGTAAATCAAGTGGTGACGTTGTAGAGGTAACAACGCCAAAAGGCTCTAAGTCGTATGAAGTGATAGCAGTAGAGTATAAGGCGCTGGATATTTAATAGTTAATAAAATTGAATTAGCGACGGCAGGCAGCCACTGGTTAAATATCAGGCGTTAATGTTTGTCTTGTGCGCCAAAAAGTATTATTTGGCGCAGCGACTAGCGATTATATACAGAACATGTGTAAGCTACAGCTAGAGCATCTGATTCATCAAGGTTACTAACAGCTGCGGTGTCTTTTATCAATAATTTTACCATATGGAGTACTTGCTGTTTTTCAGCATGTCCTGAGCCTACTATAGTTTTCTTTATCTCGTTTGGCTTAAATTCTTTTAGCTGCAAATTAGCTTTGCCAATGGTAGCCATGATTGCTCCCCTTGCGTAACCTAGCTTTAGCGAAGACCCCGCATTCATATTTACGAATGTTTCTTCCATTGCCACAATATCAGGCTGGTATTTAGCAATTACCTCTTCAATGGTTGTGCTAATTAACGTTAGCCTGATAGTCATCGCTTGTTCTGCTTTGGTAATGATAACGCCGCTACCAAGACGCTGTAACTTAGACGACTGAACGTTGATAACGCCCCAGCCAGTAGCAGAAAGTGATGGGTCAATACCAAGTATAATCATTTATTTTAAGTACCAATCAATAGTTTTTACAATTCCAGTATCAAAGGTTTCTAGAGGCTGCCAACCAATTTCACGTTGTAATTTTGAGCTATTTATCGCATAACGCAAATCATGCCCAGCTCTATCTTTAACAAAAGTCATAAGCTCGTTATAGCTACTTAGTAGCTTGCCAGTTACAGGGTGAGATAATTGCTTTTCTAGAGCAGGCATAATTTCATCCAAAAGCTGGCAAATTGTACTAACCACCTCAAGGTTAGTTTTCTCTACATTTCCACCTATATTATACGACTCACCTACTTTTCCTTTAGCTAGAATTTGCCTTAAAGCCAAGCAATGATCTGTTACGAAAAGCCAATCTCTTATATTCTTGCCGTCGCCATAAATAGGTATTTGCTTACCTGCTATAGCATTAGAGATAGTTAGTGGGATAAGTTTCTCAGCACATTGTCTAGGTCCATAATTATTTGAGCAGTTCGTCGTAATTACCGGTAATCCATAAGTATGATGCCAAGCTCTTACTAAATGGTCAGAGGCTGCTTTGCTGGCAGAATAAGGGCTGTTAGGTTGATACTGATGCTCCTCAGTAAAAGGCTTTGCATCCATTGATAATGAGCCATATACTTCATCAGTACTAACATGCAAAAAACGGAATTGTTGCCTTTCTGCTTCAGATATTGCGGCAAAATATTTACGCGCCGCTTCTAGCAACGAGTAAGTACCTTTTATATTTGTTTCGATAAAAATATTTGGACCATCGATAGAGCGGTCAACATGACTTTCAGCTGCAAAATGTATTATGGCTGCTATCTTATGTTGCTCGAGTAATTTTTCAATAAGTCCTTGGTCACAAATATTACCCTTAACGAATAAGTGATTTGGGCTATCTTTTAATGACGCTAGATTTTCCATATTTCCAGCATAAGTCAAGGCGTCTAGCGTAATCACCGGCTGGGTAGAATTAGCCAGCCAGTCAAGGACAAAATTACTACCAATAAAGCCTGCGCCACCAGTGACTAAAATAGGATTTCTTGAATTTTGCATATTTATACCTTTTTGAGAATTGCTGCTACTATCAAACCTAAATTGCCAAGCAAAGTTTGGCGATGAATTTTGGCTTTATATAAGCCCCATAAATATGGAATTAGCCACCTTGTTTTTGCAGTTGCGAACTCATCTAGGTACTTTTGATTTTCTGTTGTTAAATATGGTCTAATACCCTGCAACGCTTTTATATTTCGATCGTTCCATTTTTTAAATCTACCTTGTAGCATCAATTTAATTCTAGTAAGGCGAGCAGCAAAGCTAGTATTTGCGCCAATAAGGTTGGTATCATGCTGCCTGTATAGGATTTCTGGATGCTTATCATAATATACTATGCCGCCAGCGCCAGTAACTAATTGATACAACCACCAATCATGGCTTACCACATCGACGCTAGAGCCTGCTATTCTAACTAAATTTAAGGCCGCCCTGTTAAACACCATAGTATTACCCCCTGCGATGCTTTGTACTAAAGCATTAGTAAAAGACGGGGTTTTGGTAAATAATGGAGAAAGCCCTATATGCATAAGCTTTTGGTCAACAAGTTCTGTGCGGGAGCAGTAAAGCGCGGGTGTTTTTTCGTCAATAGTACTAAGCCACTCCATAGCTTTTTGTAGTTTTCCTTCTTTCCAAAAATCATCTTGATCCGCTAAGGCAAAAAACTGATTTTCTAGTGGTACCCTGCACATTGCAGATAAAAAGTTTTTTACAAAACCTTTTTGTGCATGCGTAATAAAGGTTACGTCTTTATCGTTAGCCAGTTGCTCTTGTTTAAACTGCTGCACAATATTAGCTGTATTATCAGTAGAAGCATCGTCATAGACAAAAACGCTCCAATGTGACCATTTTTGTTTAGCTAGCGATTCCAGTTGCTCTTGTAAAAACCTTTCGCCATTATGCGTGCAAACTATTATAGTTACTATTTTATCCATGTTATTCATTACTTGCTTACTGCAGAGAAAGATATTATATTTTGTCCTTAGTAGCAATTGAATTCATGGAAATATTAATAATGAATCTCTTAAACCCTTCCTCAAATATTTTAGTCATAGGCTCGACTGGGCAAGTAGCTTCTTGCTTAAAAGACGCTATCATAGGAAATAATAATAGGTTTTTATTTGTTGGACGACCAGACTTTGATATTTCTAGCTATTCACAATTAACTAAGGTGATAGAAGAATTTAAACCTAACTTGATTATCAATGCGTCAGCCTACACTGCAGTAGATAAAGCCGAGGATGAAGCTGAATTAGCTTATAAAATCAACGCAGAAGCAGTAGAAAATTTAGCCATCATATGCCAAGAAAAGGATATAGTGCTGATTCATTTATCCACAGATTATGTTTTTGACGGTAACAAAATATCAGGCTACTCAGAAACCGACCAAACTAATCCTTTATCTGTTTACGGAAAGTCAAAACTTGCTGGTGAAGAGTCTATAAGACGTCATTTACCAAAACATATTATAATAAGAACTTCCTGGGTATTTAGCCAATATGGCACAAATTTTGTCAAAACTATGTGCAGGTTAGCGCATGAAAAAGATGTTTTGCAAGTGGTGAGTGACCAAAAAGGCTGCCCAACTTATGCTGGCAATATAGCTAGCGTGATTCTCAAGATAACTAGCTCGATTTTGTCAAATAGAACAGGTTCTTCAGGTATCTGGGGTACTTATCACTATAGCGATAGCCCAGTGATGACTTGGTATGAGTTTGCTAGTGAAATTTTTAGCATATTAGACCAGCAATATAAGCTTCCTGTTCCCAAACTTATTCCTATTACCACAGCGCAATATCCTACTAAAGCTACAAGACCATTTAATTCTGTTTTGGACTGCTCCTTAATAAAAAGTACCTTTGGTATAGCACCTTCACCTTCTCTTGATGCTTTAAGAAAATACTGCTTACCTACTATAAAATAAATAAGTAAAATTTACTCTAGCGTTATATGAGATTTTATTATAATATGCAAATCGTATGGTATGTAACCATGAGTTGCTTTTTGATAATTTTGTAGAGGTACTAAATGCCATTTGATATAGATATAGCTATTGTTATAGCATTTCTGGCAACTAATTTAATCATTGGATTGCGTTACGGTAGAGGAGTAAAAACAATCCAAGATTATGCTTTAGGAGGTAGAAATTTTTCTACAGGTGCACTAGTGGCAACCATAGTAGCAACTAGCGCAACTGGAAGTATGTTTGTCATTGGGTTATCAAGGACTTATTCTGACGGGCTTTATGACATAATACCAAGCCTTGGTATATCTATATCGTTGTTACTTGTTGCTATCTTTTTCGTTCCAAGGATGTCAGGGTTTCTAGGTAGTATGTCTATAGCTGCTGCTATGGGAAAATTGTATGGAGATAAAGTCAGGATAATAACAGCTATCGCTGGAATTATAGCTTCCATTGGAGTCATAGCAGTTCAGTACAAAGCCTTTGGTAGTATTTTTAGCTATTTTTTAGGTTTTTCAGATATTGCAGCGGTAATTATCGCGGGTATGATAGTAACTGTTTACTCTGCTTTTGGCGGCATTAGAGCCGTAACTTTTACCGATGTATTTCAGTTTATTACTTTTGCTATTGCTTTACCATTAATTGGTATCCTTATTTGGAATCATCTACACGCTTTACCAGATTTTACAATGACCAAGGCATTATCGCACCCTATATTTGATTACCAAGAGGTATTAAAATTAAGTAACCCTAAATTTTGGTCTCTATTACTTTTATTGCTTTATTTTTCTGTACCATCATTAGAGCCCGTATTTTTCCAACGCATAGCTATTGGTAGAAATGTTTCTCAAGTAAGAAAGGCTTTCTTGATAGCGTCTTTAATTATCTGCTTTATAACATTCTTGATTGCGTGGATACCTTTTTTAATAATTAATATTGATCAGGGTTTGGAACCTAATAAGTTAATGAGTTACATCATTGATCATTATAGCTATGTTGGTTTTAAGGCTCTTATTATTATTGCTATTACAGCAATGGCTATGTCTAGCGCCGATTCATATATTAATATTACCTCAGTGCTATTTGCTAATGACATTTGCAAACCATTAAACTTAACTAAGCATAACAGCTTATTAGTATCAAGAATATTTGCCTTTATTATTGGTATTCTTGCAATAAACCTTGCTTTATCAAAACAAGATTTGTTGGATATTATCTTGACCGCATATAGTTTTTATGGTCCTATTGTAGTTATACCCTTTGCCTTAGCAATTTTTGGATTCCGTACTACAACACAATCTGTCTTAATAAGTATGAGCGCAGGTCTCATCACGGTAATATTATGGATGGTTTTTGATATCCCATTTGATTCTGCTATTCCAGCAATGGCAATTAATCTTATCTTCTTATTAGGAAGTCACTATTTATTGAAACAAGAAGGAGGGTGGGTAGGTACGAAAAATATACAAGCCAAGAAACCAACTAAGCAAAGGCAACTATCTAAAGCAATATCTTCTATAAAGCAATTTAATCTCTTGGCTTTTTGTAGAAGAATATCACCAACTAATGAGCTTACTTACATGGGTTTTGGAATATATTGCATATTCTATACTTTCACTACAATGTATGCTACGCAGGTTGAACTCTTAAAGGATAACGGTAAAATTATTTTAGCTATTTATCAAATAATGATGATAACTGGCGTGCTGCTTGCTATGTACCCTATTTGGCCCTTAAGTATAAAGCAAGAAATCAAGCAAAGGGTCGTACAAGTCGTATGGCCAGTAGCAATATTTTACATGCTAATCTTTTTTAGCGGCTTCTTTGTTATGGTTAGCAATTTTGGACAACTACAATTTGCGGTATTTACTATAAATATGGTAATAGCAATTATATTAATAGGCTGGCAAATTGCCTTAAGTATGATACTTGCAGGCTTTTACTTAAGTGTGCAGTTTTATAAATTTTATAGCGGCGTCGAGGTTATAGATTTT
>JAIXRE010000093.1 GCA_027485375.1 Rickettsiaceae bacterium | reverse complement strand
GAAATGGTTTGGGCAAAAAATGCTTGGCAATATTTTGAAAAAAACTATCAACCAACAACTGGGCTAATTAACTCAGCAGATAAATTTGAAGTTGTTACCATGTGGGAAGTAGGCTCCTATTTTATGGCACTAGTATCAGCTTATAAACTTGGTATAATTGATGAGGATTTATTACATAAAAGACTTACAAAAGCTTTAGATAGTCTTAAGAAGCTACCTCTTTTTATAGGTAAATTGCCTAATAAAGCTTATAACTCTAAAACCTTAAAAATGGTTAGTTCTAGTGATCCTTTAAAAGAAGTGGCTGTTGGCTGGTCAGCTTTAGACATCGCTAGGTTAATGACTTCACTTTATTATGTTGCGTGGAGCTTTCCAGAATATGCGGAAAGTATAAAGGCGATAATCAAAAAATGGAATCTATCTTACATTACTAAGAAAGGCGAATTACAAGGTGCGCATTATATTGATGGGCATATAGAATTAACACAAGAAGGACGCCTAGGTTATGAAGAATATGCATCCAAGGGCTTGCAATTATTTGGTGTAGATGCAACTAAATCCTTTCAAACCGAAGCTTACCTAGGCTTTAAGCATATTTCAAAGATTGACGTGCCAATCGATACTCGTAGCATTGAAGTTCATAAAGCCCATAATTCGATAGTAAGCGAGCCATTTATCCTTGATGGCTTAGAGTTTGGCTGGGACAGTTATTCTCGCAACTTAGCATATAGGGTATATAAAGCCCAAGAAGAAAGGTTTAGGAAAACTGGTATTTATACCGCAGTGAGTGAAGATAACCTTGATCAAGCACCTCACTTTGTTTACAACTCAGTTTTTACAGACGGTAAAGAGTGGCATGCGATTACAGAAGATGGTTTTGATGCTGATAAATATAAAACCTTAAGCACCAAAGCATCAATAGGATGGTACGTTTTGTATGATACTGACTATACAGCTGATCTTGCAAAGCAAGTAAGCATTACAAGCACCCTAAATGGCTGGTTTGCTGGTATATATGAAAGTAATCACAATATTAACGCCATAATTACAGCTAATACAAATGCGATAATTTTAGAAGCCTTATACTTTAAAAAATTTGGTAGCTTAATCAGTGGCTTGTATACACAAGATAAAAGAAATGCAATTAAATAATGACAACAGTTTTATAAACTTTATTAAACAAAAATACTATAATTTCTGCTTTGCTTATTGCCGAGGTACTAAGTTCAAACTTAAGAATTTATTACTAACTAGCCTGGTGCTCTTAATCATGACTATGCTATTTATAGAAGGATCGTACCTAATATACACTACCCGTGGCTTTAACCTGAACTATGTGGTAATTTTTTACTTACCAGTAATAATATCAGCAATTTTCTTTGATATTACAGGCGGTTTAGCAGCAGCTCTTGTTGCTGTATTATTAATTAGCTATTTAGTACCAGAGATAGACACAAATAGCCTCGAGAACCCTCATAGCAATATTGTGTTACGCATTACCTTTTTTGGTACTGTAGGTCTTTTAGTAGGAGCCGCCTCGCAATTCTTTAAAATGCATACTATAGATATAGCAAGACGCCTTTGTAGAAATAGGATCTCTAGTCAGCTAAACTATCAGGGGTTAGAACAAGTTTTTGCAGGGCTAGAAGACAAAGAGCATTATTTGCTTTATGTAAAACTCTCTTCTTTACAACGTTATTACCAAGACTTTGGACGAGATTTTGCGGAGAAACTAGTTAAAGAAGTAATCAATAATTTAAAACTAGCCGCGTTAAATAGCATCAAGCCTATTGCAATAGGTCACCTTGACTTTACTACCTTATGTATTATCACCCCCAAATATAACTTGTCTATTAAAGAAGTGGAATACGTATATTCCAGCATACTGCAAAGAGGCTATATAGTAGAAAATATAGAAGTTTATATAGATTTCTCCTTAAATGTTTTAACTTACCCTATAGATGGTAAAGACTTATTCGCCTTAATCCAAAGTGCTGAAATGAAAGCTACCACTCTAAACAATTTACCAGTAGCGAAAGACCCTGTTGCGTTCATACAAGAAACAAAAGCCAAGTTAGCTGAGGAATCTATCTATAACTTTTATGAGCCAATCGTTGATTTACATAGTTATCAGTTAGTTGGCTTTAAGCATCATTTGAGATATGACGAAAAAACCCCTCTGCCTTTGCACTATTTACAATCAACTAGCATTATTTATGATTTGATGTCTATTATCCTTAAAGACACCATTATGCAGATACATAATACCAAGCAGCCGATTGATATTTATATTAACTTATTTCCCTGTTTGCTAAATGATGAGAACTTTATTAAACAAATTATTGACCGTTTTATAGCAAATGGCGTGCGCTTAGAAACTATTAAACATATAATGCCTGCCGAGCTATTGATTAAAAATAGTAAAAATCCAGTATTCTCAAATAGCTTAGAACTCTTAAAATCCTTTGGTAGTAAGATAGTGGTTGAAGTTGAAGACTTAACAATATTTTTTACCTTATTATCAAGCAGTGTTTTAGTAAATGAGGTGCAACTTTCTGATACGTTAGCTGCAGATATCATTTCTGACACAGCTAAACAGATTGTTATAAAAAGTTATATTGCGCTTTGTCATGAAAAAAACATAAAGGTAATATCGCCACTGGCAGATACAGCGCTGCAACTTAAGTATTTCAATTCTGTAAAGTGCGATCTTATTTATGGAAAGCTCATAGGCGAACCTTTGCCAAATTATAAAATAGAGAATTTTGTGCAGGAGTTTGCAGCAGATAACAAACCTTAACGCTAGAGATGGTTAAAATAATGGCAGGATCTAAACTAGACTTTTTTTTTTTTTTTGCACTAATCGCTATAGTATTTTTGTCCAATGCTACTTCAGTACAGGCTACTACTACATATTCTTTACCTGAACAAGATACCTTGCGTAAGTTTAGTAGTTTATTATACAAAAACAAGAAAGCTACTAGGAAAGAAGCAAAACAACCAACAGGTGATTATAAGGGGGTATTTCTAGAAAATACAACAATGTCGCTATCTGCTGATTTTCCATTAGATAAATCAACAAAGGACGGTAAAGAAAATCAACGTATTTTTAACAATACTTTAAGTTTTGGGCTAAGCTATAATTATAATAAATTTTTTGTATCTTTTTCTGCGCACAAACGTAGCTATAGACAGCCTTGGAATCCACAATTTACTTACTCACTTGGCTATCAAAACTGGAATCCTTATAGTTTTAGCTTATATTATACGGACGATTCAGATAATAATAGGTTTGGACTTAAAAGCGCAAAAGCCTTTACTAACCCAGAAGGAGGTATGATTTCTGCTGAATATAAATTTTTATACCCTTATTTTTTTGGTCGCCCCAATAAAGCTGATATTAATGAAAAATGGAGGGGCGCAATATCAGTAGATACAACCCCTATGTATAAGGATTTTAGGGGCTTAAAGAAACGATGGAAAACACAATTTGATTTATCCGTTTCATATAACCCAACACCAGCTCTAAGTTTTCACTTAACTATGCTACAATACCTAAAAAATCAGAAACTACCATGGAACTCAGATTTTAGTTATGGTGTATCATATATTATACCATTAGATACAGGCGCACTATCCTTAGAATACTCAAACTATGGAACTACTCTTTACCCGTGGCGCAAAAAACATGCCAATTTCTTGGCGTTTAAAGATGGCTCAATTTCTATTAGTTGGTACGTTAAATTAGCTGATTTACTAGCCCGAAAGAAGAAATAATATCAATTCTCAAGAATTAAACAGAGCAAATAGATTTCTAACCGTGAGTCTACTAAAGGCGTATATAAAATACGTACGCAAAGACAAATCTTGCAAAATCCGTTTGAATTATTTAAAAATTGAGATTTGGTATTATACATCATAAAGATATACAAAATGATGTGCTAAAATTTATTTTACTGATATAATTGCAATTAAAAATTGCATTTTTTTCAAAGGTGTAGCTCCTTCTAAAGAAACAGATGATAAAGTTTAACGTATAGATTATTTTCATGAGATTAACAGATAGACCAGAACTAATTGCTGAATTGAATTTTTTATTGGCAAGTGGTCAAGTAGATATAACCAGCGAGGATGTAAGGCAGAGTGCTTTTTATCAGGCAATGCAAACTACAGGTTTTCTATATTGTAATAATTCAGGACTACCGCCAGCAGCACTGCTGCTAGTAGCAAAGATTGCGGCAACATCGCCGTACCTATTTAGCGTTAATATTAGTAGTAATGCTTTAGGAAGTTATGGTCCAGCCATAGCCGCAGCTCTAGCAGCATCACATACCATACATACTATTGATATTAGTTATAATAAATTAGGAGAGCATGGTCCAGCCATAGCCGCAGCTCTGGCAGCATCGAGTACCATACATACTGTTGATATTAGGACTAATGAATTAAAAGGTTATGGTCCAGCTACAGCTGCAGCTCTAGCAGAATCACGCACCATACATACTGTTGATATTAGTATTAATGGTTTAGGAGAGCATGGTCTAGCCACAGCTGCAGCTCTGGCAGAATCACGTACCATACATACTGTTAATATTAGGAATAATGAATTAAAAGGTTATGGTCCAGCCACAGCTGCAGCTCTAGCAGAATCACGTACCATACATACTGTTGATATTAGTATTAATGGTTTAGGAG
>JAIXRE010000104.1 GCA_027485375.1 Rickettsiaceae bacterium | reverse complement strand
AATTTTCTGGATTGCTTCAGGCTGCCGCCTTCGCAAAGACGGTTATTTGCTATGATAACCCCGCCACCGTCATTGCGAGAAGCAAAGCGACAAAGCAATCTAGTATGTGAATTTTTTTTGGATTGCTTCAGGCTGCCGCCTTCGCAATGACGGTTATTTCCCTGCCGCCTTCGTAAAGAGACGATTATTTGCTATGATAACCCCGCCACCGTCATTGCGAGGAGCAAAGTGACGAAGCAATCTAGTATGTGAATTAATTTGGATTGCTTCAGGCTAGCGCCCTCGCAATGACGGTTATTTCCCCTACCGCCTTCACAATGACGTTTAGCGGTTGTTCTAGTTTAATCCTTGAAAATTAGTATAAAATAAAAACCCTGCAGAGATATTTTATATCTATGCAGGGTTTTTATAGAGGTTTTATTAAGTCAGGATAGCTTTAACTTAGCTACCATAATCTAAAAGATATTAGCGTGAGTACAACTCAACTACCAAATGCACATCAGGCTCAAATGGATATGGCACATCAGAGATAGTAGGTATACGTACAAATTTTCCAGCTAAAGTGCTAGGATCGAATGATAAATAATCAGGAACAGTCCTTTCTGCTTTAGTTGCAGATTCCAAGATCAAAGGAATTTGCTTTGAGGATTCTCTGATTTCAATTATATCACCTTCTTTTAGCCTTTGGCTAGGAATGTTTACTTTCTTACCATTAAGTCTAACATGGCAATGAGTTACAAGTTGTCTAGCTGCAAAAATAGTTGGAGCTAAATTCATTCTGTAAACTACAGCATCAAGCCTACGCTCAAGAAGACCAACAAAATTTTCTCCTGTATTGCCTTTCATTTTAAGAGCAAGGGCGAATGTATTTCTAAATTGTCTTTCGTTAATACGACCGTAATGACCTTTTAGTCTTTGTTTTGATTTTAAGTGTAAACCATAATCAGACGTTTTTGTCATGGTATTTTGACCATGTTGACCAGGGCGATAATTCCTAGAGTTAAAGGAATCTTTACTGGTACCCCAAAGGCTGACACCAAGTCTTCTACTTGCTTTGTATTTAGAGCTAATAATTTTTGTCACTTTACTTACTTCTTCTTATTAAAATTCACTAGGTAGTATATATATTGGTTTATTAAAGTCAAGTCAATTTATTTAAATGCGGTAATTATAGTATTTATTTTTCTTTTAGCATCCACCATTGTCTTCCTGTTTTTTCTTTTGTAAGGTGATAATTTCTAACTAATTCCATTTTTTCTTCTAGCGACATTTTTTTAAAATCTTTATAGGTTGTATTCATTTCTTTGAAAAATGTTGAGTTGTTATCTATATCCATTTTTATGGTATACCTAGGAGAGTGGGTTATTGCTATACTACTTACAACATCTTCGTATCTCTTCCAAGAGATCTCTATAGGCTTAGATGTCTTGCAGAACAGAACTATAATATCCTCTAGATCTTGCTCACCAATCTCTGTAAAAATACTATTACCATTTGATTGCCAAGTTTTTCCTGTTTTTACTTCAACACCAAACTTTAAATTACTTTCTTTATGCGTACAAATAATATCAGGAAATCCATGAGAGGAAGAAGGGTGACAATCAAATCCTTTTGCTTTTCCAGCTCCTTTAAATGCTAATAAAACATGGTGTTCAAATTCTTTTTCAAGTCTCCTGTTTGTTTCTAGGGCATTTTGTATTCTAATGATTGTATCGGATAAAGTAGAAACAGCGTCTTCTACCAAAGACTTAAAAAGTTCATATACCATAATTAAAAGATGTTATTCCATAATTTTCCTAATTTTCTTGCAAAGTGATAAGCAAGAAGAGGGGGGACTGCATTACCTACTACTCTATAAGATGCTGATTGAGACAATAGTTTTTTTTCACCTTTTCCAGTAAAAGAAAAAGAACTAGGGAAGGTTTGTATTATAGCAACTTCTCTTACGGTTAATCTTCTATCATTGTCTCCCCCACCATTATTTAACCTTCTAAATTCAATATTTCCGTGATGTTCTGCTCTGATTGTTGGACCTGGTTTTCTCATATCAACAGCTTTATTACCTTGACAACTTGCGCCATAAAATTTTGCTTTTGAGTATGATTTTTGGTCTGGATCTAGGGATTTGTCTGGTTCTGATAAACTTTTAAATACATCTTTAAGAGCCACTGATTGATTTAAGTGAGTGGCATTGGGTAAAAAATCTTCTTCCCTAACTTTTTTTGTCAATTCATTCTCTTTTACACCTACAAAAAACACTCGTTTTCTTGTTTGAGGTACCCCATAATGTTGAGCTTCTATTGGATAGTGGAAGACCGTATACCCGCCCTTTGCAAATTCTTTTTTTATGGTATCAATAGCTCCTTCAATTGAGAGCAATCCGTAAACGTTTTCAGCAACAAACGCTTTTGGCTTTACTTCCCTAATAATTCTAGCCATTTCTTGATACAACCTGCCTCTTTCAGCAGAGAAACCAGCTCTTTTGCCAGCTAAGGAGAAATCTTGACAAGGAAAACCACCTATTACCAAATCAGCCTGCGGCAGGTCTTGTCCTTTTAGTTCAGTAATTGATAGAGTAGAGTATTCAGCATCGCTTTCAAAATTAGCCTTCCAAACAGTTTTTGCCTCCTCCATTATATCATTACAGAAAACCACTTCAAAAGGATTCTTCTTTAAAACAACCTTGCCTTCTTTTTCTGATTCCACAAATTCTATATCTTGAACGCAAGGTTTAGGGACATCAAAACCTCCCTCAAACCCCAAATCAAGCCCTCCACAACCACTAAAAAGAGATATTACTCTAATCTTATCTGATACAGGCTTTTTATAAATTACTTTAGTTGCAAGTTCATTATCATCATCGTTATCTCGTATTCTAGATATCCTGCTTGCTTTTTTCATCATTTTAAGATTTAATTGTTGCTACGTAGAAGGTTTAGTATTACTTGAGTTGTAATAAAAAGTCAATAACCTAGTAATTATCTTATAAATGTTGATAAAATCATTTTGTATTTAAAAATATTATGTTAAGGAAAATAAGGGAGCTAAATTATATAAACAGAAAAAACGCTTGAGCATTCTTCGATTAGTTTATAGCCGTATGTCTCCTGTTAGAGCATTAAACCTCTGCAAAACAGTTTGGTAGGTTGTAAAGGCATTTTCTGGGTCATCCATTACACCGTCCCAGCTTAGTTTCTTGTTACTATCCATGTCCCAAAGCCTGCAATTATCAGGACTAATTTCGTCAGCTAGCATAATGATGAAATTCTCGCCATCAAAGACTTTGCCAAACTCAAATTTTCCTTCAACTAATCTGATACCAACGCCAGCAAATAAGCCAGTAAGGAAATCATATACCCTAACCGCTTTTGCTTTCAAGTCTTTGATGTCTTCATTTGTAAGCCAATTGAAACTAGTAATTTGATGCTCATTAATAACTGGATGTTTTAAGTCGCTATTTTTTACCCTAAAATCAATCATAGGGTGGTCAAGCACATATCCTTCATCCATACCAAATTCAGTAACATACCGACCACAAGCTATTGAAGAAATATATAATTGCACTGGAAAAAGGTCAACTAATTGCACTAGCTGCTCGCGCATATTAATTTTTTCAATAAAATGGTTTTCTATGCCTACCATGTCTAACTTACTCATTAATAACGAGGAGATAGTATTGTTAATAGCGCCTTTACCTACTATATCAAGCATGGCGCCGCTTTCTAGTTTAAAATTGTCGTTAAACGACATAATCAAGGTATAATCCTCGTTACCTTCATATAAGTCCTTACTTGAACCTTGGTAGATTTTATTTCTCATAAATAACGCCTCAAAACACTAAATGCCATAGGTACTTAACGCCAATAATACTTGCTAGAATAGGACCAGAAGCAACGATTAGAGCAATAATAGCTGCAACAACGCCAAGTATAATAACTACGCCATCACGATTTAGCAAGCCTATACACATAATAGCTATAGAAAAAGCCGGTCCTACATTAGTTAAAGGCAGAGGAATTATTACTGCAATTGCGCAAATCAAGGATACAAAACCTATAAATTGTTCGCAATATACTGATTTAGCAAAGCCAAATCGTGGCTTTATATAGCCTTCGATTCTCCTCAAAGGCGGCACAACCTTTTTAGCTAGCGTAACTAAAATACTATTGTTTAGTTGATAATTATTGATTTTAGCCGGAAGTTTTACCTTATCATAGCCAAGTAATAACTGCATAGATAGTAATATCAGAGGCATACCTATAATACTAGCAAAGCCAGGAGGAAGTGGCACAACAGCAGGTAAGGAAAAAATAATCATTGATAGTACTATTCCATTTTCATGAAAATTATTTAGTAACTCATGAATAGCAGTTTTACTATTAGGATCACTCTTACCTAACCTTTCTAGAGTTGCAGATAAGGGCTCGCTATCAAGCAATGCATGTTTTCTATTTTTTGTAGTGTTTAGCATAAATACTTTAATAAATTTAAACTTAGTATCTATATTTTATCCGCAAGAATCAAGTAAAATAGTTTAGTTAATTTAAAAGCCGTGCCAAAATTTTTGGATAAACAGAAGAAAAACTTACTGACTTATGCTATTTATTGATATAATCTAGCAACATAATACCATTTTCCAGATTAAATTGGACGAATGGATTTTAAAGTGAGTCTGCGCAAGCGTATATTAATACGTGCGCAAAGACGAATCTTGCCAAATCCGTTTGGATCATTTAAAAATGGAAATTGGTATAACATAAATATTTGGTATTAAAATATGACTAAGTTAAATGTAGGAGATCAGGCTCCAGACTTTGACCTGCCCGTTTCAGCGACTAAAAAAATTAAATTATCTGAATTAAAAGGGCAATTTGTAGTTTTGTACTTTTATCCTAAAGATGATACGCCAGGATGCACTGTAGAAGCTAAAGGGTTCAACGATTTAAAGGCAGATTTTCAAGCAGCAAATGCATTAATTGTTGGCGTATCAAAAGATAATTTAGCTGCTCATGAAAAATTCAAAAATAAATATTGCTTAGATTTTGATTTAGTTTCAGATGCAGATTCTAATACTTGCGAGAATTATGGTGTTTGGGTTCTTAAAACTATGTTTGGCAAGCCTTATATGGGTGTGACCCGTATAACATTTTTAATTGATAAAGAAGGAAAAATAGCCTATATTTGGTCCAAGGTTTCTGTCTCTGAACACGCAAAAGAAGTCTTAGATATGATTAAAAAAATAGCCAACTAAATGCAAATAACTAATACAGTCAAAGCTATTTTAGCTAACTATGCTACTGAAAACCTTGGCACTAAGTCAAAATTATGCCAAATCCTTATGCATGGAGCTTTAGGCGGTACAGGTAGAATGGTTATTTTACCTGTAGATCAGGGGTTTGAGCATGGTCCAGCCCGCAGCTTTGCTAAAAACCCCGCTGCTTATGACCCTGATTACCATTTTGAACTAGCAATTAAAGCTGGTTTAAGTGCTTACGCTGCACCCCTTGGTTTTTTAGAAGCTGGAGCTGATAAGTATGTTGGTCAAATACCAATGATTTTAAAACTCAATAGTAGTAATTCTTTAGTTGGTAAAAACGAGGTGCCAAATCAAGCAATTACTAGCTCCGTTAAGGACGCTTTGCGTATAGGCGCAGCAGCGGTAGGGCTTACAATATATCCAGGCTCTGGTAAATCTCTTGCTATGATTGAAGAAGCGCAAGAAATAGCGCAAGAAGCTAAGGCAAACGGTCTTGCTGTGGTTATTTGGTCTTACCCTAGAGGCGGTGACTTATCAAAAGAGGGCGAAACTGCTATTGATGTATGTGCTTATGCTGCGCATATGGCAGCTTTGCTTGGCGCGCATATTATTAAGGTAAAATTTCCGACAAGCCATATTGAGCAAGAGGAAGCCAAGAAGGTCTATGCAGCAGATCAAATTCCAGTGATCAAACCAGCTGATCGTATTAGGCATGTGGTGCAAAGCTGCTTTAACGGCAAAAGATTAGTAGTGTTCTCTGGCGGGTCAGCTAAATCAGAGGAAGAGATTTTAAATGAAGTGACTGCAATTCATAGCGGCGCTGGTAACGGCTCTATAATAGGTAGAAATAGCTTTGGACGCCCTTTAAACAACGCCTTAGCATTATTAAGCTCTATCAATCAAATTTATAGTCAATGAACTTAAATTAGCAAGCCCTGCCTCGCCTCTCAACCAATTCTTAAGAAATGGTTGAGAGTATTTCCTATAAATCAAAAAATCACATTTTTTGCAAAGGAGTAACACCTATAACTTCAAAACCAGCCTGGATAATTAGTTGGATACTTTTCACTAAAGCCAAACGAGCGGCTGTGAGCTCTATATTACCCTCTATCACAAAACGGTAATCGTTATTTTCTTTACCTAAGTTCCAGATAGAATGGAATTTAGCTGCAACGCTAAGCAAGAAAAAAGCAATACGGTGAGGTTCAAAATGCTTTGCCGCTCCTTCCAGTACTTTTGACCATGAGGATAATAATTTAATCAGCTGTATTTCTTCTTCAGAGCTAAGTAAAGAAAGGTCAAACTCGCCAGCTTTAAATTTAGCATATGCTTCTGGAGTTGATTCCATAGCATTAGCAAGAATAGATAAGCTACGTACGTTAGCGTATTGCACATAAAAAACAGGATTGTCTTTTGATTGTTCCTTAACTTTTTCTAAATCAAAATCAAGAGGAGCGTCATTTTTACGAGTTAACATCATGAATCTAATAACATCCTTACCAACCTCATCCGTCACGTCTTTTACAGTAGTAAAATTACCGCTGCGTTTAGACATCTTAACAGGCATGCCATCTGCAATAAAATTTACTAGTTGGCAGATTTTAACGTCGCTATGAACTTTATCTTGTCCTAAAGCCTTAACAACTGCATTTATTCGCTTTATATAGCCGCTATGATCGGCGCCAAGCACATAAATTAAACTATCAAAACCACGGTCGATTTTATTCTTTGCATAAGCTAAATCAGCAGCTAAATAAGTCCATGAACCATCTGATTTTTTAACCGCTCTATCTTGGTCATCGCCATATTGACTCGATTTAAACAATGTTTGCGGACGCTCTGACCAATTTTCATCAATTTTTCCTTTAGGGGGAGGAAGCTGCCCTTCATAGATCAAACCAAGAGTAGTAAGCAATTCGATAGTTTGCTCTATTTTTCTCTCCTCGTGCAATATTTGCTCAGAAAAGAATATATCATGCTCAATACCTAAATCCTTTAGGTCAGATTTAATCATTATCAGCATTTCTGCAATTGCTACTTTTTTAGCAGCCTTATATTGCTCGACTTCATCCATGCTGCGCAGACTATCACCAAATTCTTGCGCTAGTTTTTGTCCAACAGGAATAAGGTAATCACCAGGGTAATATCCTTCTGGAATCTTAGCTTTGACGCCGCTTAAAGCCTCTTCATAACGGAGTAATACAGTATTGACTAAAGTATTAATCTGCGAGCCAGCATCGTTGATATAGTATTCTTTGGTAACTTCATAACCACAGTATTTAAGCAAATTAGCAAGTGCGTCACCATAAACAGCGCCCCTAGCATGACCTATATGCATAGGTCCAGTTGGATTTGCTGAAACATACTCTATATTTATTTTTTTACCATTTCCAACATTAACGCTCCAAAAATCATCTGCTTTGGCTAAGATACTTCTTGCGCAATCATGCCAAATATTAGCTTTAATAGTAAAATTCAAGAAGCCCCCGCCCGCTATTTCGATATGAGCAATGTAAGGTAACCCAGATAGTATATCTTTTAATTTTAAAGCAATTTCTCGTGGATTAGTTGCCTCTCTTGAGGCAATTATCATTGCAATATTAGTAGAAAGATCTCCATTCAATGGATCCTTTGGCGTCTCTATTGCAGCTTGTTTTGCAAGTTCTAAGCAATTAGGGTAAAGTTCTAGCGTTGCCTTAACAACGTCTTCTTTTAGGGTGTTAAAAATATTCATAAATTAGCAATTAAATGTTGTTAAAACTCAAGTTGTAATATGCGTGATGTTCTTTTATAGCAAAACGGTCTGTCATGCCAGCAATATAATCGGCAATAACTAAAGCACAAGAATCAGAGTCTTGATTATCAATTAATTTACGCCAGTCCATAGGTAATAATTCTGTGTTGTTAATATACAAGTTAAACAATTCCGTAACAATTTTTTGACAACGTAATGTAACTGATGTAACTCTGTGGTGTTTATAAACATTGTGAAATAAAAATTGCTTAATTTGGGTAATTTCTTTTTTTATAGCATCTTCAAAGTCAACTAATTGATAACTCAAATTCCTTACATCCTGAGGATTGTTAAGAGGTTGTTGCTGTATATTAATTTTAGTTTGTCGCAAAAGGCTATCAATTAAGTGATGAGTCAACTTCCTTACAGTTTCATAAATTAAATGCGATGAATCAAGGTCACTAAATTTAGTTTTTATCTCGTTAACATAACGGTCAATAAACTCTATTTGCTTTAAGTCGCTAAAATTAATAATCTCTGCGCGTACGCTATCCTCTAAATCATGGCAAATATAGGCTATATCATCTGATAAAGAAGCAACTTGAGCCTCAGCAGAAGAATAACTCTTTAAATCTAAATCATTGACCAAATTATACTCTGCAACATATTTTGGAACGTCGCTTAATGGTCCATTATGTTTAACTATACCATCAAGCACTTCCCATGTTAAATTAAGCCCATCGTAAGCAGCATATTTATGCTCTAATTTAGTTAGAATTTTTAAGGAATGAGCATTATGCGAAAACCCGTCATAATTTTGCATACATTTATTTAATGCATCTTCTCCAGCGTGACCAAAAGGCGTATGACCAAGGTCGTGTGCAAGCGCTACTGCTTCTGCTAGATCATCAGAGAGACTTAAAGCCTTAGCGACAGAACGCGCAACGCAAGAGACCTCTATGGAATGCGTTAGGCGATTACGATAGTGGTCACCTTCATGGTTCACAAAAACTTGAGTTTTATATTGCAGCCTTTTAAATGCATTAGAATGAATAATACGATCCCTATCACGCTCAAACTCACTGCGGTAAGGAGTTGGATTTTCAGAATATAAACGACCCTTGGTATCTTCAGGAACTGTAGCATAAGGAGCAAGCATAAAATCACCTTGTTAAACTGATGGTTTAAATAATACGACGTTTACGATGGTTTTAAAATAGTTTTTATGGTTAATGGATAAGTTTATGTTATTTTTTTAAATTATTCAGTTCATGCTCGGTTAAGCCAGTGACTGATTTTATTGTATCATCGTCTAACCTTGCCTTTAACATATTTATAGCTGCTTGTCTGATTCCAAGTGCAACCCCCTCAGCTCTTCCTTCCTCTCTGCCTTCGATTATACCTTCTTCTCTGCCTTTAGCTTCCATTTTTTTAAGGGTATTTGCTTCAATCATCAACCATTTCAAATGGTCTTCGTAGGAACTTCGCTCTTCTT
>JAIXRE010000110.1 GCA_027485375.1 Rickettsiaceae bacterium | reverse complement strand
TAAGCTTGTCGTAACGTATAACGCTACCTACTTCATCTCTAATTGGCTTAAAGTGTTTGGTTTTCCTGAAACGCCAAAATATTTCGAATCTATCAGAAAAGTTGACAGCAAACTTATTCACTATCTCGCCGTTATCATTGGTCTTGCTATTATATTTATATATTGATTGCCCTATAAAGTTGCTAATGTTGAAGCCATTAAAAAGCGTAGTTACATTTAAGCCATAATTAAGCCTATTACCATATTCGTGATAATCTATACCGCTATAACGATTAGGGTTAAATAGATTAGTTTCGTCTATTTCGTACCTAGAAGAGTCTATATAACCAAAGTTATTATAACTTGCCTTAAATTTTGGACCAATCGTAACAGAAACTATAGGTTCTATGCTCATTATATAAAGATCACCAAGAGGACGGTATAATGGATAACGCCACTTAGCAGAAAATTCTGGAATATTCCGGCTCAGCGTCTTAGGATGATTTTTATTTTTTTGCGAGGTCTGATTAATTAGGTAAATATCCTCTCTAGATTTCCCGCTTAGGCTTATTAAATGACCATTTGGGGTTTGCATATTATGCATTAACGAAATTTCAATTGCTGCTCTGGTAAGCTTATTACCATGCTGCTCTGTATATACTAATGCATCATTCACTAAAGATAAATAAGTTTGCTGGCTATCGTCCAAATATAAGATATTTTTAGTCTTTATTTTAGGAGCTATTAAAGGATCAGTAGCGCTAGAGTCCTGAATACCTAAACCTTGAAAATTTAAACCTTCAACAGAAGCATAGTCTGATTGATTTACTTTATGTAAGTAAATATTTGAAATAAGGTAAGGATCGTTTCTACCATGATAGTTTTTAAGGTAGGCTTTGTCTGAAGTACGGTTCAACTTAAAACCATATTGATAATCATCTTTGTAGAAGTTACCATTCGAAGAAATATAGCCGCTATTAACTTTTTTATTTTTATATGGAGCGTGACTAAAGCTACCTCGTACTAAATAAGATCCGTTATTAAGCTTATGGCGAAATTCCATTTCAAATAAAGTGTATCTGCGTGCTATTCTTGGCGTAAATGTAATATCAAGGTTAGGTTTAACTCGGTAATAAAGCGGTATTCCTAAGGAGTTTTTTCTTATGCTTGGAAGCAATACGCCAGATTGTGCATTTGCTTTTGGTGTTGGATGCGAAAAATATGGAGTAAACAATATGGGCACGCCATAAACTTCAAACCAGACGTTTCTATAGGTCATTTTTTGTTTATCAAAATCAACAGCCGCATGTTTTGCTGATATTTGCCATATAGGATACCCGCAATAATAGGTCTGACAAGGGGTGAAACTGGATTTATATAACTCGGAGTGATCTTGATCTACTCTTTTTGCTAGTCTTGATGCTAGTAAGCTATTATCCTTAAATTTGAAAATGAAATTTTCAATAACGCCAGTTTTAAACTTATCCTTAAAAATTACTGACCTTCCTAAAATCATTTGCTGTTTTTGGTCCTTGATTTTTACTAAACCTTCTGCCCAAAGCAGATCTTTTTCTATGTCGTATAATATACTATCTGCTGTTAATGTGTAATTATCCATTACAACAATAACATTACCTTTAGCGTGGATAAAATCTTCGGCGGCGTCGTATTCTACCTGCGTTGCTGATACAAAAGCTGGATTACTAGCAGTATATGGTTTCTTTTTGTTTGCCTGCACGCTTTGAGCTTTGGCATGAGCGCAGACTGAAATAGGTAAGAAAGCTGCTATAAATATGATGAATAAGGAGCGTAAAATATGCATTGATAATGTTTCTATTGTTTTATGCAGTATAACCTTAGCTCTTTAAAGCAGCAACTATGTATTTACTAAAATATCAACTATAATTAAAATTAGTAAGCTTTAAACAGGGGAAATTCTTAGTCAACTTGCCTTAACAACCTTATTTTTACCGCTAGACTTTGCTGCATACAAAGCCATATCAGCACGTTTGACAAATTCATCAATTGGTTCATTTGGCTTGTACTCTGCTACCCCTATAGAAATAGTTTTCTTAAGTGGTAACATAGGACTTGGCAATACGAAATCGTTAGAGGCTACAACTGTTCTACATCTTTCTGCAACTTTAAGAGATTCCTCTATACCGCTATCACTAAGTAACACGCAAAATTCTTCTCCTCCATAACGAGCTATAAGGTCAGTAATCCTAAAGATACTTTTGAGTATTTGGGCAAGGCTTTTTAGAACCTCATCACCAGCTTGATGACCATAAGTATCGTTGACTTGTTTAAAATCGTCGATATCAACGATTAGCAAACTCAAAAATCCATTATTTCCTTCGGTTTTTTTGATCATCTGTTTAATATGTATATCAAAATAACGACGGTTAAATAAATTAGTAAGACCATCTTTGGTAGATAAATTGACGCTTTCTTCAAGTTGCATACGCAGATTATCTTGATATCGTTTTCTTCTTAATTGTGTTTTAAGTCTAGCTAGTAATTCATTTTGTTCTACAGGGTATAAAAAATAGTCATGAATTCCAAGGTCCATCCCCTTAATCACCATAGGCATATTTTCTTCTTCGGCTAGCATTATAAGGACTGTATTACCCCAGTTTGGCTGAGCTTTTAATGCCATACTTATTCGCAAAGGGTCGCCAGTCTCTAACTGGCAGCTAATAATAACTAACTCAGGGATGTATTCACCAAGCGCCTCAACCTCGTCTGGTCCACTTATTACCTTAATATGAGGAGAAAGCTTTTCCATCATTTTACTAAGGTTTTTGGTTTGTAGCACATCGTCATTAATTAGTAAAATCTTGCTATCACTAAGATTATTATTAACCTCTATAATTGAAGCTCCAAGCTCGCTGTTGGTTTTGTTTCTAAGCTTTAGCTCGTCTATAACGCTTTTCATCCTAGATAAGGATTTCATTCTAGCAAATAGGGGCGTATCATTAATAGGCTTAGTTAAGAACTCGTCTGCACCAGCCTCTAGTCCTTTGATCCTATCCTCGATATCAGAAAGAGCTGTAATCATGACTATAGGTATATGCATCGTATCGGGGTTTATTTTTATTTGGCGGCAGGTTTCAAAGCCATCCATTTCAGGCATCATCACATCTAGCAAAATGACATCTATTTTGGTATCCTGCAATATCTCCAGCGCTCTTTTACCGCTATTGGCTGTAAAGACTGTATAATACTCCCCTAAAAGCTTTGCTTCTAGTAATCTAGTATTCGGCTCTAGGTCATCAACTACTAAAACATTTGCTGTCATAAAATTATTATTCTTCCGGCTTAGTACATCTATTTAGCGAACTAAAAAATAGATCAATTGATACAGGTTTTGCGAGGTAAAGGTCGCAACCACTAGCAACAATTTTTGCTTCATCATTTTTCATTGCAAAAGCGGTGATTGCTATTACTGGAATTTTGGCAGTGGCTTTATTGCTTTTTAGCTCTTTGATAATATCTATTCCAGATAAACCATTAAGCTGTATATCCATTAGGATTATATCTGGCTTTTCATTTTGCACAATTGCGGGTATGCCAACACCATCTTTTGACACTATTACTTCGTAATTTTGCATCGTTAAAAGGTCTCTAAATAATTTCATATTTAGTTCGTTGTCTTCTACTATTAAAACTTTAGTCATAAATAGCCTATAAAATCTAATCTATACCTTAACAGTATAACATAATAAAAATTATTGCAAAGCATGCTTTAGCAATTTTAGATTAAATTTTAGCGTAACCTACGCAACTAGCTTTAGGTATTAGATTTTTTGCCAAATTTACTGCAGAAGGTCTATTATAAAAAATTTAAACCTATAAGCAAAACAGTAAATAAAGTGAATATCATTAAAATAGCTGTTTGTTGATTATTTATCTGCTGCAAATTTGAATTTGCTAGTTTATTTGTAATAGCTTGTCGTAATAATGTTACGTCATCCTCATCTGCTGTATATTTAGGGTGCATATTACGTAGATGCCAACGATAGAAAATACCTGTTACCATCTGTAATAAATCTATATTTAAAAAACTTCTATAGGTGGTATCTCTACGTTGAAATTTTATGATAAATGCTAGACTGATACCGCAAGCTATGATAATTAATTGTTTGACAACCTTATTGCTAAGCGAAAACTCTTCTATCCTTTCAATAGGCAAAGTAAGATAATTATTTATTTCAAAAACGCTTAAAAGCACTACGCAAACTATCGCATAATAAATGCTAGAACGATTTTGTTTAGCGTCTGTAATATAGGAGCTAGGTTTGATTGTGAAATATTCTCTAAATGGCAGAGCGATAAATACTAATACATTTGAGAATAGCAATAAATAATAGCTTACTGGCTCATTTTCTAGAGCTTTAGACAAGACTAGTTTATTCATAAAGCTTGCAGTAAAAGGAAAATTAGTCATCATTAACACGCCAATCACTAAGGCAAGTAATAGCTTGTTGTCCTTCATTTGGCTTATTTGCCCGCAATCTACTATACTGGCTTGATCGCTAAATACTGCTAGCACTAAGCCAAGCAACATACTGTAGACTAGGTGAATAGGTAGGTATGATAGCACTGAAGTAATTGCATAATCGTTTCCTATTCCAATAGCAATTAGCATCGTACCAAGCTGCGCAATGATAAGGTAGCAAAATAAACGGCGTAGGTTTTGCTCAAAACATGCGCAAATGCCGCCATATAGCATAGTAGCTATACCAAAATATTTAAGTAATTCAAAACCAGAAAAAAGCTTTATAAGTAAAACAATGGATATCTTTGTTGTAAAGCTAATAAGATAGAGAAAACCAGAACTAGAAGCGGTAGGATAACATTTGACTATCCAGCTAGAAAATGGAAAACATCCAACATTAATTAAGCAACCAACTAGCATCACGCCAAGATAAAACACTTGTTCTCTACTACCAAGTACTTCTAGAGACAAGCTTATAGTAGTATTGCCAGTTGTGGCAACAATATAACTAATTGCAATTAATATTAGGCTTCCGCTAAACAAATGCGTAAGGAAATATTGCCGCGCTGCCCCTGGGGCGCTGCCTATAAATATAAGGCTACCAGCTGCTAGCATCATCATCTCTAGAGCAATAAACATGCTAAAATAATCCGCAGCTAGCAAGCATATCAAAGTAAAGGCGCTATAGAAGCCACCAATTATAACCTCTAGCCGTTGGCTTTGCCCTAAAGCATATATATTTATAACAAAAGTCACTACCATTAAGGCTATAGCAATAAAACGCAAACTTGCTGTAAACTGGCTAACAAACACTAAATTAAACAAGGATAGTGTCTGCACATTTGCGCTGTTATACAGGATTATACAGGCTAGTAGCGGGTAAATAATGGCTATAGTCTTAAAAAGCCTTGTATAATTTACAGTTAGCATTAAAGCAGTGCTGGCAGCAAAAATTGTTATAGGTGCAGCAGAGTACATTTATCTGATCCTCTAGTAAGCATATTTTATAGCATAATAGTATATTTTGCTAGCCAGCGAAAGATATAATACCAAATTTCAAGAATTAAATAAGGCAATTGGATTTAAAAGTGAGTCTGCGTAAACGTATATAAAATACGTGCGCAAAGGCGAATCTTGTAAAATCCGTTTGAATTATTTAAAAATGGGATTTGGTATAAAACACTTAATACTTGACTTACTCGCTTGGTTTAATATCTTATTATCCGCATATTTAAACAGACTTTCTGCAAAACTTGCTACAGAGAAGGAATTTGTAGGAGACACGGAGCGCAGAACCGCAGCGTACTATATGTACGTGAGGATTTGAGCACCG
>JAIXRE010000076.1 GCA_027485375.1 Rickettsiaceae bacterium | reverse complement strand
TCTCAGGAAACTCAATCTTTACGGTGTTAATACCTATTTTCTCAGCGGCTTTTATTTTGTTTCTTACATAAATCAGACTTGCAGGATGGCTTCCAACTAGAATTATCGCAAGGGTAGGAGCAAGAGCTGTAGTCTCTTTGGCTAAAGCAATCTCCTGAGCAAGCTTAGCTAAAAGCTTTTGCGAAACAGCTTTTCCATCGATAATATTGCCAGTAATAGGTGAATTATTCACTATACCCCTACTCCTTTGGTCGTTGAGTGCTCAAAATGCAGTGCTTTGCCATCAAACACTTTACTATATGCGTGATGCATAACACTTGCAGCCTCCGCAAAGCCAGTTAAAATCAGCTTTAATTTGCCAGGATAAGTGGCTATGTCTCCTATTGCATAAATATCAGGGATATTGCTATTAAAATACGGCGTATCCACCATTATATGGTGAGTTTTAATACCAAGCCCCCACTCTGCTATTGGTCCAAGCTCTTGCGATAAACCAAAGAATGGCAACAACACTTCTGCGTCTAAAGCTTTTTTATTACCTTCAAGGTCGGCAACAACTACCTGTGATAACTGCCCGTTGCTACCTTCTAAACTATCAAGTTGATAACCTATGACTAACTCTATTTTACCGCTATCAGCCAGCTCATGCAGCTGCCTTACGCTTTCCGGTAATGCTCTGAATTTATCACGACGATGGACTACGTAAATTTTCTTAGCTACCTGCGCTAGTGATATCGCCCAGTCAACGGCAGAATCACCGCCGCCAGCTATAACTAATTTTTTATCCTGAAAGTCCTTGCGGCGACTAACAAAATAAAATACAGATTTATTTTCAAATTCTTCAAGACCAGCAAGCGGTGGTTTATTTGGTCCAAATGCGCCAGCTCCGGCTGCTATCACTATGACCTTTGCCTCTACTTGCACCCCTTTACTGCTTGTAACAACAAATCCTTTTCCTTGCTGTTCTAGCTTTGTCACTTGCTGGTTAAGGTGGTAGACTGGCTTAAACGGCTCTAGTTGCGCTTTAAGTTGCTCGATAAGCGCCTCTCCAGTAATTGTAGGATAGGCAGGAATATCATATATAGGTTTTTCTGGGTAAAGGGTAGCACACTGCCCGCCAATTATCTCTAAAGCATCAAAAATATGGCACTTCATGCCAAGCATTCCAGCCTGAAAAGCAGCGAATAAGCCTACTGGTCCAGCGCCAATTATCACAATATCTGTATGCATCATTTTAGTAACAGTTTTTGCTGGTAGTATAAGCTAATTAGCACTACAAAGTCAAAGGAAACTGCGGGGGTGCTTAAAATGCTCGGGTATTACCCTCATCCCCTACCTTGTCCTGGTATGCTTGTAACTGGAGTACTAGGAGTTGGCGCTGGAGATAAAGGTCTACTAGGTTTACTAGATCTACGACTAGAGTTAGGCGCGCTTCCACCTCCTACAGCACCGCCAACTTCTTTAGATTCAACCTCTTGTGGCTTTCGATAATAAGACTCGCCCCAAGAAGTTTTTGCAAAACTTACCAACTTTTGTGCTATTCCTTTTATACCAACACTTTGAACCTTCTCAGCAGCTGTTGCCACCCCTTGTTTCCAAGTTTGGGCTTTACCTAAACTTTTTAAATTTTCTAATGTAACCGTCTTTCTTACAGACTTTGCGGCTTCTACTAATCCTGTCCCTGCTTGACGATATGCTTGAGGTATATCATTATTTTGCTTACTTATATTATGCAGAGCGTAACTACCCACTATTGCAGAACCCACACCAGGTATTGTGGAAACAACACCTGCCCAAAAACCTAAGGCAACCGCTGCAGCCGCTGCAGTCAATTTGCTTGGTCCTGTATTTTGATAAGTTCTTTTTGCAACATATAGCGCTGTTACTACACTTCCAACAACTGGTATAGAGGCTAATCCTACAGTAGTTGCTTTTAATATTGTATCCGCAGGATTGTTTACTAAATGGGCAGGAAGTAGAGCTACTCCACGACCTATATCTTTTAAATCCTCCAAGCGATTTCTAAAGAATCTAAAGAGTAATGATTCTTTTGGATTGTCATTCGCCATAATAATACCATTTAACTTTTAATATAATACTATGCTACATGCATAATAGTTAATATTTAGTTAAGTTGATATTAATATTTTTACTATTGCGTTGATTTTATCTATTATGCTGCTTTAGCCAAGGAAAATCTGACAAGCCTTGTAGTATAATGGTATGCCAACTGAAATATTAAATGGAAAAGTTATTCCGAGTACTAAAGGCAAAGAAAGTGCATGATTTGCTTGTGGCACTGATATTCGCATAACCGAAGGAACAGCAATATAAGAACCACTAGCGGCAAGCGTTAGCATCAAAGTTGCCGTGCCCACATCTAGCTGCAGCAACTTAGCAACTAGCAATGCGATTGAAGCATTGATTAAAGGCATGTATATACCGAAAGCTAGAAGCCTGAAACCGCAACCTTTGAGGTAATGAAGATAATTAGAAACTACTATACCAATATCAAGCATAAATAAACATAAGAAGCCATAAAATGGCACTATCAAAAACCCACTAACATTATCGTAACCAGCTTGATTAGTAATACTACCGATTATAAAGCTACCTATTAGCAATATAATACTACCATGTCCTAGGCTGTTTTTTAGAGTCTCTTTACTAACTGTAAATTTACCGTTAGCTAGCCATAAACCACTGATTATTGCTGGTATTTCCATTAACGCCGCTGCAACTAGCATATATTTTTGATAAGGCTGGTTGTTTAAATTTAGAAAATCTGTAGCATTTATAAAAGTAATAATGCTAATTGAACCATAATGCGCAGCTATAACCGCAGCATTTAATTTATCAATTTTAACAAACCTAACTAAAGTATGATACGCAAGCACTGGTAATAATAAACTCAGTAATACACATATAACTAAGGTTGTTATAGCATGCATACTTAGTTCGTCGTTAATATGCAGGTAATGCCCGCCTTTAAAACCTATAGAGCAAATAAGATATATTGATAAAAACTTAGCTATTTGTTCAGGTATCTTTAAGCCAGATTTTATTAACCCGCTAATGACCCCCAGTACAAAAAATAAAATAGCCGGTGCCAGCAAATTAGCAGCAAGTAAATTCAACATTATTCCTCTTTATCAATTTATTTTATTATACTAATTTTGTAATCATAAGCTTATAAGAATGGTCTTTAACTTGCAGCAACGCCTTTGGTAGCTTGTTTTTTAAGCGGTACAAGTTCGTTTCAATTGTGTTTGAATTAGAATCAGTATGGTACTGCCAAATAGTTTTTAGCAATTCATCTTTGTGTGCTTTATATTGTTCTTTCGTTAAAAGATATCTAAAAACTTCATTCTCTTTCTCAGTAAATCTTATATTAATATTATTACCAAATAACCCCCTTTTCTGCTCATCGTAAATCCATTCATTATTAATACTACAAAAGAATGCCATTGCAAAGCCTGCTCCTATATTAAGGATTTTGATAATCTCAAGTAAATCAAGCACTCTGACTGGTAATTTTATAAAAAATTCGCCCTCAGCAGCAGCGGCATTTGTTAAATTTATTATAGCTTTTACTCTATGCGGAGGGTAATCTATCTTCCCTAGCCTATCAATAATCAACAAATCAATTTTGGGGTATAATTGTTCTAAGGTAGTTTGTTCCAGCTCCTTTGTTGTATAACTCTTAATAGTAATTTTTAAGCCC
>JAIXRE010000097.1 GCA_027485375.1 Rickettsiaceae bacterium | reverse complement strand
TTTTATGCGCTTTTATTACGAGAAAAAAGCATGGCAATTTGTAGGCGTGGATTCTTGAGCTTAAGGATTATATAAATTTGCTCTCAAAGAATGCAACCTAATTGCAAAAGGTTTGACAATCTTCTATCTTCGATTTATTAAGGATATCGTTACTTGCTAATGAATTATATTAATGAAAAGGCGCATAAAATGATGCAATGGCGTGAAAAAATTAAGTATGTAAAAGATAAAAATCCTGCATTGTACAACGCTGTAATGAGTGGTGATACAGAGGAAGTTCGTTCAATAGTGGAGAGGGAAAAATCTTATACTTATAATACGATGTGTTGGATAGATCTTTTTCCTGTGGTTATAAAAAATGGAGATCTAGCAATGTGCAAGCTGTTCTTGTCGCATGGAGCCAGTATATATAATAGAGATGAAGGTCTGAATACCCCTTTGCTTATAGCGGTAAAAATGTGGAATCTAGAGATGTGCAAATTACTATTAAGTGGAGGAGGAGTAGGTGCCATTAACGTTAGGGATGGATTCCACCAGCTTCCTGTACATATTGCTGCAAAAAACGGAGATACAAAAATATGTAAGTTACTATTAGAACATACATCTCGTATTAGCAAGGAAGAGCATGACGAAACATGCAGGCTACTATTCGAGCATATGGTGGCTGTTAATGGCAGGGGCAAGGCTAGTGCCGATACCACGCAAGAGCCTGAGCATAACGAAGAGCCTGAACATACTGCAGAAATAATGGGAGAGTCGCTATAGCTATAGATAGTGACGTTACGGTTAATGAAAAAATACACAAAATCTGATAAAGCATATATCAAGCAAAGAAGTATAGAGAACTCTCTTAGGCTCTATGAAGCTGTAAAAAAAGGTCACGTAGCAGAAGCCAAGTTTCTGCTTAGCAAGAAAGGAGTGGATGCTAATTTGATAAGTTTTAGTGGACTAACTCCTTTGCACGCAGCTGCAATAGAAGGGCGCGTAAAAATATGCAAGCTATTATTAAAGTATAAAGCTGATGTTAATGTTAGAGATAAGTGTCAGCAAACTGCTTTGCATGTGGCTGGGCAGGTAGAGCATATAAAAATATGCAAGCTACTACTAGAGCGCAATGCTGAGGTTAATGCCAAGAATTTGTGGCAAGAGACCCCTTTATACAAGACTGCATGGATGGAGAATAAAGAAAAATGCGAATTGCTATTAAAGCACAAAGCTGACGTTGATAGTAGGGATGCCTGGCACGATACCACTTTGCACATTGCTGCAATGTACGGAAGTCAAGAGGTATGCAAAACCTTGTTAAAGTATAAAGCTGACGTTAACGCTAGCAATAAGTCACAACAGACTCCTTTGCACAAGGCTGCATTGATAGGGTATACAGAAATATGCAAGATGCTATTATACCACCAAGCTAATCCTACTAATAAAGATAATAAACTACGTACGCCTTTACTCAATGCTGCGCAAAATGGGAATGCGGATGTATGCAAGGTATTATTAGTGTATGGGGAATACTATGAAATAGATCTTTATGCAATAGGTCAATTTGGTAGAACAGCTTTACATGATGCCGTAGATAAAGGGCATACAGAAACATGTAAGGTACTACTGGAGCACAAGGCTGAGTTTGGTATTAAAGATGGAAGGGAGAATGCTTCTTTGCATACTGCTGAATACCGTAGGGAAGTAGCAATATGCAAGCTACTATTAGACCAAAAGATTAAGTTCAGGGTTAACATTAGGGATGAAAATGAAGATACCCCGCTGCATATTGCCGCAGATAGAGGGCATAGAGAAATATGCGAGCTACTACTAGAGCACAAGGCTGAGGTTAACATTAGGGATGAAAATGAAGATACCCCGCTGCATATTGCTACAAATAGAGGGTATAGAGAAATATCTAAGCTATTAGAATATGATGGCGCTGATATCACTCAAGAGCCTGAACATACTGCAGAAATAATGGGAGAGTCGCTATAGCTATAGATAGTGACGTTACGGTTAATGAAAAAATACACAAAATCTTATAAAGCATACATAATTTTACTTACTTAATTCTTGTTAATGTGCTATAATGTCGTCATGACTAACATAACTTTAGTAGTAATTATGCTTCAAAACATTAATTGGACCGCTTTCATAGCTTTAATTATCTATCCTTTATTTTTAATTACCTTGGGTATTCATTATGGTATACAATACGATATCAGGTGGTCGCAAATCATTTTAGCTATTGCTGGATATTATGGCTCAAATATAGCGGTAGGAGTTGGATTGCATAGGCTGTGGGCGCATAATGCTTTTAAGGCTCATAAAGTAGCCGAATTTATTCTAGTCATGATGTCAGCTGGTACCCTGCAAGGACCAGTATTATCATGGGCTTCAAACCATTATAATCACCACACTTTTACAGATACAGAACAAGATCCCCACTCTCCGTTAAAATATAATAAGGGGATTGTTGGCTTTATGTGGTCTCATATCGGCTGGATGCTAGTTGGTAAAGGTAGTAATCTGCCTATTAGTCGTATCACAATGGTAAAGCTAGGCAGAAATAACTTGCTAAAATGGCAGTTAAAATATTACTGGCACTTGGCTATATTTATGAATACTATCGCTCCTGCTATTGTGGGTTATTTAGTTGGCGGTACTCTATTTTCTGCTTATACTGGCTTTGTATTTATAGGTCTTGGTAGGGCTCTGCAGCAACAAGCTACTTTCTGTGTTAACTCTGCTTGCCACTATTTAGGTACCAAAACTTATGCTAATAGCACAGCGGGTGATATATGGTGGCTGGCTATTTTCTTATTAGGTGAAAATTGGCACAATTATCATCACGCTTTTCCTTCAGATTATCGTAACGGCGTGAAATGGTATCAATTTGACGTGCATAAGTGGATTATCTATTTAATGAGTAAAGTAGGGCTAGCTTGGAATTTGGATTGTACTCCTGATTTCAGGATACAAGCAAAAGTAGCCGAAACAGCAAAAAAAATAGCTGAAGGGCGGCAGCAAGAAGTTAGTTTATTGCAAGAGAAAATTGAACAACTAACTGCGCATCTTTATATTAAAATAAATGAGCTTGAACATTCTTCAGTAAACATTAAAAATCAGTTGGGTAAATCCTTTTTAGAAGCTCAAGAGCGTTTAAAAAACATAGCTGATCAATTGCATACTGCAATGCAGTTAAAAGATAAATCTGCTGAAAAGTTAGTAAAGCTTGCTAGTGAAAAAATCTCTAGCACTGAAAGCATGATTAGCGACTTATATAATAAACTAGAAAAACTGAGTAGCAAAAAGGCGTTATTGTAACCTGAAGGTTAATAAAGGACTCGTAGCTTAAGAGGTTAAGAAATACCAAAGCCATCAAGGATCTTTAAAATTGAAAGTTAATTTCTAACTTTTAAAATTGAAGTAGCATAATAATAAGGCAGTAGGCTATTTATGGCTTTACTGCCTTTTGTCATCAGGTAGGTTATGAGACGTAATTTAATAATTTTTTGTATTTTTGGCTTAGTGCTAACGTTATTTTCTGCTAGTATTGTAAAAAAAATAACAAAAAGAGAAAAAATGCAACCACCTATAGCAAAACAAATACCCTATTCTTTCAAGATGCATAACATCACTGTTCAGGATGAATATGCTTGGCTGCGTGACAAAGGTTGGCCAGAAGTAAAAAATCCTGAAATACTTGATTATTTAAATGCTGAGAATCAATATTTCGAGCAGTTTTTTGCGCCTACGCAGGACCTAAAAACAAACATATTTGAAGAACTAAAAGGCAGGGTTAAATTAGCTGACCAGTCTACATATATTAAGAAAGATAATTATTACTATTATACTAGAACAGAAGCAGATAAAGAATATCCTATATATTGCCGTAAAAATGGCAGTACAGATTCGCCGGAGGAAATTTTACTTGATGTTAATAAGCTAGCCGCTGGCAAAAGCTTTACTCAAATTGGCACGTTTGCTATTTCTCCTGACCACAAACTTTTTATTTATTCAGTCGATTTTTCTGGTGATGAACGCTACACCATTAAAATATATAATATCCAAGAAAAAGAACATTTAGTTGATGAAATTCTGGATGTAAATGGTAGTATTGTTTGGCATCAGGAAATAGCAGGATTTTTTTATACACCTATTAACGAGCAACTTAGAAGCGATAAGGTAAAATTCCACTTACTAAATAGTGACTACAAACTCGATAAACTCATTTTTCATGAGACTGATACTTTGCAACAAGTAGGTATTAGCCGCTCCTCTAGCCAAGATTACCTTTTTATTAATTCTAGTGGTTATGGTAGTAATGAGGTTTACGCTATTGCGATGAAGGATCACGAGATGATGCTGCAATTGCTTAGAGCCAAAGAAGATACTATCTTTTACGACGTGGATCATAACGGCGATTATTTTTATATCAGAACTAACCTTAATGCTACTAACTTTTGCCTAATGACGGCAAGAGCAAATGACTTAGCCGCCGCTTGGCAAAAATATATACCAGAGGACAAAGACAAGTATCTTGCTAGTTTTGACATCACCAAGAATTATTTAATCCTTAATTATACTAATAACGGCTTGCCTTTAGTTAGGATTCAGGAACTTCAAGGCTCAAAAGAACAAGACATAACTTTTCCAGACCAAGCCTTTGAAGCCAGCGCCTTTTCTACTAACTTTGCAGAAGACGATATTAGGGTTAATTACTCTTCGCTAGCAAGACCTAGCACTGTCTATAGTTATGATTTCCCTAGTAACAAGCTAGCAGTGTTAAAAGTACAAGAGATACCTAGCGGCTTTAACCCTGAAGAATATATGGTAGAAAGGGTTTTTGCAGAACATGATGGCGTCAAAGTGCCGATAACCTTGCTGTATAAAAAAGCTTTGTTTAAGAAGGACGGCTCTAATCCATTATACCTCTACGGTTATGGTTCATATGGAATTGCCATACCAACTTCTTTCAGGAATAGCGCTATCTCGCTGGTAAATAGAGGCTTTGTGTTCGCTATAGCGCATATTAGGGGCGGTGAAGAGCTTGGTCATCAATGGTATGAAGCTGCCAAATTCCTAAACAAAAAGCGCACTTTCAGTGACTTCATTCGATCTACAGAATATTTAATTGAGCACAAATACACACAAGCTGGCAATATAGTAATTTGCGGCGGTAGTGCAGGCGGCTTGTTAATTGGTAACGTAATCAACGAGCGACCAGAATTATTCAAAGCAGCTATTGCGCACGTACCATTTGTTGATGCGCTAAACACCATGCTTGATGAGTCTTTGCCTCTTACTCCTGGCGAATTTAAAGAATGGGGTAATCCAAAAGAGCCTGTATATTTTGAATATATACTATCTTACTCGCCATACGATAACATTAAACCTCAAGCCTACCCTTCCTTAATGGTGACAGCTGGTTTATCAGATCCAAGAGTTGGCTACTGGGAAGCGGCAAAATGGGTAGCAAGGCTTAGAGCTAAGAAGCTAGGGCAAGAAAGCATAATCTTTAAAACTAATATGGATTACGGGCACAAAGGCGCCTCTGGTCGATTCGACTATTTGAAAGAAGCCGCAGAGGATTTAGTGTTTGTTTTTAAAATTTTTGGTACTGAATTATAGGGGTATAAACTTTAAGCTAATAAACCTTATCCTGAATAATATATGCGCTTAAAATGTTGCAGCTATATAAATAAATTATCATTAGTTTATTTTTTAATAGCTGCATTAATTTCCTTAATATAATATACCAGTATTAGTCAAGTATTAGTGGTTATTTATATGAGTCCAGAATCTTTACAATGGTTTGCAGCTTGGTTTACAATTTTTACTAACGGCGCAATGTGTTGCTTTAGCACGACAGCATTTTTCAAGATGATTCATGATTGGGTTAAACCTCCAAAGGTAAAAATTAAACCAACGAAAGAGTTTGCTAGGCAGCTTGACGAAATAGAACACCATAATAAACACCATCACGATCAAGAAGGTGACTGCGGCGGTCAACCTAAACTAAAGATTCATATAGATCATAATATAGGTGCATCCCTTGCAGGTAATACAGCTACAGCCCATGATCACGAATTATAAAAAATTTGCTTTAAATTTTAAGGGGGTTTAAAAATGACATTATCCGCACTAAAGGTATTTTCAGCTTGGTGTATGATTAGCACACATGCTACAATGTGTATATTTAACCTCGTTTTTTGGGCGAAATCCCTTTTGGACTGTATTAAACCACCAAAAATGAAAATGGACTTACCTGCAGGAACGCATTTTTGCCCTGGAACGGTATATTTTCATGGAAATTACAAGGACGACGAAGAAGAAGAGTACAATTATAGCAGTAACAACGATACGAACCAACATGAGGTGCAGTTAGCTGTAATAGGTGAATCTAGTAGCAAATAAAACTTAAGTAATACCAAAGCCAATTTTTAAATTAGATTTGGTATTAGTCTGGCTTTCATGATTTAGCAACCATTTTTTACGAGCAATACCACCGCCATAGCCCCCTAGCTCTCCGCTACTATTAATTATGCGGTGGCAAGGAATAATAATAGCGAGCTGATTAGCACCATTACTATTTGCTACAGCTCTATATGCAGTAGGCTTGCCTAAAGCGCTTGCTTGTTCTAAGTAGCTTTTTGTCTGCCCGTAAGGAATATGCATAAGTTCTTGCCATGCCGCAATCTGAAAAGTGCTACCTAAAAGCTTAATAGGTGTTTTAAACTCCTTTAAACTTCCTTCAAAATAGGCTATAAGTTCTGATTCTACGAAACTTATTAAGTTGTTATGTCCTTCTATAATGACTTGGCTAGTTTTAGTGCGTAATCGCTTTACCCTGCGCTGTAATTTTGGATGGTCAGTAAATTCTAGCAAGTATAGTATTGCATCACTAGCAATAGCTAGCATATACCCTAATGGTGTTTTTATATAGGAACTGTTTAGTATAGCAGTAGTCATTGTAACCTGAAATACACGTTAGAGTTTCGCAGAAGATCTAATCTAATTTCTATAGTTTACTATGCAGGCTTTAAGAAAGCAATATTGTGATTTTTTGAATAGTAATGAGAAGATGCTTAAAAATAATTTGGTTGCGGGAGTTGGATTTGAACCAACGACCTTCAGGTTATGAGCCTGACGAGCTACCGAGCTGCTCCATCCCGCGATAAAAAACTTGTAGTATAAGTTATGTGAGGATACTAATCAAATTTTCTGATTTAGAAGGTCATTTTTGGATTAGTACAAAAACGACCTTTTGTAAATATCTAAAGCAAAGTAATATTATGCACCAAAATTAAGACCAGCGAATTTCTTATTGAAATTACTGATACTTTTATTTGATTGATTAACTACGTTTACCCCTTCTTTTGTCCAAGCTGGGTGCTTCCTGTAATCAACGTCCATAAGAATTTCACCAGTTTGTAGTGTTGAATTTGTTTCAAACACATCCTTACTGATAGTAATTTTTAGGGCATTATATTTAGGGTGTATACCAGTTTTCATGCTAACACCTCTTTTTTCTTTCCAAGAATTTTCTTTCTCACTACTTTTGCCTTGTCTGACAAAAATTCTTCAGAAGCTTTCATCATATATTCATCAAGACCGCCAACCTTTTCTACTGTACGTATACATTTAGCATTGACTCTGAATTTATAACTTTCACCAACTAAATCACTTGCGAAAGATACAAGTTTCATATTTGGTTCAAATCTTCTTCTAGTTTTTCTTTGTGAATGAGAAACTTTATTCCCATACATTACGCTTACGCCACTTAATTCACATTTACGAGACATCTTTTGTACCAGATCGTGTGTTTTAAAATTATCGTACTAGAGTTTACAATCAACAACCTAGCTTGTCAAGTACTAATACGCAATACTGCAAAAAATAGCTTGATATATCTCTTAAACTGCAAATCAGGTTAGAAAAGCAACTACAAAAAAAAATATTACTACTTTAATGCTAAATATATAGAATTTTATTTATCTTGAGCAAAAAGCTACTACATAATCAAACCAGCAATATAAAGTTTGTTTAAAATCAGATGTTCAATTTTACTAGCTGGCTAGCAAAACTAAAGCCATCCACTGCTGCTAAGGATTTGCAAGGAGAAGGGGTTAATCAAGAGCAAGTTGATACTCAAAAGCAAAATACTAGTAGCGTTAAAGTAGTACGTAATTGGTATGAAGAGCGCTACGATAAACTAGTAGTACAGCGTAATCTGCTTTTAGTGTTGGTGGCGCTCCTTATTACTTTAGCTATTACCGCTGCAATAGGAATTATGGTAGTGATTAATACTAAGGAGTTCGATCCATTTGTTATCCAAATTGATGAGTCAACTGGAATGGCAAAAATTGTTACTCCAGTAACTTCAAAAATATTAGAAGGCAATGACTCTTTAGCTCGTTACTTTATTAAAAAATATGTAAGCGCAAGAGAAACATATAATCCCGTTGATTTTGATACAGAAGCAAGGAAATCAATTAGGTTGCTTTCAAGCGGTGGTGTCTACTGGTCGTATCTTAGCTATATCAAAAATAAAGACTATGATCCAACTTTAATATACGGACAAAAAAATACAACTTTTATGGTGGTAAAATCATGGTCTAAACTTGCAGATAAGAAATATATGTTAAGGTTTTCGATAAACGAAACTTCTGGCGACAAAAAAGTAACCAACAAGATAGCGGTGGTTGATTTTGATTACGTTGCTATGGAGCTCACAGACAACGATTTGGATATTAATCCAATAGGTTTTCAAGTAAAAGGTTATAGGGTAGATAATGACAATAGCTAGACTTCTTATTTTATTTCTAATCACGTTTAATTCTTTCACCGCGGTAGCGTATGACGAGGAAGTACCTATCACTACTGATAATAGGATTAAAACCTATATCTATAACCCTAATGAGGTATATCTCTTAGTACTACATTTTGGCTTTCAGTCGCATATTGAATTTGCGAAATATGAAGAGATCCAAACTATCACTTTAGGTGATTCATATGCTTGGAAGATTACGCCGCTCGCTAATAGGCTTTTTATTAAACCTATGGAGAAAAATATTCGTACTAACATGACAATTATAACGAATAAAAGAACCTATCAGTTTGATATTGTGTCTAAAGAGCTGGAAGAAGGTGATGAAAAAGATTTGGTGTATCTAATCAGATTTTATTATCCAAAGAAAAAATCGATGTAAGTTTAGAGAAGAAATAAAATGGCAGAGCAAAACAACGCTGATAATAGTTCTTCTGAGAAAGTGGTAATACTACCAGAAGTCCAAAACGAGCTTTCCAAAGTAGCAACTAGTCCTAAAAAGAGCTTTTTAATCTTGCTAATAGCAGGTGGAGCTCTTGGGTATTTCGCATTTACGTTGTTTATAAATAATAAAAGTTCTACATCAGTTCCAGAGGTTGTGGTTCCAACTCAAGTTACAGCGCCACCGCAGGCGGTTGAAAATGAAGTGCCAGAAATTCCTAAACTGCCTGAGCCACCAAAACTACAAGACCCTGTGGAAGAAGAAAAACCTGCTCCTACAATACCGGTAATGCCAAGCAATCCAGCGGGTGCTCCACCAGTTCCGGCTATGCCAGTTATGCCTAATTCTCCATTATTACAGGATGAAGCTTTTAATCAAGGAGAATCTGCAGATTTACCATCTAAATTATCTGATAGCGATGAAGCGACGAAACGCAAAATAGCCAAGCGTAAAGCCTCGATGATTTTAATCGCTGGTAAGGAACAAACTAAAAGCCCAGAGCAGATAGAACAAGAAAGCAACTTTAAGTACCGAGGTGATGCAAACTTACTGCTTGGTCAAGGTAAGATTATTGATGCAATACTAGAAAGCGCTATCAATAGTGACTTTATTGGAGAAATAAGAGCAATAGTAAGCCGTGATGTTTACGCCGAAGATGGTAAGCTGATACTAATACCAAAGGGCTCCAGAGTATATGGCACTTTCAATATTGCTAATCAAGACTCTGGTAGAGTTGGAGTAATTTGGGAAAAGGTAAATCTTGCTAATGGTTATAGCGTGCAAATTAAATCAGACGCCGTGGACCATTTAGGCAGGAAAGGGGCACAAGGTAGAGTAGATAACAAGTTTAAAGAACGTATGACTAACTCTATTTTATTATCAGCCTTTAATATAGGAGTTGCCAAGGGTCTTGATATGCTGGTAACGCCCCCGCCTACCTCGCAAGCAGCAGCCTCTCAAACACAAGCTGCAACTAGCATACAAAATGTTATAACTGCAACAAATAGTAATGCTAACCTTCTGCCTGCTCAAAAAATTACCGCTATTTGCACTCAAGTGCTTGCATTGATTACAGATACAAGCTCTACAGCCTATACTACAATACAGAATGCTTGTGCTGCTGCACCAAATAATGCTAATCCTGATCAAGCATTGCTTGGTTTGCAAACTGCGATTAACGGCGCTGTTACAAGTTTAGTAACTACTGCAGCTACCGCCACCTCGCCTACTCAAGCGCAAGGTGCTTCAAAAACTGCATTTACAGATATAACTAATACTGCCAAAGAAATGATAACTGCGCAGAAATTTACTCCAACTATTACGATAAATCAAGGAACGCCTATTAAGATTTATGTAAATAAGGATTATAGATTTCCAAAAGCAGCTGTTAGTAAATCGAGGTTAATGCAATGAATTTTGCGGCGCTAGAAACCTACCTCTTGCCTTTTAAAAAGTTATTTGCGGAGGAGGGAGTTAACGAGATTATGATTAACAAGCCCGGTGAGGTTTGGATTGAGAAACAGGGTGACCTGAGGAAGGAATTACTACCAGAGCTCGACCTTGAACATTTACTAGGTCTTGGTAGACTTGTGGCGCAGTCAACGGATCAAATGATCTCTGAAGAAAGACCGCTGCTTTCTGCTACATTGCCAAATGGTTATCGTATACAGATAGTTTTTCCTCCAGTTTGTGAGCCTAGTATGGTTGCTTATGCTATCAGAAAAGCTAGCACAATGCATCTTTCGCTTGATGAATATGCTAAAATGGGGGCTTTTGACAATACTGTAACTGAAATGGTAGTAAGCGAAGATGATATTATACTTGCTAAATTACTGCGGGAAAAACAAATTAAGGAATTTATTAAGCAAGCTGTACTGAGGAAAAAGAACATTATTATTAGCGGCGGTACTTCAACAGGTAAAACCACTTTTACTAATGCAGCGCTTAGCGAGATACCAAAAGATGAAAGACTTATAACCGTCGAGGATGCACGAGAAGTCATGTTGCCTAATCATCATAATAAGGTACATTTAATTGCTTCCAAAGGAGGGCAAGGAAGGGCTAAGGTCACCACGCAAGATTTAATTGAAGCGTGTTTGCGTTTACGACCTGATAGAATAATTGTTGGTGAACTTAGAGGAGTAGAGGCTTTTAGTTTCTTGAGGGCTATAAATACTGGTCACCCTGGCTCTATTTCTACCCTGCACGCTGACGCCCCGCAAATGGCACTTGAACAGCTAAAATTAATGGTTATGCAAGCTGGACTTGGTATTCCTCCTGAAGAAGTGAGAAAATATATTTTAGCGGTTGTTGACATAGTGGTGCAGCTAAAACGTGGTAGCGGCGGCAAAAGATACGTCTCTGAAATTTATTATAAAGGTACTAGAGGGCAGGATGCAGTGGTATAAATCCGTAGCGACTATCAGGAACATTATAGGACATGCTATAATACATCCTTTTGTCTTATATTGCACAATATGGGCAAGTGGTTTTTTAATTGCTATTTTTACTGGCGAATTTAATTCTATAGGGTTTAACTCGAACGCAATTTTCATAGCAAGTAAATGGTCATACTGGTTACTCAAAGCTTGGTCGCATTTAACTTTTGAGGCTTACCACTATCTTAAATTAAAATTAGTCATATCTATCTTAGTGCCACCAATTTTTGTGCTATATTTCTATTATAGAAATTTTGTTCGTATAAAAACTTTGGAGTTCTTTAAACCTAAAGAGGCAGTTTATGGCGATGCAAGGTGGGCGGCTCCTTACGATATTGAAAAAGCTGGTTTGCGCTCACCGCATGGAATGCTCCTAGGTCAGGATGAAGGAGGATATTATGTTGCAGACGGTTTCCAGCATGCTTTGCTTTTTGCCCCTACTGGTTCTGGTAAGGGTGTTGGCTTTGTAATACCAAATTTATTATTTTGGGAGCATTCAATAGTTGTGCATGATATCAAGCTTGAAAATCACGGTTTAACTAGTGGCTGGAGAGAAAAACAAGGGCAAAAAGTATTCGTATGGGAGCCCTCAAATCCTGATGGTATAACCCATTGCTATAACCCTATTGACTGGATTAGCACCAAGCCAGGGCAAATGGTGGATGATGCGCAAAAAATCTCCAGTCTTCTGATGCCTAAACAAGATTTCTGGGAAAATGAAGCACGTAGCTTATTTTTAGGAGTTGTACTTTATTTGCTTGCAGACCCTGCGAAATCCAAATCTTTTGGCGAGGTTGTAAGGACAATGCGCAGTGATGACGTGGTATATAATTTAGCCGTGGCTCTTGATACTTTAGGCAAAGTCATGCATCCAGTAGCTTACATGAATATAGCAGCTTTTCTGCAGAAAGCAGATAAAGAACGTTCAGGCGTTGTCTCTACCCTGAACTCCTCTTTGGAACTTTGGGCGAATCCTCTTATCGATTCAGCGACCGCTACCTCTGACTTTAACGTGCAAATGTTTAAAAAAGAAAAAACGACGGTATATGTAGGCTTAACACCAGATAATATTGCTCGTTTGCAAAAATTAATGCAAGTATTCTACCAACAAGCTACTGAATTTTTAAGTCGTAAAATGCCAGACCTTAAAGAAGAGCCATATGGCGTGATGTTTTTATTAGATGAGTTTCCAACTTTAGGTAAAATGGAAACCTTTAAAGCAGGTATTGCCTATTTTAGAGGATATAGAGTGCGATTATTCCTCATTATCCAAGATACCCAGCAGCTAAAAGGAACTTATGAGGAGGCTGGTATGAACTCGTTTCTATCAAACTCTACTTTCCGTATTACCTTTGCAGCAAATAACTATGAGACTGCTAATCTGATTTCGCAATTATGCGGCAATAAAACAGTTGAAGCAGAATCATATAGTAAACCGATATTATTTGACTTTAACCCTGCAAGCAGAAGTAAAAATATCTCTAATGTGCAGAGAGCTTTACTTTTACCGCAAGAAGTTATCCTTCTGCCACGTGACGAGCAAATCGTCCTAATTGAATCATTTCCTCCTATTAAATCTAAGAAAATAGCCTATTATCAAGATAAATTCTTTACAAAAAGGCTTTTACCCCCTACATTTATCCCAACACAAGAGCCTTATAATCCGAATAAGAATGCAGAAGTACTAGAAGAATCTGCAGAAAATGATACTAATGATGAATCTAGCAAGGAGCTGGTATAATCTTTATAATTGACTTCTGGGCATTTAGCAGGGTGTATAAGGGCTCAAATAGAACAAATATAATTAGGTTATTATGCGCTCAGCGATCATCGACATTGGCTATAATGCTATAAGGGCAGTGGTTTACGAACGCGACACTATAGGAAGTCCAGAAATTTTTAATGATAAATTCAGAAATGATATTCTGAGTTTACTAGAAATGGAGAATTTGGACGTTAAACACCAAACCTATTTGTCGTTAAAATATTTAGTCCATATTTTCGAGCAATTATCTGTTACTAATATAAGATGCGTTGCAACTGCTGTCTTAAGAGGGCATCCAAAAGCAGTGCAATTTCAACAAATCATTAAAGAAAAATTCAAGTTTGATATAGAGGTCATTTCTGGCGATAAGGAGGCTTATCTTACTGCTGCTGGTTTAATTTCTGGCGTAACTGATGCTTGTGGCGTCGCTGCAGATTTAGGCGGGGGTAGTTTAGAAATAGCCTCTATTGCTGATCGAAAAGTTGGTAATTTAAAGTCATTGCCGCTCGGCACTAAAGTAATAGTAGATAACAATTTAAATGACGTAAATGTTATTATTGATATTATTAAGAAAGAGTTTGGTCAAGTTACTTACCAAAATTTATACTTGATAGGCGGGGCTTTTCGTTTTATTGGTAGGTTTTACATGGATTTTATCCATTATCCTCTGAAAAACTTGCATAACCTTGAAATTCCTAGAAGAGATTTTGAACTATATTTAGAAAAGCTAGATCACTTAAACAGAACTCAACTTAGTTTTAGTAATCAAGGTAATCGCAATATTGATAGTAACGCTATACTAGTTGCTAAAGCAATGATGCATGTCTTTACCCCGGAAAAAGTAGTTATCTCGAATTATGGTTTAAAAGAAGGAGTAAGATTTGTTTCCTTGCCAGAAGAGGAGCAAAAAAAGGATACTATTTATGAACGTATCAAAGCTTTAGTGCATTTAGATGAAAATGTTTGTAAGCTTGATAGGTATAAACAATCTGTCTTGCCGCTGCTAGTCAATGCTGATAAGATAATTACGGATATAATTGAACTAGCTTTTAGCCTTGCTCAATTTAATAAAAATATTGATAAGACCTTGAGGGCTAATTTCGCAGTAGAATTTGTCCTTTCTTCTGATATACCATTTAGTCACCGCCAACGTGTTATGCTAGGCTTGATTCTGTCATTTGCTTATAGCGCTAAATCTGATAACTACATTAACAAATTAGCAAAGAAGACCATTAGCAGAGCTGATTACGCTAATAGCCAGATAATTGGTAACTTTATTAAAATAGCTAGAAAAGTTGATGGACCAGAATTTCATACTCCTTCTTTTTCGCTTAATCTGAAAGATAACTATATCGAAATTAGCACAGCCGAGATTTTACCACGACCAGTATTTGAAAAAGTATGTGAGTATCTTAAAGATATAGCCTATGCTAGGAAGGTAGCTCGTAATAGCTAGCTAAACTTTCTAAACACGCAAAAAGCGAGTTCTTTCTTATCTCACAAGAGGTTAAAATGCTTAAAAATACTGCAGATTCTTATGGCATTGTTAGTAGGTCGCTGCACTGGATTATTAGTATACTAATTATTACTTTGCTAATAGTAGGGTTTTTAATGTCTGATATGGAAAACTCTAACGAAAAATTCCAAATCTATGGTGCGCATAAGGCAACTGGCGTAATAGTGCTTTTGCTAGTTACTTTCAGGCTGCTTTGGCGGCTTATGAATAGTGCGGTGCTAATGCCAGCAGATTTACCAAATTGGCAGCAAAAGGCGGCGTATTTTACTCATATAGCATTATATGTTTCAATGTTCACTATGCCACTGAGTGGCTTTTTAATGTCCGTCCTTAGCGGTTATGAAGTAAGTGTTTATGGTCTTTTTTCTTTTGCAGCTTGGGAAAAAAACACAGAGCTTGCTAGATTATTTGCTTTGGTACATGGATACACTGCTTTTTGTTTCGTTGGGCTAATTACTTTGCATTTTCTTGCTGCTTTATACCACCATTTTATTCGTAAAGACGGCGTGCTTCTTAGGATGTTACGCCAAAATTGCATTAAATAAGTTGATGACTCAAGTCTTAGTATGATTTACTATAATACCGAATCCCAGATTAAATAAGGCAAATGGATTTTAAGGTGAGTCTGCGTAAGCGTATATTAATACGTGCGCAAAGACGAATCTTGCAAAATCCGTTTGGATTATTTAAAAATGGGATTTGGTATAAGGTTTAAATTGATAGCACAAAAATTCTATTGTCATTAGCGAATTTAATTACCTTCTCAGGATTAGCGATGATAACAGAGTCCTTTTGGATAGCAACGCCGTTATACTGGTAATGAGCAAGGTTGCGCGCAGTTTCTAGCCCAATCGTTGGAATATCAAGTCTAGCATCCTGCCCGTGTTTCATAGCTTTCACTAGCACTCCGCCAGTAGGATTTTTACGCAAGGCAGCGCAGCGTTTAATCAAATTATCTGTGCCTTCTGCCGCCTCTATTCCTATTACGTAGCCATCTTGAACGATAACAGCTTGCCCTATATCTAGCTTGCTCATAGCGTCAAGGACTTTAAATCCAAGTTCAATATCAACTAAATCTTGCTTGCTTGGAGCTTTGGTAGTAGTAGAGTAATCTGCAGTAAGCAAGACATCTTGCGGTGAAATAACCTTAAAGCCTTTATCCTCAAAAAATTTGGCTATAATTTTAAGAGTATTATTATCACCTAAAAACTTATTCGCTAAAATACTAGCTAGTAGCTGCGAGCCAACAAAATCTACCTTTAAAGCTTTTAGATTTGGTCGCTCGATACCTCCAATAAGCATAATATTTGCTACAGAGGATTTTTTGAAATATTCTAGAGCAGCGCCGACGTAACCAATACTAGTAGTAATGTGCGGTATGTCACAATCAGCAGGTAACTCTGCAGCCCCCTCTAAAGCAACGATGTAACATTCTCCCCCTTGCTGCCTGTAAAGCTTGGCAATTTCAAGCGGTAACTCGCCCTTGCCAGCTATAATACCTAAGACGGGTTTATTAGAATTATGTTTTTTGTGGTCCACAAAATGCTCTTGAACTATCTTGTTTTAAGAAGCCTATTATTTGCTGCACAGCAATGTTAGCCTTATATTTACTTTGCGCCAGCTCTATTCTATCAGCAAATAGCCCTTGGTCGCTAAATATTTCTTTCACAGCTTTTGAGACTTCTAAGGTCTCTAGTTTTTCAAAGCCACGTCTTTTCATGCCTACGATATTTATTCCTTCCAGCACCGCACGTTCACTACTTGCAAGTCCAAAAGGTATGAGGTCACGGACTAATGCAGAGAGCCCACCAACCATAGCGTGCGCACCTATACGAACATGTTGGTGCACAGCAGCTAGCCCGCCTATCACTACGTAATCCTCAACATGCACGTGTCCCGCTAGGCTTACGTAATTAGCAAAAACAGCATTATTTCCTACTTTGCAATCATGCCCTATATGCACGCCAACCATGAATAAGCAATTATTACCAACAGAAGTAAGCATACCGCCATCTAAACTGCCAGCTTGAATCGTGACATATTCCCTTATGGTATTATGACTTCCAACAACTACCTCAGACTTCTCACCGGTATATTTCAATATCTGCGGCGGCTGTCCTATCGAGGCAAAAGGATATATCACATTATCATGTCCTATAGTAGTTTTCCCTTCTATGACAACATGCGATTTTAATTGCACGTTATCGCCTAAGGTAACCTCTGGTCCTACTATGCAAAATGGTCCTATCTGAACATTCTTGCCAAGTTTTGCCATCGGGTCAACAATAGCTGTAGGATGAATAGTAACGTTGTTATGCTCTGCTTTATCTGTCATGTTTATTAATTATAAAATATTAAATGAGCTAGTAAATTGCTCCTTGTTCTTCACTCTTCAAATTCAGCATGAATGAATTATCGCTTTTCTGTTAGACTTTTTGCCTTGTTCAATGCTTCTTGTGCCTCTGAGTTTCTGCCTAAGTGATTTAGGGTAATAGCTTTATTAGCATAAGCCTTAGCATCATCAGGCTTATACTTAATTGCTAAATTATAGTGATCAATCGCTGCATCCCATTTACCTACAGCGCTTAAAAGAGTACCTTTACTATAATAAGCCTCAGCATCATAAGGATTACATGTGATTGCTAAATTATAGTTATCGATTGCTTCCTGATATTTACCTAGTCCATGCAAAACCCTGCCTTTGTTATAATAAGCCCCAGCATAATCAGGTTCATATTTAATTGCTAAGTCCCAATTAGCTATAGCTTCCTCTAACTTGCCTATTTTCTCCAAAGCAACGCCTTTATTATAATAAGCCATAACATAATCAAGCTTATATTTGATTGCGAGGTCGTAGTTAATAATAGCTTCCTGATATTTACCTAATTCATGTAAAGCACTGCCCTTATTATTATAACTCATAGCATTATCAGGCTTATATTTAATTGCTAGGTCATAGTTAATAATAGCTTCCTGATATTTACCTAGTCCATGCAAAACTCTGCCTTTATTGCAATAAGTCTCGGCATCATCAGGCTTATATTTAATTGCTAGGTCGTAGTTAGTAATAGCTTCCTGATATTTACCTAGTCCATGCAAAACTCTGCCTTTGTTATAATAAGCCCTAGCATAATCAGCTTTATACTTAATTGCTAGGTCGTAACTAGTAATAGCTTCCTCAGATTTGCCTAAATCGTCCAAAGCAATGCCTTTGTTATAATAAGCCTTAGCATAATCAGGTTTATACTTAATTGCTAAGTTATAATTAGCAATAGCTTCTTCTAATTTACCTAATTCATACAAGACTGTGCCTTTGTTAAAACAAGTCTCAGCATCATCAGGTTTATACTTAATTGCTAGGTCGTAGTTGCTAATAGCTTCTTCTAACCGACCTAACATACCTAAAGCACTGCCTTTATTATGATAAGCATCAGCATAATCAGGTTTATACTTAATTGCTAAATTATAGCTATCAATCGCTTCCTGATATTTGCCTTGCGCTGCTAAGCTGTTGCCTCTTTCGTAATAATCCAAGTAGCTTTCAGCAGCTGCCCCAAAAGGCAATATAACTAGACTCAGCAAAACTATGATTCGTTTTATACTACTGGCTATGTTCATTTGGATTCTCGCATTGTTTCTTACAAAATAACTACTTCACCATTGCCGTAAAATTACTTTCTGAGACGACTGCGCCATCTACCATTGCTTTAGCAGAAAATTTCCAAACATGCGCTCTGCTTTGTTCTATCTTAGCATGTATGTAAACTGTATCTCCAGGCTCTACAACTTTGCGGAACTTTGCAGAATCAATGGACATGAAATATACTTCACGTCCTTCTTTAGGTTCAAGTGAACGGGCAACAAGAATAGCCGACGCCTGCGCCATTGCTTCTATAATAAGCACGCCCGGCATTATAGGCTTGCTAGGAAAATGTCCTGTGAATTGTGGCTCGTTAACTGTTACATTTTTAACAGCTATAATGGAGTCATTAGCTTTTAATTCTACCACTTTATCAATAAGCAAAAAGGGGTAGCGATGCGGTATCAGAGACATTATCTCTGCGCTGTTGAGTATAGTCATGGTTTTCCTGTATTTTGTATAAGTTTTTTCATAATAATGGCTTGTTTATGATAATCTCTAATAGGAACAGCCGGTGTTCCGCCCATAATGACGCCAGCTTCTATATCTTTTGTTACCCCGCCTTGAGCGGCAATTTGCGCTTTATCACCTATATGCAAGTGTCCTGCAATACCAACTTGTCCGCCTAAAGCGCAGTATTTTCCTATTTTAGAACTTCCAGCTATACCAACCTGCGCAACAATAATTGAGCCATGCCCTATATGGACATTATGAGCAATTTGCACTAAATTATCAATCCTGCATAAATCTTCAATGATGGTATCATTTACTGAACCTCGATCTATAGTAACATTTGCACCTATCTCAACATTGTTACCTATTATAACTTTGCCAACATGGAGTATTTTATGGTGCACGCCTTTTTCAGTGGCAAAGCCAAAACCATCCTGACCTACCCTTGCTCCGGGTAAGATTACTACGTCGTCGCCTATTTCGCAGTAACTTAAAGAAACATGAGAATAAATCCTTGCCCTATTACCTATTTTCACGCCGAAATCTACAAAACTTCCTGCCTCAATGATAGAGTCGTCACCTATTACGACGTTATCCTCAATAACTACATTATGACCTATATAGCAGTTTTTGCCTATTTTCGCTAAACGAGAAACATAAGCTGTTGGCATAATCACAGATCGATATTCTTTTGCGCTGCTATAAAATAAACTAATTAGCTTACTATAAGCAAAAGAAGGATTAGCTGCTTTTAGTAAAATAACCTTATCAGATAGTGGTTTATGATTATCAGAAAGGTCATTAGGTACTATGCAAGCAGATGCATTTGTCTGCTTGAATTCCTCAAGATATTTAGGGTTAGCAAAAAAACTAATATCACCAGCGCTAGCCTCAGATAATGGCTTTATCTCATTAATTATGGCGTCATCATAACTATTTGGCAGCTCGCAGCCAGTTATAGCAGCAATCTCTGATAGCTTATAAGGACCAGAATTTTTATAAAAACGCCTATCTATCATAACTATAGCTTTAGCTCTTTATAGGATAAATTTTATCTATACCACCCATATAGCTTACTAAAACTTCTGGCACGGTAATAGAACCGTCTGCATTTTGATAATTTTCTAAAATAGCAATAATTGTTCTACCTATTGGCAGGGCAGAGCCATTTAATGTGTGAACAAAAATATTCTCATTGCCGCCAAATTCTTTATACCTTGCTTTCAGGCGTCTTGCTTGGAAATCTCCACAATTTGAACAGCTAGAAATTTCTCTATATTGCTTTTGACCAGGTAACCATACTTCGATGTCATAAGTCTTTTTAGACTGAAAACCAGTATCTCCACTACAAAGCAACATTACCCTGTATGGCAAACCTAGCCTTTTTAGCAACTCTTCTGCAGCGTTAGTGATAAACTCATGTTCATTTTCTGACTCTTCTGGAGTAGTGATAGATACTAATTCAACCTTGCTAAATTGATGCATCCTAATCATGCCCCTAGAATCTCTACCAGCACTACCTGCTTCTGACCTGAAACAAGCGGTATGCGCAACGTAACGTATAGGCAAAGCTTCTCTTGCGAGAATGCTATCTGCTACCATGTTAGTAAGAGGCACTTCACCGGTGGAAATTAAGCGATAATCTGTTGTAGTTAAGAAAGAATCATCAGCGAATTTTGGTAACTGACCAACGTTATATGCTGCTTGCGGTCTTACTAAATAAGGAGGTGATAATTCTTGGTAACCAAGCTCTGTTGTGTGCATATCTATCATAAAACTAACTAGCGCACGCTCTAGCTTAGCCAGTTCAGCTTTAAGGGTCACAAACCTACTGCCTGAAATTTTGGCAGTTTGAGTGAACTCCATCATACCAAGCTGTTCACCAAGCTCAAAATGCTCTTTAGCAGAAGGGTCAATCTTTGCCTCTCCCCAGCTTCTTACCATCTTATTCATGCTTTCATCAGTGCCATAAGGCACTTCTGGAGCTAATAAGTTTGGCAAAGTATCTAATATTTCTTGTAACTTGTTGCTTTCATCTAACTTAGCTATTAATTCGTCTAGTTTTTGATTAATGTGCTCTACATCACGTCTTACTTCATCAAACTCTTTACCTGAACGGGTTTTCATTTCGCCAAGAGATTTAGATTTCTTCTTTTTCGCGTGCTGGAACTGCTGTACTAAAGTAGTAAGCTGCCGTTTTTCTTCGTCTAAAGCGCTTATCTCTTCAGACATTGGTTCTATACCGCGTTTAACCAGTAATTTGTCGAATTCGGCTTGATTTTCTCTTATCCATTTAATATCCAACATGATTACCCTCTGTTTGTCGTAAATTTACACATAATAATAGCAGTTTCATATAATAAAACCATAGGGATTGCAAGCGCAAACTGGCTTATGACATCTGGCGGCGTTAATATGGCAGCAATGATGAAGTTAATAACCACAGCTAAACGTCTTTTGTCTTTTAATTGCTCTATAGTTATTATCTTAAGTATATGTAATATTAGTATCACAATTGGTAACTGAAAAGCTACCCCAAAAGCAATAATAAGTTGCATAACTAAGGTTAAATATTCGCTAATTCTTGGTTCTAGAGTAATAGCTGAGCTGCCTACACTATTTTCAAAGCTTAAAAAAAACAGCCAAGCTTTTGGCATAACAAAATAATAGACAAAAATACTGCCAAGCCAGAATAACAATGGCGCCATAAGCAGTATATAAGCAGCAAGTTTTTGTTCATTTGGATAAAGGGCTGGTTTAATAAACAAGTAAACCTCTATCGCAATAAATGGTATGATTACCAAAGTGCTAGTAAAAGCCGCAAGCTTTAAATAAGTAAAAAATGCTTCAGTAAGACCTGTATAAATTATGTTCCTATGCTGCCATTGCTCTAAACTAACTAAAGGATTTAGAGCAATAGCATAAATTTCTTTGCTAAAGTAATAACTAATACCACAAAAAATGACGAACACTAAGAGTATTCTAATTATTCGTGTTTTCAGTTCTAGCAAATGTTCCTGCAAGGAATATAAGCGCATTTATTATTTACCATTTTATTATCTTCTCACTACTCTAGTCCCAGCTATCAAATCATGCAAGGCTGTTTTTTCTTTGGTAAATATAAGTAGGAGAGCGCTGATTATAGTAGTGAATAAGACTACTACGTAATATGATATAGTTGCTAATACTTGTACATCTAAGGAAGGTGCCCAAGAATGAACAAATATTGTAAATACCATTGTAAGTATTATTATAATAATATAGGGTGATAAGATACGGACTAAAGCCCGCAGAAAACTAATACGTTCCACATCTTTAGTAATTATTTTCATATCCAGTAAGTATTTTCCTGGAGTCGCTTGCATTTTAGAACTATTAAACAGAGTACTAACTATTAACCCCAGTAAAGTTAAAGCCAAATCAGCATATCTCTTTATCATATTAAAATACGGCTTGTAAGAAGCAAAAGAAGAAGAAGGGAACATGAATTTTACAAACCATATAGCAAAAAATGCTGTAAACAAAATAGATACTATTACTCCAAGCGCTAGCAAGCAATCAATAAGCAGCGCAAAAAACCTACGCCAGAAACTGCAATATATATATATTCATTATTCATATTACAAACCATCCCAAGGTTTAATTAAATTTGTTTCAATATCAAAGAGGTTTAGTGCCCTAGCGACTGAGTGATTTACTATATCATCCAAGGTTTTAGGCTTATTATAAAAAGCTGGCACTACTGGCGCTATGATTGCGCCATAATTTGAAAGTTTAAGCATATTTTCCAAATGTCCACTATGCAGCGGTGTCTCTCTAACCATTAGTACTAGCTTGCGACGCTCTTTCAGCATTACGCTTGCAGCTCTACTAATCAGCTTATCTTCCATGCCAACCGCTATGGAAGCCATGGTTTTCATGCTGCAAGGTGCTATAATCATACCATGCACATTACAAGAGCCACTGGAAATCCTAGCTGCTATATCTGAATGGCTATAATGGTAAGTAGCCATAGCTTTTATACTTTCTAAACTATAATCTGTTTCTTGCGCAATAGTAATAGTAGCGGCTGGAGAAATTATTAGGTGTGTCTCTATAGCTAATTCTTTTAAGACCTCTAGTAGCCTAATACCATAAATAGCTCCAGAAGCTCCAGAGATGGCAACTATAATCTTCTTCTTGCTGTTCATGTTTGATATAATAATATTAAAATATCCAAACAAAATAACAGGAACAACATAGCTTAGCAAAATATTTTTTTTTTTTTTTTTTTTTTATACTTGAAGTTCTGAAATTTTTTTGTATTCTCCTCTGTATGCAGTTTAATGCATCAAAGCTTAAAGTTATAACAAAAAAGCGGGTGTAGCTCAGGGGTAGAGCGCTACCTTGCCAAGGTCGAAGTCGAGGGTTCGAATCCCTTCACCCGCTCCAGCTTTTTTGTTATTATAATTTTTATCCAAAATTATCTCCATTTCTGCCTCCTTATACCAATTGCCATATTAAATAAGGCAAATGGATTTAAAAGTTAGTCTGCCTAAGGGTATATTAAATAACTGCGCAAAGACGAAATCTTGCCACATCCGTTTGGATCACTTAAAAATGAGAATTAGGATTATAATATTTCTGTTCTAATGATATCTGCTATTTTACGCACTTCATGCAATGGTTCATAATAATAAGTTTTTAGCACATCAACAGAATTATCTAGCTTTTTTGCAATGCCTAAATCTATTAACTGCTGTACAAAAAAGCGATGTTTTTTCAATTTAAAATCTTTATCCCAAAATATGTATAGGGGTTTACCTATAGAGGCAGCTTCACTGCACATAGAAATTGAATCGGCTGTTGAAATGATGTACTCAGCTTCTGTAATCATAGCCTGATATGGATTTGGCTTGTTGCTGGCAGGGTCATATATAATATTTGGCCACAGAAAATTTTTATTGATAAGCTCTTTAAGTTTTTCTGGTGTGCGGCGGCTAAAGCTAATTACAAAAGGAATAGCATGGTGCTTAGAAAGCTTTATCAATATATCAACAAATTCTTTGGTTGCGGTTGTATTAAATCTAGATTTTTTACTGTTACCACCAATAATTACAGCGATAAAATTTCTAAGTTCTGGGTAATATTGACGCATACTAGCTGCTTCAGATTTTTTACTATCACTACTATTTTTTGTACTGCTAAGAGCTCCAATAATACGAGCCACATTTGAAGAAGGCTCGCCAATTTCATCATGCTGTGGCAGCACTATAAGGTCAAATTCGGCAAATGATAAATCTGGTTTCATTATCTGAATGATATGCACCTTATCTTTACCTTGCCTAGAATTAAATTTTTTCTTGAGGTAGGTAGCAAGTGTTGCAGTCCTTCTGCCGGAGGAGATAATTAAACGTGGCGCATCGCTTTGTAATAAAGACTGCAAACTCTTGCTTTTTATATGGATAGGATAAAAATGTAAGAGATAGTTTGGCAAGGCAGCTAAAGGAGTATAGCCTACTTGCTTTACTTCATAAATTAGTCCTTTATCCTTTGCCAGCTCTTCAGCCAAAGCAATAGCCTGTTTTGTATTACCTAGTCTACTATCTGCCAGTACCCAAATTTGCGCGTTCATGTTCTTTTCCTTGAAGATTTAATGCTAGTATATCACAAAAAATTCTTAATGCAAAAGCGGTTTAGGTTTATTTGCACAAGGTTATAGAAGGTCTTTTTTTACAAACTTCCTCTTTTAGTAGCATTCCCGTAACAGCAAACAAGATTTATACTATTATTAGTAGTTAAAAATAGATGAATTGTATAATCATTTAATAATAATGTTATAGTAATTTAGACTAAAGAACATTAAAAGCTTGGAGTAAGGAGAGGATAAGAGTGCTAACACTTAGTAATTCACGCAAAGCAGATAAAGATCTATTTAACTCCTATGCAGAAGCTTATATACCTATCGCTTGTCACTATGATGAAAACACTTTGCTTACAAAAAATGGGCAAATGCTACAGATAATTCAAATTAATGGCATTAATGCTGAGCAAATTAGCAGTAAGTTGTTTAATTTACGAGAAGTCGTACGCCAAGCTATCCAAAAAAATGTTAATAGTAACCAGTTAGCTTTTTGGGTGCATACTATTCGTCATAAAACTAACTTAGACGATATGACGCCATACAAAAAATTATTCCCTGCTAACCTGCATGAGTTATGGCGGCAGAAAAATTATTGGTCAGATAAATTTGTCAATACTTTGTATATTTCGATAGTCTATGACACAAGAGATATAAAGATGAATAATCTCACTAGTTTTGTACATTCTCTTTTTGCCAGCCATGTCGAAAATTCTCATCAAGAATATTTTGACGAATCTTCAAAATATCTAAATACTGTTGTGGATAAAATACTAGAAGATTTATCTGAGTACGGCGCAACAAAACTGGGAATAAAATTCAAAGAAGACGAGGTGCTATCTGAACTCCTAGCTTTATATCACAAACTAATACATCTAAATACCAGCGAGCCCTTATTACCGCTAGCAGACCTTTCAGATTCTCTGGCGTCATGCGAGTATGCTATAGGTGGTGATAAGATAGAGGTTGTAAGCGGAGAAAGTAAAAATTTTATAGCTATCTTGTCTATCAAGGAGTACCAAGAAGTTTCTACTGAATCTGTGGATATTTTCTTGCAAATACCTGTAGAAATGGTGGTAACAGAGGTGTTTTATTTCGTGGACGAAGAAACTATCGCCTCAAGCTTTAGCGACCAAGCTTATATAATAGAGGTAAGTGGAGATAAATCGCTTGGCGTGGCTAAGGGGTATAATAAAATATTAGGGAATGACCTGAGTCAAACCGAATCGTATAATCAATTTTGTACGCAGCAAATTTCTATTTCTATAATTAGCGAGGATGTAGATAAACTTGATAAAGAAGTTGCGTACGCCTCAAGGAAGTTATCAGAAATTGGTATTGTTCACGTTAGGGAAGATATAAATCTAGAGCAAACATTTTGGGCGCAGCTACCTGCTAACTTTAGCTATTTGCGCAGGATGACGCCAAATATCATCAATAATGTTGCTGCCCTAGCGTCCTTGCATAATTTTCCTACAGGCTATCAAAACAGTCAATGGGGCAGAGCGATAACTATCCTCAGGAGTGAAAGAGGTACGCCGTATTTTATGAATTTCCACGCAGGTAGCGAAAGCGGCAATAGTTTGATTTTTGGCATAGAAGGAGTAGGTAAAACTGCAGTCACTAATTTTCTAATTTCTGAGTCCACTAAATACGATCCAACTATTGTTTATATTGCTAATGACAATACGTCGCAAATTTTTATTGAAGCGCTAGAAGGTCACTGGGTCAAAGAGCCTCAAACAACCTACAATCCATTTTTATGCGACGATACTAAAGAAAATAGGCAATTTGCCTCTGAGTTTCTAAAAATAATCTGCAACCATTATGCCGAGGAGCTTACTGCGCCTGAATTAGAATATTTGGAAGAATTAACAAAAACTATCTTTGCGATTGATTTTAAAGATCGTACTTTGTCAAAAATAATCAAAAGCAATGATTTTACTGGCGCAGCTGGAGAGGCTATAAAAGCAAGGCTTGTAGTTTTTGCAGAAAGTGGTTTATATCACGGGCTATTTGATGGTAACAGTAGCTTTGATCTATCACCAAGCAAAGTTTTAGGGGTTAACTTAAGCAATTTCTCTAATGAAGATTTTATAAAGCAGTTTTATCCTGAGGATAAAAAACTACTTGATAAGTTTACAAAGCAGCTAAACTTAAATAATAGCGTAAAATTTGCAATAATATACGTACTAGCAAGGCAGCTTAGCATTCTAGATCAAAAGCCTAAAATACTTGCTATCGATAATATTGATAAGTTACTTGACCAAAATTATTTTGCAGAACCTATAACAGCAATTTTCAAGAGTTTAAGCTCTCATAACGGCGTGGTGGTGGGTAATATTAACCTCACTAATTTTCAAGAGCAAGAGTTAAAAATTTGCCAAAGTTGGTCTAGGCTGGGAGATACTAAAATTATTATGCCAGCCGAGGTAAAACTTGAAAAATTAGAAAAGACACTGGGGCTTACTAAAGCAGAAATAGCAAAATTTACTGAATTAAAGCCACTTTCAAGGAGTTTCTTAGTTAAGCAAGGAGAGCAAGCAATTGTTGCTGAACTAAGTATAGGAGGGTTTACAGGCATGCTAAGTATATTAGTCAGTGATGCTGATACATTTAAGATTTATCAAGAAATCCTCAAACAATATCCAGGACACCCTGATAATTGGATTGTTCCATTACATAAAGCTTTAGAAAAATAGGTCAACAGTGAAGTTTCTATGCTCTTTTGTAGTTTGTATATTAGACCTCATGCGAAACTCTACTATAGAGAGTAATTTGTGCGTCGATCCAGTGCTCAAATCCTCACGTACATTTAAGTACGCTGCGGTTTTGCGCTCCGCACCTCCTGCAAATTCCTTCTCTTTAGCGAGTTTCGCAGGAAGTCTATTAAGCATAAGTTTTGCGCTAATTCTTCCATTATGCTGTGAGGCTTCGTCAAGGGTTGAGTCTAGTCGAGTTGGTAATACATATCAACCTCAAATTCCTCCTACTGATTTTATCCGCAGCTTTTGCAATCCAACAGACGCTACAGATAGGCTAGAGTATTGGCGAGAAGGTGAGCCTCCTATTAATAGGGGACTAGAAAATAAATATTGCCCGCCATGGGATAAGTCAGATGGAAGACATAACTACACGTGCCTTGTTAAGGATAGATTCAATTATCCTAATATAGGTATAGATATGGTTCATACTTGTGCTGAAAGCACTGCTGAAACTAGTTATTCGTTACCAAAAATTCGCGTTCGTAACCAAACTTGCAATGTTTTTGGTTGTTGGTCTAGTTCAGAAACCCTTGGGTGGGAGGGTGAGTGCATTAATTGGGCGTCACCTTGGGGTATACCACTTAATAGGGTATGTGCTAGATTAGCAGTGCCAGGAGATGCAGAACAAGACATACCAGCTGATCCTGGTTATACTTTTCGTAAACATTTGACAAGAGAAGGAGCAGAGGTAGACGATGAACCTTTTATGGGCACAGACGGACAACCAGTTTATTTAGATCGACCAAAATTATGCGCCTATATGGATCCTTCTTTGATGGATACTATTGCTCTAATAAACCCTATAAATCTTATTGTTACAGCAGCTATGTCAGCAGCTTCTGATAGCAATCAATTTGTAATCGATCTAATGGATTACAATCCAGACAAGCAACCTATACATAATACAGGTGGAATACATCCAATAGCCAAGTTGCTAATAAGCGTTATAAAATCGCTGGCTGGTGGCGCTGGTTCAATATCAGATGCGATAGGATCAATAATATCTGCTATTCCTGACGCAAATCAAGATATTACTAAGGGTATATTCGATACTATTAGCGATGCTTTTGAGTATGTTGGTGAAGCGTTTGTTATGATTTTAGAGGAATTTGGACAGTTTAATAGGGTAGTACTTGACCCAACAAGCGATAAGTATCATTTAGGTTGTGTCGAGATACCAGTTGGTCCTTACCCGCCGCAATTTTGTCCGACTATTAGACCTTTCTCTCCACCTCCTACAACTCAGTTAATATGCCAGCAAGAGGCTAGTAATGACTACGCACTTTCTACATCAACAAATAACTGCGTAGTTTCTTCTACAACTGTGAATAATTTTATCCATAATAGCATAAGGATAACTTTTGATAATTTTATTCCTATCTGCATGCATGGAGAAAATCCAGCGCAAACTGATACTTGCATTACCTTATCAAATTTTGATCTCTTTAACTCAGCCCGTAACCTCCATGCATTGACTAATAGACAAGATATTATACCTCTATGTTCAAGATCTACTGGAACTGGACCTTGCGTTAATAATACGATGCTTTGTAGCAGAGAGAATCCTCCAGATGGTTGTATTAATGGCTTTAGGGTTGTATATTCCTCAAATACTGGTAGCACTAGTGTACCAAAAGGTTATTTTGTCGATATGAAAACTCCATGCAACGAGGTCATAGCTCCTTGCGTACCAAATTCTAGCGGAGAATGTATAGTGCAAGTGCCAGATAGTTGCAAAGTACCAGATTGCACCGCTAGTGCTGTAAATAATAACTGCCAAAAAATTTGGGGTATTAACGCTGGTAATTTTGTTGATACATTTATTGAATTTCCATCAATACAGCAACCAACAGATATTGCTGACCTCACGCAGCAGGTTACTGTGAAAGATGTGGTAGGAACGCAGCGTTCATTTACAGCAAGTATCGTTCGCACACCTACCACAGACCAAGATCAATCTAAAATTTGCGTTTATGAAGGAGCGAGGCTTGTAGGCTGCCAGGCGAGGCAAGCTGTGCCTAAACCAATGATTCTTGAGTGCGATCCAAATAGCCCTGTAGTTGGTATAACATGTACTAACAATTATTTCACGCCACGGTTTATTGCCTCTATGTCTGTTAGAAACCATTCTACTAGTGCCTTAATTGAAGCCTTATCAGTAAGCAATCTAAATACAAATAACGCTTTAGTCAACCTAGCTGGTTATGATTTTACCTCTTTTGTTACAGATGATACTTTTATTACGTCACCATTTTCTGGAGCCTATTCTACAAACCCGCTAACTACGTACGGCGTATATAAAAATAATGCTGCGCCAATAAATAGTTCAGGCTCACCCACTAATGCTGTATACCTATATGGTTTAGAGTATAAGGATAATAAATATGTTAAAGGGGGAACGTATGCTTGTTTGAATTTTCCTAATTTGGCTCATTGTAGCAGGTATAACAAAGAAAATTGTGTGCTTAGTAGATTGGCAAATGCCAATATTGTTGATTGCTCGTTATTTAAGAGTAAGCAACAACTATATCCAAATTTAAGCCTTTGTCCTGCGAGTGTTGCTGATTGCAACCAAGTTGACAGCATAGCTGGTATTAATGGTAGTGGCGGCATCAATATTTATAGGTGTCCACATAATTATTGTTATGGTAGTAGTTCAAATGCAGCAGTTTGTGATATGCAGCTTGATCCAAATAATCGTCTTGACCCTTCTGCTAGCTTTGGGAATGTTATTCCAGACGATAAACATTATTCAATGATTGGTGGTTATGATATATATGCATCTGGCGTTAGAGACAAAACTTCTATAGAGCTTAACCTATGTGCTAGCGTGCCGCAGCTAGTATGTAGTGCTATCACTACTATTGCAACAGCTAATGGTAATGCTTTGTGGCCAGAAACTATAGCAGGAGAGCTTGCTACTGGCACTTGTCCTGCAGGATATAGTTTAACTACTAACAGCCCATTACAACGTTACTGTTTGGTAAATGCAGAGGCTAGAAACGCCTCTTTTGAAGCGCTAGATCCAGCGTTGCAGTGTGTTTATAGCGCAATAACATTTTCTGTAACGAATACCTATACGCCAACAACTCCTCCAGCCACCTATATTAATGGTAAAAATGGAGGAATATCATTTAATATGAATAATTCATATTGGCTAAGCGAAATACAATATAACGGTACAAATAATGCAATTATCAATATAACTATTCCAAGTATAGCTGCTTTATCTTCTTTTAAAATCTCTCAGTTATTGTACAAAGATTTTATGCTCATTACATTAAATTCTCGTAAAATAATGAGCGGTCCATATAACTTTAATAGTTTATCTACTGTGCCTACTTTTCCTGTTGTACCTGGCATCCTTAGTTTTTCTGACATAAATATCTTACCATATTTAGTACAGGGCACTAATACCCTTGTAATATATTATGCAAATGTTCAATATGGAGGAATCGCTTATCAGATAGATTATACTCTTAAGTAGGCTAATCTACATGACCTTTGACCTGCGCTCTATACGCCTTAACGTGATTATTATGTTCACTTAGGCTTGAGGAAAAGTGATGTCCACCTTGACCATTAACGACAAAATATAAGGCATTACTTTTCGCTGGTGACGCCACAGACTCTAAGGACTTAAGACCGGGGCATGCTATTGGCGCTGGAGGCAGGGCAGGGGCAAAGTAAGTATTGTAAGGCGACTCTAGGGCTAAATCTTTTTTAGTTAAAGGACGATTTAATTTAAATTTGCCATTAGTGAGGGCGTAAATTGTGGTAGGATCTGCTTGCAACTTCATATTTTTTTTAAGGCGGTTTAGAAAAACAGCGGCAACTATAGGGCGCTCTGCATCGCAAGCAGCTTCTTTTTCAATAATTGAGGCTAACGTTAGGACTTCTAGCCTTGTTTTTAAAGGAGAATTTGCCGGTAGTTTGAGCATTATCTCATCTAGCGCTAAAGACATATTTTTACGCATTTGGTCGATAATTTGCTCTCTTTGGTCACCGTATGAAAAGAAATAGGTTGAAGGCATCAGGAATCCTTCAGGAATTGTTCCTTTGATTTCGCCTAGCAAGAGCTGCTGGTCATTAATTTTATTTATAATTTCGTTTACCGTGCTGCCTTCAGGGATGACTAATTTATGCACTACTGATTTTCCTGTAGCTAAAATATTTAACACCTGCAGGGGGGATATTTTGGCAGTAAATAAGTACTCGCCGCTTTTGAGTGGGTATTTGAATGAGTATAATTTAGCTAAAAACCAAAATAATTTAGGATGTTTGATAACATCATTTTGCTCAAGTTTATCCGCTATATTTTTCAAAGGGAGTCTTTGCTCAATCAAAACATTAGTGGAGCTTTCTAGGTTTCCAGTCATCACAAGATACAAGCCGCAAATGTTTATTGCGCTTATAGTTAAAACACTAAGTATAATTAAAAAGGTATATTTGATTTTTAGCAATTTGATAATCATATCAAGTTCTTTATTTTGTTTTCTATAATTTTAATTACGAGCATTTCTCAAGGTTCACTCTATCTTATAGCATAAAAAACTAATTTTATGAAGAAATATAAATATTTTTGCATTATTTTAGGGGGTTTAGAATAACCAAGGGATAAGGTTATTCTTCAAAGGCATAAAATTTATTGTAGCTTTTTCTAAAATCTTACCATAATATTAGGCTTATTATACTAAACCATAAGTTAATGTAAGCTAAAAAACCCGGAGGAATGATGCCTTTTAACTTGAACATAGACATGTCCATTTTCGTTGGATTTCTTGCAGTAAACCTTGCTATTGGTTTATTTTATAGCCGCGGTATAAAAAACATTCGTGAATATGCAATAGGTAATAGAGATTTCTCTACTGGTACCATTGTCGCTACTCTAGTTGCTACTTGGATAAGCGGTAGCATGTTTTTTAGCGATATATCACAGGTCTACTCTAATGGCTTGTTTTATATAATACCAGTTATGCTGGGCGGAGTGATCGAAGGACTGCTAATTTGCTATTTTATTTCTCCAAGAATGGGAGAGTTTTTAGGTATGCTATCTGTAGCTGATGCTATGGGTAGTTTATATGGTCAAAAAGCAAGATTTATAACGTCTTTATCTAGCACCATTTATTCTATAGGCAGGGTAGCAGCGCAGTTTAAAGTCTCTGCTACTATATTATCAATATTTTTTGGGGTTTCGAGCTTTTATGCTACTCTAGCAAGTGCCGTAGTGGTTATACTTTACTCGACTTTTGGCGGCATCAGGGCGGTAACTTTTACTGATGTGATTCAGTTTTTTACCTTTGGTACTATAATTCCAATAATTACTCTAATAATTTGGGGTACTTTTAGCGACCCTCATATTGTATTTAATACGATATCTAATAATAACATATTTGATTACCAGCAATTATTTAACATTGACCATCCTAAATTTTGGGGAGGGTTTAGTATATGTCTTTATTTTTTATTTCCTTCAATAGGTCCAGCAATATTTCAAAGAATATCTATGGCTAAAGATACTACACAAGTATCTAATTCATACCTTATAGCTACCTTAGTGTACTTATCTATATGCATTATGTTTGCTTGGATAGGTATCTTATTGCTTTCTAACAATCCTAATGTTGAGCCGGGTAACTTATTCGCATATATGATTAATAATTATACTTATGTAGGATTTAAGGGGCTAATTGCTATAGGAATAATGACTATGGTAATGTCAACGGCAGATTCTCATATTAACGCTGCTAGCATAAACTTTTCATACGATTTACGTCAATCTTTGGGTATAAAATGGCATGCAAGATACGATTTACCATTTTCGTACATATGCTCCCTTATTATAGGTCTTCTAGCTTTTGCTTTGGCTTTTCATACGAAAAATCTATTAGATTTATTATTCATAGTTGCTAGCTTTTATGAACCTATAGTGAGTGTCCCGTTGCTTTTTGCTATATTTGGCTTTCGTACCAGTGTTAAATCAGTTTTAATAGGCATGATAGGTGGTTTTGTTACGGTTTTAGTATGGCAGACTTATTTTGAGGATATTACTGATATAGAGAGTGTGATACCAGGTATCCTTGGTAATATGATTTTCTTCTTTGGTAGTCATTATATCCTGCGTCAACCAGGGGGCTGGGTTGGTATCAAGGACAAAAAACCGCTAGAGGAGGTTAGAAGGAATCGCAAAAGGGCTATTAATAATTTTGTAAAAGCGATAAAAGATTTTAGTTTTATCGCATTTTGCCAACGTAATATTCCGCGGCAAGAGGCGACATATTCTTTCTTTGGCGTATTCTGTATTGTTTCTATTTTCTCTACTATGTATTCACTGCCCGTGGAGATCAGGGAACATTATGAGGTGCTACTGGAATACATATACCATTTTGTATTAATTTCCTCGACAATATTTTTGACTTATCCAGCTTGGCCACCAACATTCAGGAGTGAAAAGTTTATCGCTGTAATTTGGACTTTAGGCATTTTCTCTATTTTAGTATTTGTAGCTGGGCTTTTAGTTGCGGTAAGCAATTTTGCTCAATTCCAATTGATGATTTTTATCCTAAATTTAGTAGTAATAGCAATGTTGCTAAGATGGCAAGCTGCCTTGTTTATTATTATTACCGGCGCGCTGGCAAGTGTTCATTTTTTCAAATGGTATGCTGGAATTGATAACTTAGCAGAGATAGGAAATTTGCAGTTTAAAATAATGTATTCTTTGCTCTTAGTTAGTAGCGTCTTAATAGCTTTCATCAAACCAAAGCAAGAATATCAAGAATTAACTGAACAAAAAGCTGAACATTTAGGGGAGATGATAGAAGATAAAGACGAAGAAATGGAGAGGTCGTTGCAGATAAAAAACGAGTTTATTCGTAATTTAGAGCATGAGGCTCATACGCCTATTACGGGTATTACAAGTATGGGGCAAGTTCTTTATGAAAATTATGACAAACTCTCTAAGGACCAGATATATCAAGGTCTAGGCGAGATTGCAAAAAGCTCAGAGCGACTAAGTAGCTTAGTTAATAATATGATTGGTCTCTCTAAGCTTAATAATACAAATAGTCCTTTGAATAAGCAGCCTGTCAATTTGAGTGAGTTGGTTTATGAAAGGTTAGATTATTGCAAAAAGTTATATTTAAATGGCAAATTTTTAGAATTTATAACAAATGTAGAGGATGGTGTAGTTGTTCTATGCGATAGGCATTACATTCAATCTACATTAGATAATTTAATAGTTAATGCTATTCAATATAGTAAAAAGGGTACTATTACTTTGGAATTGCATAATTTAGAGAGCCTAGTGGAGTTTAGCGTTAAAGATGAGGGTGTTGGGATTCCAAAAACAGAATTGTACGATATTTTCCGTAGTTTTGCGGTTAGCTCTAAAACTAAAACTCCAGCTGGCGGTCGCGGCGTGGGGCTTGCTTTATGCAAGAAAGCTATTGAAATGCATGGTGGAGAAATTGAGGCAGAAAGTGATGGAGTAAAGGGAGCAAAATTTGTTTTTACTTTGCCTCAAGCTGTATCCTAAATAAAAAAGGTGTTAGGATAAGTAATAATTATCCTAACACCCCTAAGTTTTAAACAAGAGTGTTAGCGTAAGTTAGGTAAAAAGCAATTGCTGCAGCGTTAGAGACATTCAGGCTTTCTACTGTGCTCACCATAGGAATCTTAACTAGATGATCGCAAGTCTCTGCGGTTAGTCTTCTCATACCTTTTTCCTCAGAGCCAAGAACAATAGCAACTTTATTTGCAAGTAAGTTTTTATTTAAAATTTCTTTAGATTCGCCATCAAAGCCTATAATCCAGAAACCTTTCTTTTTTAGCAGTTCCATAGTGCTTTTAAGGTTGATTACCTTGATAATTTTGACCATTTCTAGGTTGCCAGACGCTGCTTTTGCTATGGTTGCATTTTCATTTGGAGAATTATCTTGAGGAAGAATTATAGCTTCAATTCCAAAGGCGGCAGCGCTGCGAATTATGGCGCCTATATTTTGCGTATCTGTTACTTGGTCAAGAATTGCAATGCGGCAATTAGCCTTGCTAAAGTCTATATCGTGAATATCGTTGCTAAAAATTGTTTTTACTTTAGCGACAATTCCTTGATGGGGGTTATTTGCGCCTGCTAATTTAGTTAGCTGTTCTGAAGTAGCTACTTCCGGCTTATGTTGATTTAAAAATTTATGGTTACCACTTAGTATTTCCTGAGTACATAAAAGCTTTTCCACATAGCGATTGGGGTTTTGCATCGCTGCAAATACCGCATGCTTACCATACATATAATAGGAATCGCTTGAAGATTTTTTTGAATTTTTATGCTGCATATTGATTTATCCGTGTAATTTGTTCTTGACATAAATTACTATTTATTATAGAAACTTACAACTAGACATTTTGAAGATTACAAAAGATTATGTTTTGGTAGCTAACTGCTTCCTAAACGAGATTAAAAATTGCAAGACCTCAGAAATTATTGATACTTTGCTTATAAATATGTTGCGCTTCGTATCAAATTAGTCTATTTTACTGCGTAACCCTAAGGAGGGGTGGCCGAGTGGTCAATGGCAGCAGACTGTAAATCTGCCCGCGTATGCGTTCGAAGGTTCAAATCCTTCTCCCTCCACCAAATTTGACTGCCTTAGTTTTGGCGGAGAAAAATACGCGGGTGTAGCTCAATGGTAGAGCTCCAGCCTTCCAAGCTGATCACGTGGGTTCGATTCCCATCACCCGCTCCAAGTTAAATGTAAGACTTGTTGCGAGTTTTTTAGGATTGAATAAATTGTTTAATTAAACCTTAAATTTTACGGAGAAAAATAATGGGAAAGGAAAAATTTGATAGATCGTTGCCGCACTGTAATATAGGTACTATAGGTCACGTTGATCATGGTAAAACTTCTTTGACAGCTGCTATAACTTTAGTTTTATCTAAGGAAGGTGGCGCTACTGCAACAAAGTATGATGAAATTGATGCTGCGCCAGAAGAGAGAGAAAGGGGTATTACCATTTCTACAGCGCACGTAGAATATAGAACAAAAGCAAGGCACTATGCGCACGTTGATTGCCCAGGTCACGCTGACTATGTAAAAAACATGATCACTGGTGCTGCTCAAATGGATGGTGCTATTCTTGTAGTATCTGCTGCTGATGGTCCAATGCCACAAACTAGAGAGCATATTCTGTTAGCTAGACAAGTTGGTGTGCCTTCTATCGTAGTGTTTTTGAACAAAGTTGATATGGTTGATGATCCAGAACTACTTGATCTTGTTGAGATGGAAGTAAGAGAGCTTCTAAGCATGTACAAATTCCCTGGTGATGAAGTGCCGGTAATTAGAGGTTCTGCGTTAAAAGCTTTAAATGGTGAAGCTGAAGGTGAAGAAGCGATTAAAGCTCTTATGAAAGCTGTTGATGAATATATCCCTCAACCTGAAAGAGATGTTGCTCGTCCTTTCTTGATGCCAGTTGAAGATGTATTTTCCATTTCTGGAAGAGGTACTGTAGTTACTGGTAGAATTGAAAAAGGCTTGGTTAAAGTTGGTGAGGAAGTTGAGATCGTTGGTATTAGAGACACTCAAAAAACAACTTGTACTGGCGTTGAAATGTTTAAAAAATTACTGGATCAAGGTGAAGCTGGTGATAACGTTGGTATTCTACTTCGTGGTACAAAAAGAGAAGATGTGTGCAGAGGTCAAGTTTTGGCTAAACCAGGTAGTATTACTCCTCATACAGAATTTGAAGCTGAAGTATACGTTTTGACTCAAAAAGAAGGTGGACGTCATACTCCTTTCTTTGATAACTATCGTCCACAATTTTACTTCAGAACAACAGACGTTACTGGTGAAGTACAATTGAAAGATGGTAAAGAGATGATTATGCCAGGGGATAATGCAAACCTAGTGGTTAAATTGATTGCTCCTGTTGCTATGGATGAAGGATTGCGTTTTGCTATCCGTGAAGGTGGTAGAACTGTTGGTGCTGGTGTAGTATCAAAAATTCTGAAGTAATATTATAAATTACCCTAAATTGCTTATTGTCATATAGCAATATAAGATTTAGGGTAATAATTATGACTAAACTGACGTGGTGGTGACAAGACTAAAAGTTGCTACAAGGTTAGCTGTTTAAAATATAGGTTTAATTAATGAACAATCAAAAAATTAAAATTCGCCTTAAATCATTTGATCATCGTTCGCTTGAGCAGGCTACGAAAGAAATCGTTGGTGCTGTAAAAAGGACTGGTGCTGATATAAGTGGTCCTATTCCTCTTCCGAGAACAATCGAAAGGTTTACCGTTAACAGGTCGCCGCACGTAAATAAAAAATCAAGAGAGCAATTTGAGATTAGGACTCAGAAAAGGCTTATAATTATAAGCTATCCTACTCCTCAAACTGTTGAGGCTCTAAAGAAGGTAGATTTGCCTGCTGGTATTGATGTCGAAATTAAATTAGTGAGTGCTTAAGATGAGAACTGGTTTAATAGCCGAGAAAGTCGGTATGAGTTCAATGTTTACTGAAAAAGGCGAGCGATACACTTTAACATTCCTTAAGGTTGAGGATTGCCAAGTAGTGGGTCATAAGACTGAGCAGAAAGATGGATACGCAGCTTTAGTTTTAGGTATTAAAAATGCTAAGGCATCAAGAGTAACTAAGCCTATGAAGCAAGTATTCGTTAATGCTAAGGTTGAGCCTAAGGTTAAACTAAAAGAGTTTAGAATTTCTTCTGATCAATTTATAGATATTGGTGCAGTTGTAACTACTGAACATTTTACAGCTGGTCAGTTTGTTGATGTAACTGGCACTAGTATTGGTAAAGGTTTTGCTGGTGGTATGAAGAGACATAATTTTAGGGGGCTCGAAGCTTCTCATGGTGTGTCTGTATCTCACCGTTCTCATGGTTCTACTGGTGGACGTCAAGATCCAGGTAGAGTATTTAAAAATAAGAAAATGGCTGGACATTTAGGTAGTGAAAAAGTTACTATCCAGAATTTGCAAGTTGTCGCTGTAGATAAAGAGCAAGGACTTATAATGGTTAGTGGTAACGTTCCTGGTTCAAAAGGTTCGTACGTCTATATTAAGGATGCCGTTAAAAAAACTACAGCAGCGGTATAGATAGGTAAGGGTATATAAATTATGAAAGCCAAAATACTAAATCTTGAAAATCAAGTTGTTGGCGAAATGGCGCTGAATGAAGATATTTTTTATTTAGAGCCGAGAGCTGATATTATTAAGCTTGTTGTTGATTGGCAAAGAGCTAAAGCTATGACTGGTACGCATCAGACTAAGACGATTTCTGAAGTGTCTGGTACAACTAAGAAGCCTTTTAAACAAAAAGGCACTGGTAATGCTCGTCAAGGTTCTTTAAGATCAGTTCATATGAGAGGCGGTGGAGTTTCTCATGGTCCGGTAACAAGAAGCCATGCTACTAAATTACCTAAGAAAGTAAGAAAATTAGGTTTAAAGCATGCTTTGTCGGCTAAATTAGCTGAAGGTAAGTTATTTATCGTTGATTCTTTAAACATAAGCGAGCCTAAAACTTCGGTGTTAGCTGAAAAGTTAGGTGCTTTTAACGGTAAAAGCTTTTTTATAATAGACGGCAACCAAGTTGAGAATAATTTTTCTTTAGCTGTACAGAATATCTTTAATGCTGTGGCTGTACCGCAAATAGGTGCTAATGTATATGATATCATAAAGTATGACTATGTTTTGTTATCTAAACAAGCAGTAGAAGCTTTAGAAGAGAGGCTAGTATGAAAGATTACAAACATTACGACCTTATAAAAAGACCAATTATTACGGAAAAAACAACAATCTTAGGTGAGGCTAATAAGTTTACCTTTGAGGTAGCTCGTGATGCTGAAAAGCCTTTTATAAAAGCTGCTATTGAAAAAATCTTTGATGTTAAAGTCAAGAAAGTTAATGTTCTGAACATTAAAGGCAAGGTAAAGCGTTTTAAAGGTAGGGTTGGCAAACAATCAGATGTGAAAAAAGCGATTGTAACATTAGAACAAGGTTATAGTATAGATTTTGCAGGGGGAGTTAAATAATGGCACTTAAAAAATTTAATCCAGTTACCCCGTCACTTAGAGAATTAATCCAAGTTGACAGATCTGATCTTTGGAAAGGAAGACCTTTTAAACCTTTAACAAAAGGCTTGATTAGCACTGGTGGTAGAAATAACCTAGGTAGAATTACTATTTGGCATAGAGGTGGTGGACACAAGAAATTATATCGTATAATTGATTTCAAGAGGTCTATGCAAGATGTACCGGCTACTGTGGAAAGAATTGAGTATGATCCAAACAGAACTGCTTTTATAGCGTTGTTAAAGTTTGATAATGGACAACATTCTTATATACTTGCTCCTCAAAAGCTTAAGGTAGGTGATAAAATTATTGCTAGCAACTCTACTGATACGGATATTAAAATCGGTAATTGCTTACCTTTGAAAAATATTCCTGTTGGAACTACAGTTCATAATGTTGAAATGAAAGCTGGTAAAGGTGGTCAAATAGCTAGATCTGCTGGTAGTTCTGTTGATCTAGTTGGTAAGGATGCTGGTTATGCGCAGATCAAATTAAGATCTGGTGAATTAAGACTTGTGCCGCTTGAGTGTTATGCTACTATAGGCGTGGTATCTAATCCAGACCAAAAGAATACTAACTTAGGTAAAGCTGGTAGAAGTAGATGGTTAGGGCGCAGACCGGTAGTAAGAGGAGTTGCGATGAACCCTGTAGATCATCCACATGGTGGTGGTGAAGGTAAAACTTCTGGTGGTCGCCATCCTGTTACGCCTTGGGGTTTCCCAACTAAGGGTAAGAAAACTCGTAAAAATAAGCGTACGGCGAAATTTATTGTTAAGAGAAGAAAATAGTTTAGGTAAATAATTATGGCGCGTTCAGTTTGGAAAGGACCATTTGTTGATGGGTATTTAATAAAAAAGGTTAAAAAACTTATAGATTCTGGTAAGTCAGAAATGATTAAGACTTGGTCTAGAAGATCTACAATTATACCATTTTTTGTAGGATATACCTTTGCTGTGCATAACGGAAATAAATTTATACCTGTTGCAGTTACAGAAGAGATGGTAGGTAGGAAACTAGGTGAATTTTCGCCTACTAGAACTTATCATGGTCATGGCGCAGACAAAAAAGTGAAGAGAAAATAAGTATGGCACAAACAAGTAAAAATTCAGCTAATGCTGTTGCGAAATCGCTAAGGGTTAGTCCAAGAAAGTTAAATCTAGTTGCTGCTTCTATTAGAAATATGAAAGTTGCTGATGCTTTAGTTCAACTTCAGTTTTCTCATAGAAGGATTGCTCAAGATGTAAAAAAATGTTTGCAGTCTGCTGTTGCAAATGCTGAAAATAATTTTGCTTTAGACATTGATGCGCTTTTTGTTACTTCTGCTACAGTAGGTAAAGCGCTTGTGATGAAAAGAGTGATGCCTAGAGCAAGAGGAAGGGCTGCGGCAATCAATAAGTTTTTTAGCAATCTATATATTACAGTCACCGAAGGAGAAAAAAGGTAATAACAATGGGGCAAAAGGTTAATCCACACAGTTTTAGAGTTGGTCCTACATTAATTAAGGATTGGGATTCGATATTGTATGCTGAAAAAGACTATAGTAAATTTTTGATTGAAGATTTTAAGATCAGAGCTTTAATTAACAAAGATTATGCTCAGTCTCAGGTTAGTAGAGTATTGATTGAGAGACCTTCTAATAAGAGTGTGGTAATAAATATTCATGCTAGAAAGCCTGGTGTAATAATAGGTAAGAGCGGCACTGATATAGAGAAATTGAAAAAGGATATCCAAAAAATTTCTAGTGGCGAAATATATATCAATATACACGAAGTTAAGAAGCCAAACATTGATGCTGCTATCATTGGACAAACTATAGTCGCGCAACTTGAAAAGCGTGTGTCATTTAGGAAAGCTATGAAAACAGCAATTCAGGCTTGTTTCAAGCAAGGTGGTCTTGGTATCAAGGTTAGTTGCTCAGGTAGACTTGGTGGCGCTGAAATTGCTAGGACAGAATGGTATAGGGAAGGAAGAGTGCCTTTACATACTTTAAGGGCTGACATTGAATATGCCCTTGCAGAAGCTCATACAACTTATGGCGTAATAGGCGTAAAAGTTTGGGTGTATAAAGGTGATGTCACCGAAGTTAAGAAAAAATATAACTAAATCGAGATTGAGTCATGTTAGCTCCTAAAAAGCAAAAATTTAGAAAAGCTCACAAAGGTAGAGTAGCTCCAAAAGCAAAAGCCGGCACAATGCTAGCGTTTGGTTCTTTTGGTTTGAAATCATTGGATGGTTTAAGAGTAACTGCTAGGCAAATTGAAGCTGCAAGAAGAGCGGCGGTGCGTTGCATGAAACGTCAAGGTAAATTATGGATTAAGATATTTCCAGATTTACCTGTATCAAAAAAGCCTGCTGAGGTTAGGATGGGTAAAGGTAAAGGGTCTCCAGAATTCTTTGCTGTTAGGGTCTCTCCTGGTAGGATTATGTTTGAAGTAGAAGGCGTGGATGAAAATATTGCTATGCAGGCCTTAGAGCTTGCTAGTGCAAAATTACCTGTAAGAACAAAGATAGTAAAAAGATATGAGTAAATCAGAACTTGTGATAAAAGATTTATCAAGCCAAACTATAGAACAACTGCATGAAAAGCTAGTGTTTCTTAAAAAAGAGCTTTTTAATCTAAGGTTTCAAACCGTGCTTGGTGAGTTAAAAAATACTAGCAGATTTTCTTTGGTTAAGAAAAACATTGCTCGTGTTAAAACTGAGCTAACAAAAAGATCAAAGATAGGAGTTTAAACATATGCCAAAAAGAGTATTGCAAGGTGTTGTGGTAAGCGCAAAAACAGACAAAACTGTTACTGTAAAGGTAGAACGTAGGTTTATGCATCCTGTATACAAAAAAATAGTAAGGGTTTCTAAAAAATATGCAGCGCATGATCCTCAAAATAGTTATAAAGAAGGCGATAGCGTAAAGATTGAAGAAAGTAAGCCTATATCTAAAACAAAGAGTTGGGTAGTTTTAGATAATTAACCTTTGACTTTTTAGTTTATATTGTATATTTTAGTGCGTTATTAATTCTCTGATTTAAGTGGAAGTAAAGTTATGATTCAGATGCAAAGCATCTTAAATGTTGCAGATAACTCTGGTGCGAAAAAAGTGATGTGTATCAAGGTGTTGGGTGGATCGCATCATATGATTGCTGGACTTGGTGATGTTATAGTTGTTTCGATAAGAGAAGCTATTCCTAACAGCAAAGTAAAAAAAGGTGATGTTCACAGAGCTTTAATAGTTAGAACAAGAACTGGCGTGCGAAGGCAAGATGGTAGTACTATAAAATTTGACTCTAATGCTGTGGTTCTACTAAACAAGCAAGGTGAGCCTATTGGTACTAGAGTTTTTGGTCCAGTTACTAGAGAGTTAAGAACTAAAAAATTCGTTAAAATTGTTTCGCTTGCTGAAGAGGTGCTCTAAAATGGTCAAGTTAAAGGTAAAAACGGGAGACGAAGTAATCGTCGTTACTGGTAAAAATAAGGGGCAAAAAGGAAAGATTTTAAAGGTTTTTCCAAGTGAAAATAAAGCTGTTGTTTCTGGTGTAAATGTAGTAAAAAAACATACAAAAGCTAGTAAAGATAGCGAAGGTGGTATCATCCAGAAAGAGCTGCCAATAAACATATCCAATATCGCGCATCTTGACCCGAAAACAGGTGAAGCAACAAAGGTTGGTTATAAAATTTTAGAAAATGGTTTAAAAGTCAGGTTTGCAAAAAAATCTGGAGAAATCATAGGTGAGGCTAAATAATGCTACTAAGATTTAAAGAATTATATCTGCAAAAGATTAAACAAGAATTGCAAAAGGAGTTCGCGTATACAAACATGCATGAAATTCCTAGGTTAGAGAAGATAGTTATAAACATGGGTGTTGGTGAGTCTGTTCTAGATTCAAAAGTTATCAATAATGCCGTTAATGATTTAACTTTGATCTCTGGACAGAAGCCAGTTGTTACGAGCGCTAAGAAGTCAATTGCGACATTTAAGTTACGTGAAGATATGAAGATTGGTTGTAAAGTTACTTTGCGTAAAGATAGAATGTACGACTTTATTGAAAGGCTAGTTATTGTCGCTCTTCCTCGTGTTAAGGAATTTAAAGGGCTTTCTAGTAAAAGCTTTGACGGTAGAGGTAACTTTACATTTGGTATTAAGGAGCAAATAGTTTTTCCAGAGATTAATTACGATAAAATAGACGTGCTACGTGGTATGGATATAACATTTGTAACAAGTGCTAAAACAGATGCTGAAGCGAAGTTATTGCTTTCTGGATTCAATTTGCCTTTTTATAATTAATTTTTTTAGAGAATATAATGGCTAAAGTAAGTTCAATTCAAAAAAATAATAGAAGAAAAAAATTAGCAAGTAGTTTGAACAATAAGAGAGCAGCGCTAAAAGCTAAGATTTACGATAAAGATCTGCCTCTAGACGAAAGATTTAATCTTGTAATGGCTTTAGCAAAATTACCTAGGAATTCAGCGCGTAACCGCATTAGAAATAGGTGTGAGCTAACTGGTAGACCAAGGGGTGTGTATAGAAAGTTTGGGTTATCAAGGAATATGTTAAGAGACTTAAGTGGCAAGGGTGTAATCCCTGGTTTAATAAAGGCGAGTTGGTAAATTATTAGGTTTATTTTATGTCAATGACAGATACAATAGCAGATATGCTAACTAGAATTAGGAATGGTCAAAAAAGTAAGTTGATTACTGTATCGCTTCCTTATTCAAAAATGAAATGTGCGGTTTTAGACGTATTAAAAGGTGAAGGGTATATAAAAGATTATCAAGTAACCGAGCTTAAATCTAACATCTCTGAAATAAATGTTGGGTTAAAGTACTCTTCTAGCGGTAAAGCTGCGATATGCGAGATACATAAAGTTTCTAAGCCAGGCAAGAGGATTTACTCTTCCATTAGCACCCTGAAGGGCTATTATAATAATATGGGTATTTATATTTTATCCACTTCTAGGGGTGTTATGTCGGATAGAGAAGCTCACAAGCTTGGTTGTGGTGGTGAAGTAATTTGTAAAGTATTTTAGGATAAATAGATGTCACGTGTTGGAAAATTACCTATAAACATTCCTGAAACAGTTAAAATGCAAGTGGATGGTTTGAGTGTTAAGGTTGAAGGACCTAAAGGTTCTTTGTCAAAAACTTTTGCTGGGGCTATTTCAATTAACTTGCAAGATAATCAAGTTGTTGTTCAGCCTTTAAGTAAAAGTAAGGAAGCCAGATCAATGTGGGGTACTGCGAGAAGCATTATCAATGGCATGGTCAAGGGTGTTCAAGAGGGATTTACTCAAGAGTTAGAAGTTAATGGTGTTGGATATAGGGCTGCTGTGAAGTCTGGGTATTTAAACCTTACTCTTGGTAAAAGTCATAATACCAAAATTGAAATACCGCAAAATATTACAGTAACAGCACCAAAACAAAATGCTATAACTTTACATAGTGCGGATAAAGAAAAATTAGGACAGTTCGTTGCCGTTATTGTAAAGCAAAGACCACCAGAGCCTTATAAAGGTAAAGGTATTAAGCGTCAAGGGCAATATGTCCAAAGAAAAGAAGGCAAGAAAAACTAAATTAAGAGCTAGAAATGCGTACTCCTAAGTGTAGATTTAAAATAAGAAAAAATAGAATAAGGGCAAAAATATCAAGGGTTTCTGATAGAATCCGTTTATCTGTCTTTAAATCTAGTAGACACATATATGCTCAAATGATTGACGACGAAAATTCGGTAACAATTGCATCTGTCTCTACATTAGATAAAGATATTAGAGCGTTAAAAAAGTCTAACTGTAATGTAGCGGCTGCAGCGAAACTTGGATCACTTTTAGCTGATAAAGCTGTCAAAATAGGAGTGACTAAGGTTGTATTTGACAAAGGTGGTTACAAATATCACGGTGTGGTTAAAGCTCTTGCTGATGCTGCAAGAAAAAGTTTAGAATTTTAATCTAGGTATTGTAAATAATGGCTAAAGATAAAAAAAATACAAACGAAGCATTAACTGAGACCTTAGTTGATGTTAGTCGGGTTACGAAAGTAGTTACTGGTGGTAGAAAGTTTTCTTTTTCAGCGTGCGTAGTAACTGGTGACAAAGCTGGCAAGGTTGGCTATGGTCATGGTAAAGCTAAAGAAGTTACTGAAGCAAGGGCTAAAGCTACTCAAGAAGCAAAAAAACGTATGTTAAAAGTTGCTCTGTATCAAAACAGAACAATCCACCATGATGTCATTGGTAGAAGTGGTGCTGCAAAAGTAATTTTGAGAAGAGCTAAGCCTGGTACTGGTGTTATTGCAGGTGGACCTATGCGTGCTATTTTTGACTCTTTAGGAGTGCACGATATCGTTGCAAAGTCATTAGGCTCTAGTAACGTTTATTCGATGATTGCGGCTACTTTTGATGCTTTGCAAAAATTATCGTCACCTAAACTTATCGCTGATCGTAGGGACAAGAAAGTCAATCAGTTATTGACAAAGCAGTTAAAAGATCAGGTTACTGAAGGATAATTTTAAAAAATAT
>JAIXRE010000124.1 GCA_027485375.1 Rickettsiaceae bacterium | reverse complement strand
TTTTAGCTCTGGTAATACCAACATAAGCTAGTCTGCGTTCTTCTTCTAAGCCTTTTTGCCCCTCTTCATTAATAGCCTTTTGATGAGGAAATACCCCCTCCTCCCAGCCAGGCAAGAATACTAAGTCAAACTCTAAGCCTTTAGCCGCATGCAAAGTCATAACATTTATTGCGCCGCCAAAATTAGACTCTAAATTGTCATTTTCCATCACCAAACTAGCATGTTGAGTGAAATCTTGGATATTTCCAAACTCGTTAATAGCCCTCAGCATTTCGTTAATATTCTCTAGCCGTGCTCTAGCTTCAGGTGTTTTATCCTCTTTTAACATGGCAAGGTAGCCTGACTCGTCTAGAATCCTTTTTGTTACTTCTAGGGGCTGCTCAGTTTTATAGCTTTGGTGCCAGTTAGCAAATTGCGTAACTAATTTGTTCAAGCTTTCATGGACCTTATTTTTAAACAAACCAACTTTAAGCATATGCTCTATAGTTGCTAAGATAGGCAAATTATGCTCACTAGCATAATCCTTTATATGTTTTAACGTTGTATTACCTATCGCCCGTTTTGGAACATTGATGATACGTTCAAGAGCGAGGTTATCATTTGTGTTTAGGGTAATTCTTATATAAGCTAGTATGTCTCTTATTTCCATTCGTTCATAAAAACGCAAGCCTCCTATAATATTATACGGCACTGCATTGCTAATGAATACTTCTTCAAAAGCCCTAGTTTGAAACCCCGCACGAACCAAGATAGCAATGCTATTAGGATTATATTTTTTTTCTGCTACAAACCTTTCTATTTCTGCTACAACAAAGCGAGCTTCCTCTTTATCATTCCAGCAGGAGATAATCTTGATTTTCTCGCCAGAATTTTTATTAGTCCATAAAGTCTTGCCGTGACGATTCTTGTTATTTTCAATCAAGCTTGAAGCGGCTAATAATATTTCTGAACTTGAACGATAATTTTGCTCTAGCTTTATTACTTTTGCATTTGGAAAATCTTTTTCAAAGCGTAAAATGTTACCAACTTCTGCTCCGCGCCAGCTATAAATAGACTGGTCATCATCACCAACGCAACAAATATTCTTAGAGCTACTAGCTAGCATACGTGCCCAAAGATACTGTACAGGATTAGTATCTTGATACTCATCAATCAGAATATAGGTGTATCTATTCTGATAATATTTTAGTAATTCCTGATTATTAATAAAAAGTTCATTGTTATATAATAATAAGTCGCCAAAATCGACAGCATTAGAGGCTACAAGCTGTTTTTGGTATTCATGATAAACCAGTTTAGCATATTTTTGAGCAGGTAATTTAAGATCTGAATTAGATACTTTATGTGGCAATAATCCCATATCTTTCCAGCGTGAGATAATCGCCTGTAGCGTTCTAGGTACATAAGTTTTAGAATCAATTCCTAGGTCAATAGATATCTGCTTAATTAGCTTCATTTGATCGTCGTAATCGATAATAGTGAAGTTTTGATTTATCGTGTGTTCAGTATAGGTATATAGGCTTTCAGCATGTGATCGCAGTATTTTTGCCGCTATCGAGTGGAAAGTACCTATAGTAGCGCCAAAACCATTAACCAGAGAATTAATCCGCTCATTCATTTCTTTTGCGGCTTTGTTAGTAAATGTCACAGCAAGAATGTTACGTGGCTCTGCAAGTTTGCTAGTGATTATGTTTGCAACTCTAGACGTTAGCACCTTGGTTTTGCCTGTTCCAGCCCCTGCTAGTACTAATAAAGGTCCTTCAGTATGCATGACGGCTTCAAGTTGCTCTGGATTTAGCGCGTCTAAAAAATTGGCTGCTTTGATGTCTGTAACTTGCATATTAATGCTAATGTTTGTTATAATTTATATATTAGACCTTATTAGACCTTGTGCGAAAGTCTACTACAGAGAAGGAATTTGTAGGAGACACGGAGCGCAAAACCGCAGCGTACTAATGTACGTGAGGATTTGAGCACCGGATCGACGCACAAATTACTCTCTGTAGTAGACTTTCGCACAAGGTCTATTAGTGTTATATCATTAAACGCATTGCTTGTAGAATAAAAAATTCTAATTATCAACATTTCAACTAATAGTTAGTTTCTAATATAATATGGTAACTTAAATGAGTAAAGAGATAAATAAAATATGCGTCATTGGTGCTGGTGTGATGGGGGCGGGTATTGCGGCTGTTATTGCAAATGCAGGACTGGACGTTGTCTTATTAGATATTGCCGCAAGTGGCAGTAACAAGAATGAGATAGTGCAGCAGGCGCTCCAGCGCCTTCAGACTCAAAAGCCAGCCGCATTAGCGCATCATAGTAAGCTTAAACATATAATCGCCGGTAATTTGGACGAGAATCTAGATTTAATTCGTGATTGTGATTTAGTTATTGAAGTTATAATAGAAAAAATAGAGCTAAAGCGGCAATTATACACTAAAATATTGCCCTATATGAAACAAGGGGCAGTGCTTGCCTCAAATACTTCGACTTTAACGCTTGCTACCTTGCAAGATGGCTTGCCTGAAGATATAAAATCTCGCTTTATTATTACGCACTTTTTTAATCCGCCTCGCTATATGGAGCTGCTGGAACTGGTAACAAATGATAAAACCGCACCCGCAGTGGAGCAACAACTTAGCAAATTTCTAACTTATTCGCTTGGCAAAACTATTGTTCACTGTAACGATACGCCGGGGTTTATTGCAAATCGTGTTGGTTGTTTTTTATTAGAACTTGTTACTCGTAAAACTATTAATGCAGGACTAAATCCTGTTATTATAGATGAGATTTTTACAAA
>JAIXRE010000048.1 GCA_027485375.1 Rickettsiaceae bacterium | reverse complement strand
TGTCAAATAAAATACCTGCAATAAATACCAGCCAAAAAAGTAGCTTATGGTTTGAACTGAAATAATAGACAAATATAATTTCAAGAGCTGGTAAGATAGGGTGCATAATACCAAATTTGAAACTTATTAACGGCAAGAGTAATACAAGCCAAAAAATTAGCAACCAAAATGCTTCAGATAAAATTGTTAGTATGTCCTTTAGCATAAAGACGGGCTCACATTAGGTCGCCAATATTATCTAAAAATAACCTAGCTCTTTGTGATTTAGGGTTAGCAAAAAACTCTTCAACTGGCTGATCTGCAAGTACAAGCCCACGATCCATAAAAATCACGCGATCTGCAATAGCTTTTGCAAATTTAAGATGGTGGGTTACAACAATCATTGTCATTTTAGACTTCAGCATATTAATGGCTTCTATTATGTCCTTGATTACCTCAGGATCTAAAGCCGAGGTTGGCTCGTCAAATAACATAATTTCTGGATTCATCACCAGCGCTCTACAAATCGCTACTCGTTGCTTTTGCCCACCAGATAAATCTTTCGGCATTGACAGGAGTTTCTCCTTTAAACCAAATTGCCTTAGCACTTCCTCAGCTTCTTTTTCAGCATCACTATGGCTTTTACCAAGCACATTTACTGGTCCATAAGTAAGGTTTTCCTTAACATTCATATGAGGAAAAAGATGAAAATTTTGAAAGACCATACCAATTTTTAAGCATAGTTTTCTGCGATTTCTAGCTGTTAGCTTAACACCATCAATAAATATCTTGCCACTACTGGGCTCTTCTAAATGATTTATGCAGCGTAGCAAAGTTGATTTACCACTACCAGAAGAACCTATAATAACCACCGTTTCTTTAGCGTTAAATGTGAGGTTTATATCCTTGATAGCGTAATGTCCATCAAACTTCTTGCTTATTTTGTCCAGTGCAATCATAAAGCTATTCGCCTTTCTATAAATTTCCCTATATTACTAATTAACAGCACTAAAATATAGTAACTAGCGGCAGCAATTAACATAGGCGTGAAAAAGCTGTAGCTCTCTGCAGAAATAATTTGCGCTCTTTTCATTAAGTCCATCTCACCAATCGTTGAGATTAAGGCAGACTCTTTGATCAAGTTAATTAGTTCGTTAATTAAGGAAGGAAAAATATTTCTAATGGCTTGCGGCAACACAATATCTTTCATAATTAAGCTAGGCGGAATACCTAGAGCTTTTGCCGCCTCAACTTGCCCCTTATCAACTGAATTTATACCAGCTCTTATAACCTCAGAGACATAAGCGCCTGAGTTCAAAGAAAAGGCAATAACGCCAGCTGCAAAAGCGGTTAATTTTATACCAATTAATCCTGGCAGAGCAAAATATATTATAGTTAGTTGTATCAACAAAGGAGTGCCACGAAAAATCGAAGTATAACTATCTGCTAAGAACCTTAAAAAAATATTTCTATGTACTTTTAGTATGGCTAGGATGATGCCAATAACTAGTCCAAAACATACTGCACTTATGCTATATTGCAAGGTAACAATAGTGCCTTGCAAGATAAAATATATTTGCGGTGATAAGGCTGAGTGTTGCTCCATTAGTAAAGTTAGGAATTGTTCGAACATCGAGATATCTAGCTTATAAAAAGTAAAGCTCTAGCATATATCATGCTCTTATAAATTCAATTAAATAATTCTCAAATGGAGCAGAAGAGGCTCGCCTCAGTGTCTTTATTATAAGGTAGAACTATAGTATTTTTAGCTTATCCTCCAAAATCTCCTAGGCTCATCTCTCCTATCAATTCTATTTCTCCTGTCGAAAGTTCTAGGCGCATAGCTCCTGATTGTGAGGTAGTTAATTGCCTGATTATAGTAATGTTTCCCTCAGCTACATATTGATTAGCGCCGCAAACAATTCGTGCCCCTTGGTGCAACATAGTATTAAAATTACCATCAAAATTTGGAGTTAGTGTTACACCTACTCCTGGCATTACAACAAATAGAGGCTGTTCTTGTTGGATAGGCTGCGGGAGGACTACGGCATTTAGCGTAATATCTGCCATTACAACAACCTGAGGATGCGCTTGTTGGACAGGTTGCAGGAAGGTTGCGGCATTTAGCGTAACATTAAGATGCTCTAACTCTGATCTTTCAAATTGTACGGTTTGAGTTGAGCCTATTACTGATAGTTCTGCAAAGCTAGTAGCTCCAGCATTTATTGTGTTGGCATTTACTGTGCCTGCGGCAGCATTAAGATGCTCTAACTCTGACATTCCAAATTGCAAAGTTTGAGAAGTTGAGCTTACTATTGATGCTCCTGCAAAGTTAATAGATCCAGCATTTATTGTACTGGCACTTATTGTACTGGAACTTACTGTGCTTGCGACAACATTAAGATACTCTAACTCCGATATTCCAAATTGTAAAGTTTGAGAAATTGAAGTTGTTACTGGTGGTTCTGCAGAGTTAACAGCCCCAACAGTGGTTGCCCTTTCAAGAGGCAATATTCCTAATCTTTCCTCTACTGAAGGATTTAAATTTATTACACCTGCACCTCTGATATGCGCAGCTCCGTCCATTTCAAAGCCCTCTAAAAAATTTGGGTTTTGGTTTTTAGGTAATCGATCCATTCTTTGTTCCTCTATAATTAATTACTAGTTTAATTATAGTAAAAGTACATTATGTTTTTCAACTACTTATTTCAGTAAAAATGCATTCTGTTGCACTGCGGCAAATTTCTAAATCTTATTGATCGACTTATTTAAGAGTTTAGTATATAATACAGCATTTAAATACTTTATAAGAGTTTATCGATTATGTCTGCTATCCGTAATATTGCTATTATTGCTCACGTTGACCATGGTAAAACTACCTTGGTTGATAATATGTTAAAACAAAGTGGTACATTTCGAGAAAACCAAAGTGTAGCAGAACGTGCGATGGACTCTAACGCTTTGGAGCGTGAACGTGGTATCACTATTCTAGCTAAATGTACCTCGGTTATATGGAATGATTGCAGGATTAATATCGTCGATACGCCAGGTCACGCTGATTTTGGTGGAGAAGTAGAACGTATTTTAAGTATGGTAGATGGGGTCGTGCTCTTAGTTGATGCATCAGAAGGACCAATGCCACAAACTAAATTTGTGCTTTCTAAGGCACTGAAATTAGGTTTGAATCCTATAGTTTTAATTAATAAAATTGACCGCCCTGACGAAAGGATTAGCGAAGTTGTCGATGAAATATTTGAGTTGTTCATGGCGCTTGATGCTAATGATGTGCAACTTGATTTTCCTATTATGTATGCCTCTGGTAGAGCTGGTTTTGCCGCTGCAAAATTAGAGGATGAAAGAAAGGATTTGTCACCTCTATTTAACTTAATCATTAATCACGTTCCAGCTCCTGTAGCCGATATTAACCAGCCTTTTTCAATGCTTGTTACAACTCGTGAATACAACCCTTACCTTGGACGTATCTTGACTGGTCGTGTTTATAGCGGCGTAGTTAAAGTAAACCAACCAGTAAAGGTGCTAAATAGAGATAGTAACGTACTAGAAAATGCTAGGGTTAGTAAGGTACTAGCTTTTCGTGGTTTAGAGCGTGTACCTATTGATGAAGCGCATGCTGGTGATATTATTGCTATTGCTGGTATTGAAAATGCTACTGTTGCTGATACGGTTTGTGCTCTAGAGGTTATGGAAGCTTTACCTTCGCTGCCTATTGATCCTCCAACTTTGGTGATGTCTTTTTCTGTTAACGATTCACCTCTTGCAGGGCTTGAAGGGTCTAAGCTTACCTCAAGAGTTCTTGGCGAAAGGTTAATGCGTGAGATTGAAGGTAACGTTGCGATACGCGTTACCCAAAGTGATGATAAAGACTCATTTGAAGTAGCAGGACGAGGTGAATTGCAGCTTGGTGTGTTAATAGAAACCATGCGCAGAGAGGGCTTTGAATTGTCCATTGGTCGTCCTAGAGTGCTATATAAAACTGATGAAAATGGCGCACGTTTAGAGCCTATTGAAGAGATTCAGGTAGACGTTGATAGTGAATTTGTTGGTGTTGTGGTTGAATCTCTGAGCGCTCGCAAGGCTGAAATGACTGATATGCGTCCATCTGGAGGTGGTAAAACCCGTATCACTTTCCACGGACCTTCACGTGGTTTAATAGGTTACCATGGACAGTTTTTAACAGAAACACGTGGTAGCGGTATCATGAATAGAGTTTTTCATGAATACGGACCTTATCGCGGAGCGATTCCTGGTCGCCGCAATGGTGTTTTAATGTCTAATGGCAATGGAGAATCTGTTGCTTATGCTCTTTGGAACCTTGAAGACCGCGGTAAAATGTTTATCAAGCCAGGTGAAAAAGTTTACGAAGGTATGATTATTGGAGAGCATAGTAGAGATAACGACTTAGAAGTTAACCCGCTAAAAGGCAAGCAACTATCAAACGTTCGTGCCTCTGGTAAAGACGAGGCAATTCGTCTTACACCACCAGTAATAATGACTCTTGAACAAGCAATCGCTTATATCGAGGATGATGAAAAGGTGGAAGTAACGCCAAAATCTATACGTTTACGTAAAGCTATGTTAAATCCTAATGATCGAAAAAGGGCGTCTAAATCTTAGGTATATCTAGGGGAACAAATAAGAAGCATTCTATAGGACTTAGAGTTAATGGGTTCATTAACTCTAAGTATGCCGAAAGACTTCCTGTTTGTTTGACTCAGTATTTCAACTTTTCTGCTTTTATACTACTCAATCTACTATAGTTTCGAACTCAGGTAGCTATCTTCGCTAGCACTAATATCTCCTAGAATTTTTATCTCCTCGTTATGGTTATAGCCAGAAGCTGGGGACAACCTTCCTGCCTTAATACCAGTATCTAATTGCTCTGCATCAAATGAAAGCTGGCTAATAGCACTTGCGGCATAAGCAGCAATTTTAAGATATTGTTCAGCTTTTGCAGTTTGAATAAGTTTTTGGGCTACTTCTGGCTTAATCAACTTTAAAACTTTACCTGATAAAAATTGTTCTAGGTCTTGTTGTTCCTCTTTGGAGAGTTTTTCTATAGTAGGGCTTTTTAATATAACCTGAGTTTGGTGTAAGGGAGGTAAAGGAGCGGTTGAAGTAAAGGGGTTGCAAAAGGATTGGAACGCAAATAAACT
>JAIXRE010000080.1 GCA_027485375.1 Rickettsiaceae bacterium | reverse complement strand
TCGTATTTATCCTTCATTTCTTTATATTTAAGGAACGCCTGATATTCCGCTTCTGGCAGCCCTATTGTATCTAGCAAATGCGAATAAGCTGCAATATGAATAGTCTCCATGTTTGAGAAAGCTGAAAGCATCATCTGCACTTCAGTTGGCTTAAATACTTGAGAATAATGTTTCATATAGCAGTTATTTACTTCGATATCCGCTTGAGTGAAGAAACGAAATATTTGTGTTAGCAAATGCTTCTCGCCTGGGCTTAAATTATATTTCCAGTCTTTTATATCATCAGCCAGCGGCACTTCTTCAGGCAGCCAGTGGATTTTCTGCTGCGTATGCCATGCCTCATATGCCCAAGGATATGAAAATGGCTTATAAATAGGTTGTGCATCAAGTAGTGACATAATTTTCTCTCCGTTTTATAAATGCTTTAATTATTAATTAATACCAATTTTCAAGAATTAAATAAGGCAACTGGATTTAAAAGTGAGTCTGCGTAAACGTATATTAAATACGTGCGCAAAGACGAATCTTGCAAAATCCGTTTGCCTTATTTAAAAATGGGGTTTGGTATAAGCGTCCTACTGGCAAGCCAAACACTCATCATATTTATTTTGCAGCTCATTCTCGCTTGCTACCAGCTTATCTGAAGCAGGCTTATGTTCTAGGTCGTTAAAATTTACCGCAGTAACACTATGCGATACTTTATCAGCTCGCTGTATAGAAGTAGAGCGTGCATAGTATAAAGATTTAACACCTTTTTTCCATGCTCTGAAATGTATATCATTTAAGTATTTTTTGCTTACATCACCCGGCACAAAAATATTCAAAGATTGTGCTTGAGAAATATAAGGCGTACGGTCCGCCGCAAGTTCTATTAGCCAATTTTGGTCTATTTCATAAGCTGTCTTAAATACATCTTTTTCATGCTCAGATAAGAAGGTTAAATGCTGCACAGACCCCTCATGAGTGGCAATAGAAGACCAAACTTGATCATTGTTAAAGCCCTTGCTATCTAGCAATTTCTCCAAATTCTTGTTACGCACATTAAATGAACCAGTAAGCGTTTTTTGTACAAAGCTATTAGCAGCATAAGGCTCTATTCCTGGTGAAGAATTACCAGCAATAACTGAAATTGAGGCAGTTGGTGCAACAGCAGTTTTATTACTAAACCGCTCCATCGCGCCAACTTCTGCAGCATCAGGGCAAGCTCCCCTTTCTTCTGCTAGCTTTGTAGAGGCAGTGTTCACTTGACTATTTATATGTTCAAAAATTTTATTATTCCAAACTTTTGCCATAACAGATTCCATAGGCACATCATGTAGCTGGAGAAACGAATGAAAGCCCATAACTCCAAGACCAACGCTGCGTTCACGCATAGCTGAATAACGCGCCCTACTCATGCTATCTGGCGCTTTATTAATGAAATCCTCAAGTACGTTGTCTAAGAATCTCATAATAGCAGGAATAAATTCAGGATCTTTTTGCCATTCATCAAAATATTCAAGATTTAATGAAGATAAGCAGCACACAGCAGTTCTTGAATTACCTAAATGATCAATTCCTGTTGGAAGGGTTATCTCGCTGCAGAGATTTGAAGTTTTAACATACAGCCCTAGTTTTTTATGGTGTTCTGGGATATATCTATTTACCGTATCGATAAACAAAATATAAGGCTCTCCTGTTTCAATCCTAGTAGTAAGTAGCTTTATCCAAAGGTCTCTAGCTTTGACTGTACTTACAACATGTCCATCATGCGGACTAACTAGCTCCCAGTCCTTATTTTCTTCTACAGCTTCCATGAAAGCATCACTCACTACAACGCCGTGATGAATGTTTAAAGCTTTACGGTTAATATCACCACCAGTTGGACGCCTTAAATCAATAAATTCTTCAATTTCTGGATGGTTTATAGGCAGGTAAACTGCTGCGCTACCACGCCTTAGCGACCCTTGAGATATCGCTAGTGTCATTGAATCTTGCACTTTGATAAAAGGTATAATACCAGAGGTTTTACCATTACCACGCACCCGTTCGTTAATGGAACGGACATTACCCCAGTAACTTCCTATACCACCGCCCTTCGACGCCAAATCCACATTTTCATCCCAAAGGTATTTTATACTATCTAGACTATCGTCTGTTTCATTCAGGAAACATGATATAGGCATACCTCTATCAGTGCCGCCATTGCTAAGAATAGGCGTTGCTGGCATAAACCATAATTTACTGATATAGTTATATAATTGGTTAGCATGCTGCTCATTGTCGGCATAATAGCTACTAACTCGGGCGAATAAGTCTTGGAAATCCTCATCTGCCATCAGGTAACGATCCTTTAACACCGTTTTACCAAAGTTAGTTAATAATTCATTGCGCTCTTGGTTTGTACTAACTGTGAATTTCATCGTATCCTACTTATACTTAAAATAATTGCTATTTAATTTTTATGTCTATAGTAAATACCAAAAGCACTCCTTGTTCAATAACAATTTTGCATATATAGTATATTTCTTTATAGAACATACTATATATTGATATCGTGCTATTTTCCTAGATAAATAAAATACATCGAATAACAAGGCTTTATTGTATTATGAGAGACTGAAAAGCTGTACCTAATATGATGATGCTTTTTTGACGTACCATATATATTGTGGTATCCAAATCTAGATTAAATTAGGCAAATGGATTTAAAAGTGAGTCTACCTGTTATTCCTTGCGCAAAAAGACTACTTGAAATTTTAGAATTGTCAGGGCTGCAATAAAATTAAACAGCCCTGTGATTTAAGACCTAGATGTATCAAACATCTCCGGTTTGTAAGGTGAGTATACACCAGTAGTGCGTCGTGTCAAATAAAAAATAACCAGTAGTTTATTTTTTATTTGGTATAAGAGTTTCTAGGATGCGCAAAAGCGCACAAACTTTATAGCACTTCAAAAATACGGTTTACCCTAATAGAAGAAAACCAAGGCAAAATCCTACCCCATATTTGCATTAAATTCTGTGACACGTTAGCACTATCAACCCATAACCATTGTTTGGTTGAGAAGATAACAAACCTTCCTTTGGCTATAAAATTCTCAAATGGCACATAACCAAGTATTGTCCTACTATCCCCAGAATCATCTCTATTATCACCTACGAAAAAAAAGTGATCTTGTGGTACATAAAATGGCTCTGTAGAGCAACTTTCGTTAGTAAATTTATAAGCAAAGTAGCTCTTGCCATTAGGTAATGTTTCTTTATACCTCCTATAGGTTAAACCGTCTTCACCAACTACTTCTCCAGCCTCTTCACGAGCGACAGGTTTATCATTAATATAAACTACATCATTAATTAGCTGCACTTTATCTCCTGGCAGGCCTATTAGCCTTTTAATATACCTCATATCCATATTTACTGGTGGACGAAAAATAACGATATCTCCACGCTGAGGTTCGCTAGCTAGAATCCTACCGCTAAATAAATTTGGGCTAAAAGGTAGAGAATGGTTGCTATAGCCATAAGAATATTTAGTTGATAAAATGTAATCTCCTTCAAGGATGTTTAACTTCATTGAACCCGTTGGCACTACAAATAGTTCCATTACTAGAGCCCTGAAGATTAGCGCTAAGATAATTATGTAGAAAAAAGATTTAATCTCACTTGAAGAATTGTTGGTTTTTACGTCTTGTTTGTCTTTCATTCTATCTGCTCAAATATATTATTTAGAATTGGTATAAATGGTAATTTGCCAATAATGCAAAACTGCTGTATGATAACGTGCGTAAAGAATTTTATCCAGTCATTTTATGAATATAACGCAGATTTATTCACCTAATCATAGTAATAGGCAGGAACAAATCCGCTTTATTATTATTCATTACACTGAAATGGTATTAGTGGACGCACTAAAAAGGTTATGCGACCCTGTAGCGCAGGTTAGCGCTCATTACGTGATTAAGGAAAATGGAGAAATATTGCAGCTGGTTGATGACAAAAAAGTTGCATGGCATGCAGGAACTAGCTACTGGCAGGGTTTAGAAAAACTTAATAATTATTCTATAGGCATCGAGCTTGATAATCTTGGACGCTCCGCTTATAATGCAAAACAGATGGAGAGCTGCGCACTTTTATGCCGACATTTAGCTAAACTATATGACATACCGCCAGCTAATATTTTGGGTCACTCTGATATAGCTCCTGATAGGAAAATTGACCCTGGTATCTTTTTTGACTGGCAATATATGGCAGCGCATCAGGTTGGTTTATGGCATAATGTCAATGATGATGAAGACTCTCTATTAGCGAAATTTGGCGATGAAGGAAAACAAGTTGAGTCTTTGCAAGGCTCTTTAAAGGCTATGGGCTACCAAATTATGGAAACAGGAATATTTGATTACCAAACAAATTGTGTAGTAAGGTCATTTCAAAGTCATTTTTACCCTAACAAATTGCGCAAGCTAGGAGTAGATTTTTATGGTGCAAATACTTCTTATTACGATTGGAATACAAGCTGTGATAAAAGCCTTGCTGCGCTCTTAACAAAATCAGTATCAAATATTTTAGGCAGTTAATTATGAAGGATTTTTTTGCTAACCCTAAAGTGCAAGCGGTTATTTTATATTCTATAGGAATGGTAATGCTTATTGCTTTGCTAAGTTATAGTTCAAGCGATCCTTCTTTTGATTTAGTTACCCAAAAAGCGCCACAGAATTTGCTAGGTTATTTTGGCTCCTACTTGGCTGATTTTTGTTATCAATTATTTGGAATAGGCGTATTTATAATTCCTCTGTGCTATATTTCTTGGGGCACTATTTTATATAAACGTTTAGAATTAGCGTGGGCGTCATTTAAAATTGTGATGATGATCCTAGCGTTATTTGGCTTTGCAATAGCCATTACTCCCCTGCAAATTAAGGAATTGCCTGCTGGTAGCGGCGGCGCTTTTGGCAATATAATGTACCATGCATTGCACCAAATCGAGCCATTAGCTATTTTAGGTCTGCTTATTTTGACGCCATTTTTTATATTTCTAGCACTTGGCATTAGTTTTCAAGTATATGCGAATGTTGCAAATAAAGTACAAGGAACGCTTGATAAGACATATCCTTTGCTGGGGACAATAAAATTACCAACGACTCCTAAAATAAGTTTTAGTTGGTTTTCAAAAAAGCCTGAACAGACCAGTAATAATACTAAATTTGCATCAATCAAAAAAGCTCCTGTAGTCGCATATGCAGAAGATTACCAAAATAGCAAATATCCTAGCGATAGTAATTCTTATCCTGAGGAGGATAAATCTGAATCATATGACCGTGAATATCAACCGAGTACTCAGCAAGTAGCACGAAACCATGTGGCAGCGTCAAAACAAGCCTTAAACATAGGGTTGCTGCCACCTATTGAACTTCTTAGACCAGCTGGTAACCAGCAAATTAAAGCAGAAACTACTCAAGAACTTAAGCAGAATGCAGAAAAGCTATTAAGCGTGCTAGCTGATTTTGGTGTCAAAGGACAAATTATCGACGTAAGCCAAGGACCAGTTGTAACATTATACGAATTTGAACCATCAGCAGGTACTAAATCTTCAAGAGTTATAGGGCTATCAGACGATGTAGCCAGGTCATTATCTGCAGTTTCAACTAGAATATCTGTAATACCTGGTAGGAACGTCCTAGGTATCGAACTACCTAATAAACAAAGGGCTTTTTTCTGCTTACGTGAATTAATTGAAACTCCTGAATATCAAAATCAAGATATGTCGCTGCCTTTGATTCTTGGTAAAGATTTATCTGGTAAGCCATATATTGCTGATCTTGCTAAAATGCCTCATTTACTTGTTGCTGGTACTACTGGGTCTGGTAAATCCGTAGCAATTAATACTATGATTATGTCTTTGCTTTATAGGTATTCTCCTAGCGAATGCAGGCTAATTATGATTGATCCTAAAATGCTGGAGCTCTCCATTTATGATAATATACCGCACCTCCTAACCCCAGTAGTTACAGAACCAGGCAAAGCTATTGTAGCTCTAAAATGGGCGGTAAAAGAAATGGAAAACCGCTATAGGTTGATGTCAAACCTTGGAGTGCGTAATATTGCTAACTATAACATGAAAATACTAGAGGCTGCTAGTACTGGTAAGGTGCTTGAACGGACAGTGCAAACAGGATTTGACCCAGAAACTGGCAAGCCTATTTACGAATCCATACCTATTAGCATGGAAAAATTACCTTTTATTGTAGTTATCGTAGATGAAATGGCAGATTTAATGCTTGTGGCTGGAAAGGATATCGAAACCTCAATACAGCGCTTAGCGCAAATGGCAAGGGCGGCAGGAATCCATATTATCATGGCAACGCAGCGTCCATCTGTAGACGTTATTACTGGAGTCATTAAAGCAAACTTTCCAAGTAGAGTTAGTTTTAAAGTTACGTCTAAAATTGATAGCCGTACTATTTTAGGTGAACAAGGAGCAGAGCAGCTTCTTGGTATGGGTGATATGTTATATATGGGTAATAGTTCTAAAATTAGCAGGGTGCATGGACCTTTTGTTGATGATAAAGAAGTAGAGCAAGTGACTAATTACCTTAGAGACAATGGCATGCCTGATTATATTTCAGCAGTAACCGAACAGCCTGATGAAGAAGATCTAGATATTAATGTAGCAGATGGTGGTAGTGACGAAGCTTCTATTTATAAAAAAGCTGTGCAGATAGTAAAAACTGAACGTAAAGTCTCTACTAGCTATATACAAAGGTGCTTAAGAATAGGTTATAATAAGGCGGCTGATATAGTTGATAGAATGGAAAGAGAAGGTATCATTTCGCCACCAAATCATAGTGGAAAAAGAGAAATTTTATTACCAGAGGAGTAATACCAAATACCAGATTAAATAAGGCGATTGGATTTTAAAGTGAGTCTGCGTAAGCGTATATTAAATACGTGCGCAAAGACGAGTCTTGCAAAATCCGTTTGGATTATTTAAAAATGGGATTTGGTATAAAATATTAATAGCTGCAAATTAAACTGCTACTTAATTATTATTTTAGATTAATTCTTTTGGATAATTGAGGTATTTTATGCTATTATGTTTTCTTTATAAAGTGGTGTTGGTTTACTAGCTAGGTTTTACTTAAGTTACGTAAATAACATTTGCCAAATTAGAATGAATAAATAATTACGCTATGTTTTGGATTTTTAGAGTACTAGGTTTTTACCTAACAATAACTATTTTTACAATCACCTTCATGCTGGTTTCGTACCTGCCATTAAGATTTGGTAATAGGAAGATAAAGCATATATTTGCTATGATTTTCTCACACACATTTATCTGGCTAACTAAAGTGGTAGGCGGGCTTCGTTATAAAATTAGCGGGCTAGATAAATTACCAAAAACAACTGCTGTAGTCCTTGTTAATCATCAATCTTTTTGGGATAACGTTTTTTTTCAAACTATTATTCCAGAATGTTCATGGGTAATGAAAAAGGAGTTATTTAAGATACCATTTTTAGGCTGGGGCTTAAAACTTGTTGATCCAATAGCAGTAGATCGCTCAGATAGTATGTCTGTAAAGCAGATCTTAAGAGAAGGACAAAAAAAGCTTAAAGCCGGTATATGGCTTGTTATCTTTCCAGAAGGTACTAGGTTAAAACCCGAGGAGACAACAAAATTTAAACCAAGCGCAGTGAAACTAGCTGTGATGTCGAATGTTCCTATAGTTTTAATAGCGCATAATGCAGGAATGTACTGGCCAAAAGGGTTTTGGGTAAAACGACCAGGAGAAATACAAGTTAAAATTGTTGATGTATTATATCCAGAAACAACTGAAGAAAAGCAGGATGTGCGCAGCTTAACAGAAAAAATAGAACATATTATAAATTCAGAAAAACAAGCGCTTTATGAACATACTAAGCTTATTGATAATTATGAACTAAAAAGGTAATAGCAAATCTCATTACCGCCCTAGTCCAAGAGTGCGGTTTTGACTTTTAAATTTAGTGTGATCTTTTTCTAAACTTTTTATAAAACTTGGTGAATAATTCTTTAATTCAGCTTTACTAGCCTTCTGCATTGCATATTTAGCACCCCTAATTATTACATTATGGATAAAATTATCCTTCTTAGTCTCGCCAGCAAGCCTATTTGGATTCATGCATTTATATATTTCATATACTGCAAGGTTTTTTATAATACGCCCTAAATCCTTCTTTGATTGAATACTAGCAGATTCGTATTTACCGTCTATAACTTCCTGTTTTTCTTGTTTTATTAATGGCTTTTTCTGCTCTATTATATACTTGCTAAGTTCTAGCAAGTCACCGTTAAGCCTTGTGTCATCGATTTTTAATAGTTCAGCGTGTTTTTCCCTATACTTATCACCTAGCTTGCCATCAAGAACGCGCGCTAGGTACTTTTTAATTAGCGCTAAAATTTGCGCCTGCAACGAGCTTAAATTCACATCATTATCGTTAATAGCAGAAAGTATATGCTCTATATCTTGAAAAAAACCCTCCTCTTCAGCCAGCTGAGCATATATATCTTGCATACTAGCTTCTGATGAGCTTGCAGGACTTTCTAACTTGGCTTCCTCAAGCTGTTCTTTAAGAGCGTTTGCTCTATCGTTATTACCTTTTTGGTGAGGCTTATTTTCTACCACGATTACTTGATTTCCTGATATATGGTTGCTGCTCGTATTTTTCAGTAGTAAAGTGCCCCCGGTACGTACGGTAAAGCGCCCTACCCTTATTTATAATCATTATATCACGACACAACATAGCGCTGTCAATTGCTCGCTGTTTTTTTGTGAATCTATTTTCTTTTTCAAGACAAAATTCCCCTATATCCATAAGTTGCCAAACTAAGCCGTCGTAAACTTTTGCTTTGATGTAACCGCTGAATGTGGTATTTTCATAATCACTAGCCATAGCACTGATGGCGTCGTCATTTAATAATAGCAAGGTGTCACCTAGATTTGGAGCTGTAATTTCATCAATATATTTTATATAAACGACGCCTGTTAAAGCGATTTGATTTGGTATTGCCATTATCGTATATCATATTTATGTTTAAGCACTAAAACTATTATAGATAAAATTGTAAAAAAAAGAACAAAAATGCAACATAACGCAGCATCTAATGCTTTTGACAATAGCAGTTTTAGTAAAATAGCGGATTCAACTTTAAATTCTCTGGTAGATATTATCGAGGACGAGGACAAAAATGGCGAAATAGACCTTGATTTCTTAGGTGATATTATAAGCCTTAAGACCGCTAGCGGTACTTTTATTATAAATAAACATTCTACCATACAAGAAATTTGGCTTGCTTCGCCAATTAGTGGTCCTTATCATTTTCGCCATATAGATGGCACGTGGAAAACTAAAAATGGCACTGAACTGCTGCCGTTACTAACCAAAGAACTAAAAATTAATTTTGATTTAACGATATGAAAACTAAAAACAATAATAGAGTGTTTATTTCTTCTAGCGCATTAGAGAAATTACTGCATTACCTCAAATCCTATAAAATGGATTTGGCTATTGTCACACTCTCATTGCTATCTGTCTCTCTGGCATTACTAATGCTTGGCATTTCTTTTAAATATTTAGTAGATCAGGGCTTAACTGACAATAAAATTGATGAGATAAACAATGCTGTAACCTTGATGGGCGTGTTAATACTTGTCTTTAGTGCCAGTAGTTTCTTTCGTTCATATTTTATAAATAGTATTGCTGAAAAAGTTGTTAGTAGAATTCGAATTGATGCATATAGTAAGCTGCTAAGTATCGATGTCGCTCATTTTGAAGAACTAAAAATTGGCGACGTTATTTCCCGCCTTACCTCAGATTTAGATATCGTTTCTCGCCTAATTATTGATTTCTTGTCCTTCTTTATCCGTAATTCAGTGATGCTAATTGGGGCTGTAGCACTAATGTTTTTACAAAATCAGAAGCTTGCATTGATGGTAGTTGTAACTATTCCGCTGCTCCTGATACCACTTATTGCTCTTGCAAAATATGTTAGGATTCTTGCTAAAAGCGTCCTTGAGCTTAAAGGTAATGTAGCTTCAAATATTGAAGAAACCCTTACGAATATTCGCACCCTCCATGCTTTCAACCAGCAAAATAACAAGGTTATTGACTTTACTGACAAGACAAATTTCTACTTAAAACGTGAAGCAAAGAGATTGAAAATTCGTTCTTTATTTTTTGCGCTAGCAATTTTGGTTATATTATTTGCTATTGCTGTAGTAATTTGGATTGGTGCTACTGATATAGCAATGGGTGAAACCTCTTCTGGAGAAATGATTTCATTTATTTATTACGCCATAATAGCTGGAACAAGTGCTGGCGGGATTGCTGAAATGTTCAGCGAGATTCAATCGCCTCTATCTGCTCTTGAGCGTGTATTTGCATTGACTGAACTCAATTCTAGCCTCTTTCCTCATCATGGCGATAAGGCACGCATAACAGAGAAATCTTATAGTAATAAAACACTAGATATTAGCAATAAGCCACTAGCTATTGAGCTAGAAAATGTGACTTTTTCTTATCCATCTAGGGCTGATCTTTTGGTGTTAGATAACGTATCCTTCAAGGTAAATACAGGACAATTCATTGGAATAGCAGGACGTTCTGGAGCTGGTAAAAGCAGCATAATGCAATTGCTGCTAAAATTCTATTACCCAGCTTCAGGTATCGTCAAGGTAGCAGGGCAAGATGTGTCAATTTGTGATACCGCGGCAGTAAGACAACTTATCGCTTATGTTCCACAAGACCCTAGTATCTTTTCCGGTAGTATTACTTCAAATATCGCTCTCTCAAGACCAACCGCTAGCAATGAAGAGATAATTACTGCCGCAGAGGCTGCTGGAATAATAGAATTTGCAAACCAGTTACCTTATGGCTTGAATACCTCGATAGGAGAAAAAGGTGTCAGGCTTTCTGGCGGACAAAAGCAGCGTATAGCTATAGCTAGGGCTTTACTATACAAACCTCAAATCTTACTATTAGATGAGGCTACTAGTGCTTTAGATAGAGAAAGTGAGCATCAAGTTCTTGAACTTGTTAAAAAACATATGAAAGGCAATACCATAATCTCTATTGCCCATAGGTTATCTACCATAGAGCATGCTGATGAAATTATTGTCATTGATAAAGGGCGCATAGTAGCAAAAGGCGAGCATCATTCTTTGCTTAAAGAATCAGAATTATATTGTATACTTTATCAAGAACATTCAGAATTATAGTGAAATAATATGACTGAAAAAGTTAAATTTAAAATTGAAAAACTGATCAGAGATAAATTGCCAGAGATTTTAGCCCAAGAGAAGGGAACAAATTTTTTGTGCAGAACTTTAGAAATGGAAGATTATATTCAGTCTCTAAAAAATAAATTGCTAGAAGAGACGCAGGAGGTGCTAGAAGCACAAAACCAAGACGAACTCAAGGATGAACTTGCCGACGTGCTGGAGGTTATGCTAGCATTAATCAAAGCAGCTGGCTTTTCCTTAGCAGAAATAGAGCAAACACGAGAAGAGCGCAAAGAGGATCGCGGTGCTTTTGAAAAGCGAGTTTATTGTGAGCATATTGAAATTTCAAGCGATAATCATTACAGGCTGGACTATTACCGCGCCCGCGCAGATAAGTATCCTAGGTTGTAGTATCTAGTCCAGTTTAATACCAAATCTGTTTGGATCATTTAAAAATGAGATTTGGTATTACTTGGTTGCTTCAGGCTGCCGCCTTCGCAATGACGCTTATTTGCTATGATAACCCCGCCACCGTCATTACAAGAAGCAAAGCGACGAAGCAATCTAGTAAGTTGGATTGCCGCAGTCGCTGCTCTCCTTCGCAATGACGCTTATTTCCCTGCCGCCT
>JAIXRE010000122.1 GCA_027485375.1 Rickettsiaceae bacterium | reverse complement strand
ATGACGAGATAAGGGTATCGTGCAAGTTGGCGGCTTTTTAGGTGGTGAGAAAGGCGATTAATACCAAATCCGTTTGGAAATTTAAAAATGTTATTTGGTATAGGTCTTCTTGATTTCTTCTTTGCCGTAACGTGCTGGTGGACCAAATAACTTAGGGTTTTTGAATTCAAATAAGCTGCTATCAAAATTTGCGACTTTTTCAAGGTTGCTAAAATTTATAGTGATGGCGCTATCATTTTCTATAATTGCGAGAGACTCAATTTTACCAGTAACGCTGTTAAATTGCACTATACTGCTGCGCTCTGACGCTTTGTGGTAGAGCGTAACAATCAATTTATCTCCTTTTTTACTAGAGGACTTGATTATAAAATGCTTTTCCAAATCCAAATTATCTACTAGCAAGAAGTTGAAAATATTTTCCTGAGTTTTAATACGGCTCACATGCTCCATTTCGTAATCATATACAGAGACATAATTTTTATTACCAATAATTACTAGCGGGAAAGGCGGGTAGTAGTTACAACGAAACTTATAGGGTTTATTGATAAGCAACTTACCAGCACTAATATTGCCGCTGGTATCATGTTGAGTAAAATCAACCGCTACAGATTTTATTTCATTAAGATAAGCCTTAAATTGTTTTATATTTTGCTCGTCATAATTCTGCTTGCCAAAAGCATTAGAACAAAGGTACAGCGAGGCTATGAGGGCAATTTTCAGTATAGAAATAGGAAAAGGAATATATTTTGTCATCAAATTTATACAATTGTAATTGTATTTTACATCATAGCTATTTAATATCATATGCGCAACTGGCAAACTCTAGTAGTGATAAAATTGCACCACAGGACTGCAGATAGCAGCACGCAGCTGATAAAAATAGCTTGTATAGATGTGTGATGTTGGTATTTTAAGTTTTTCTTATATTTAAATTAAATCGTTGGTTTATGAAAATTGCCGCATTAAAAGAGCAAGCGCTTGGTGAAACTAGAGTAGCAATAACCCCGGACATAGCTAAATTATTTGTCAAAAAAGGTTTTACTGTTTGCGTCGAGCATGACATAGGAAGTAGCATAGGCTTTTCTAATCAAAGTTATGTAGAAGCTGGCGCCAAGGTGCTTGCAGAGCCAATGGAGGTGTTATCAGATGCTGATATCATCCTTAAAGTGCAACCATCCTTGCAATCTGGAGACGCCAGCGAAATTAAGCTTGCTAAAAGCGGGGCTATTGTAGTTGGCTTGCTTTCACCTTATAATAATAGCGATTACATAACAAGTTTAGCTAAAAGCAACTTGGTTGGTGTTGCTATGGAATTTGTGCCAAGGCTAACTAAAACACAAAATATGGACGTGTTATCATCGCAAAGTAACTTAGCTGGCTATAGAGCTGTTATAGAAGCTAGTTACCATTTTGACCGTGCCTTCCCAATGATGATGACCGCAGCTGGAACTGTTATTGCCGCTAAACTATTAGTGCTAGGTGCTGGCGTAGCAGGTTTGCAGGCTATTGCAACCGCCAAAAGACTTGGCGCGGTGGTTTCTGCTTATGACGTACGAAGTGCTACCAAAGAACAGGTAGAAAGTTTAGGAGCAAAGTTTGTTTCTCCTGAAACTAAGGTGGATCTTGAAGAAAAAAGCGGCTATGCAAAGTCTTTATCTGAAGATTCTCAATCTCAGCAAGACAAGTTCTTAGCTAGTATTATCAAAAATTACGACATAGTCATTACTACCGCCCAAATTCCAGGTAAAAATGCCCCGCGCTTAATTAGCTATGATATGGTTAAGCTAATGAAAGAAGGCTCTGTAATTGTTGATATGGCTACCAGTAGCGGCGGCAATGTTGAAGGTGCGCAGAAAGACGAGGTAATAATAACAAGTGGCGTTAAAATTATAGGCTGGTCTAATTTGGCAAGCAGGGTGGCAAGTGATAGCTCAAAATTATATGCTAAAAACTTATATAATTTCCTAGAATACGCTATCAAAGATAATAAGTTTAATTTTGAGGATGAAGTGGTACAACAAATGTTGCTTACCAAAGATAGTAAAGTAGTTAAAGCTTTGTAGCTTACTAACCAAGAAATGTTAATATATTTGTGTCAATTGAAAGGAGAGCGAAGTAAATGAGTCAATTACCAATAGCAGTTAGGCAAGCAGCAGAAATTGCTAGGCAAGCAGATAGTTTGACAGATAGGCTAAAGGACTTAGCGCTAAATTCAGCTTCTCATAGCGTGGGCGGCGTTGATCCCCTGATTTTTGCAATCACAGTCTTTACTCTCTCTTGCTTTGTTGGTTATTATGTAGTTTGGAAAGTCACTCCAGCCCTGCATACGCCCCTAATGTCTATTACTAACGCAATTTCTGGCATAATCATTATTGGCGCAATGATGGCTGCTAGCCAGCATATTATTGATATCTCTAGTATATTTGGTTATGTAGCCGTTTTCTTTGCGGCAATTAATATTTTTGGCGGCTTTATCGTAACTGAGCGTATGCTTGAAATGTTTAAAAAGAAGAGTGGTAAGTAATCTATGTCTATGCAATTCATTCAACTAGCTTATCTAGTTTCAGCTGTTTGTTTTATTTTATCGCTAAAAGGCTTATCCTCACCTAAAGAAGCTCGCATAGGTAGCGTTATAGGTATGGCAGGAATGGCTATCGCTTTGGGTATTACTTTTTATTTACCTAACTCAGTACAAAAATTACCGCTTTTGCTTACGCTAACTGCTGGCGGTTTAGTTGGCGCAGTTATTGCTAAGAAGATACCAATGACCGCAATGCCTCAGCTAGTTGCTGGATTTCACTCTTTTGTAGGGCTTGCGGCGATTTTAGTTGCCTATTCTGCGCTGCTGCGACCAGAAAATTTTTCAATAGGGGTTTCTGGAAATTTACCAGTTGCGGCTTTGATTGAAATGTCTTTAGGCGTTACTATAGGGGCTTTGACGTTTAGTGGTTCATGTATTGCATTTGGCAAGCTGCAAGGCTTAATATCCTCAGCGCCAATTAAGTTTGACGGTCAACAATATTTTTGCTTATTTCTAGGTGTATCATTGATAGCGCTTGTCTCTTTATTCGTGAAGAATGAGAGTTTTCTGCTTTTTAACTTGCTTGTGGCTTTATCATTATTGCTTGGGGTGCTATTGATTGTGCCAATAGGCGGCGCTGATATGCCTGTTGTTGTATCTATGCTTAACTCTTATTCTGGTTGGGCTGCGGCTGGTATAGGATTTACCCTAGGCAACAGCTTACTAATCATTACAGGAGCTTTAGTTGGTGCTAGCGGTGCTATATTAAGTCACATAATGTGTAAAGCAATGAATCGCTCTTTAGCTAAAATAATTTTTGGTGCCTTTCTAAAACCTATAGTTAGTAGCGGTACTAGCTCTACGCATGATAAACTGGTAAATGCTAGTAGCTCAGAAGATGCCGCTTATCTTTTAAGCAATGCCGCCTCAGTAGTAATTGTACCAGGTTATGGAATGGCAGTAGCGCAATCTCAACATGCGATTAAAGAACTAACAGAAATGCTTGAAGCTGAAGGGGTGCAGGTGCGCTTTGCAATCCACCCAGTAGCAGGAAGAATGCCTGGTCATATGAATGTTTTGCTTGCGGAGGCTAATATCGATTATGAAAAAGTCTTTGAACTTGAAGATATTAACCGTGATTTTGCTAATGTGGATGTAGCACTAGTAATAGGTGCAAATGACGTAACAAATCCTGCGGCAAAAAATGACCCTACAAGCCCTATTTTTGGTATGCCAATACTTGACGTGGAGAAGGCTAAGACGGTGCTATTTGTCAAACGTTCTATGGCTGCTGGCTATGCTGGCGTTGAAAATGAACTATTTTACAGAAATAATACGTTGATGCTGTTTGGGGACGCTAAAAAAGTAGTGGAAGAAATACTGAAAACCTTAAGGAATGAATGATATTGATTACCTGCTTTATCAACAAAATTACTCTTAGGAGTTACTTTGAAAAGAAGCCTATTGATATGACCATTTAAATGGTTATATAATATAGATATGAAGTAGGTTATATAAAGATTAGGTAAAATATGGCTTTTGTAAACGTTAATGAAGTTAAAACGCATTTTTCAAAATACCTACAGTTAGTAGAAAAAGGCGATACTGTAACAATATGTAAGCGTAACGTACCGATTGCAGAGATCAAAGCTATAACACGCCACAATCATAAACGTAAGCTTGGATTTGCAGAAGGTCAAGGTAAAATACCTTTGAGTTTTTTTGACCCTCTAATACATGCAGTTTGATTATAAAATAGCAAAAGTTATCTGGTGACATAATAAATATATGTTAAGGCGCATTAGCAAAGTTTGGCAACAAAATCACAAACTAGCTCATATTATAAAAGAGCTTTATTATATCGCATACTAAGCTTGAATTTGCTTGCTAAATAGATTATCTTAAATCATAACGACTGTTTAGGATACGAGATAATTATGGCTGAATTAAGACTTCCACCAAATTCTATAGTTAAGCAAGGTAAGACTCATTCTATACCTCATGCAGGTAAAACAAATGATTCGGACAAGATAAAGAAACTTCATATATATCGCTATGATCCAGATTCTGGAGAAAACCCAAGTCTTGATACTTATGAACTTGACACGAATAAGTGCGGTCCAATGGTGCTTGACGCCTTAATCAAAATTAAAAATGAAGTTGATTCTACCCTCACATTTAGGCGTTCATGCCGTGAAGGAATTTGTGGTAGCTGCTCGATGAATATCGATGGTACTAATACTTTAGCTTGTATTAAGCCTATTGAAGATATTAAAGGTGATATTAAAATTTATCCTTTGCCTCATATGAAAGTGGTAAAGGACTTAGTACCTGACATGACTCACTTTTATGCTCAATACGCCTCAATCCAACCTTGGATAAAAACAGACACTCCAGCCCCCTCAGGTAGTGAAAGGTTACAATCTCCTGAAGATCGTGAAAAACTCGATGGTCTATATGAATGCATTTTATGCGCTTGTTGTTCTACTTCTTGCCCTAGTTACTGGTGGAATGGCGATAAATATCTAGGTCCTGCAGTCCTTTTGCAAGCTTACCGCTGGCTAGTTGATTCAAGAGACGAACATACAGGTGAAAGACTTGACGATTTAGAAGATCCATTTAAATTATACCGTTGCCATACTATAATGAATTGCACCAAGACTTGCCCGAAAGGATTGAATCCAGCAAAAGCAATTGCAGAAGTGAAAAAATTAATAGTAAACCGACAAGGGGTATAATACCAAATCTCAAGAATTAAATAAGGCAATTGGATTTAAAAGTGAGTCTGCGTAAGAAGCGTATATTAAATACGCGGGCAAAGATGAATTTTGCAAAATCCATTTGGATCATTTAAAAATTGGACTTGGTATAAGTAATTTTTTGCTATTAGCCTGCTAAATAAGCCTTGCAAAGTAGAAATACCGGTCATAGAATTAACCTTAGTCAAATTACGATATAAAGATAATATTTTTAGGTAGGTTTAAAGATGCTAAACGTAAATTTTATAAATACAGAAATAACAGATAGTCAAGTTACTATAGTTTTTATCAACGACCAGCTAAAAATGGATAGCGAGTTGATGCTACTTGACCAGCATTATCATGGCTTAATTTCAAAGACTATTCAGAACAAACAAATCTTCGCTGGTAAATTCGCTCAAAGTAAAGTCCTTACTACTACCCATAAAAACGGTACTGTGCATAATATCGTGCTGCTTGGGCTTGGCGATGAGTCTAAAATGACTATGGCAAAACTTGAAGAGCTTGGGGGTACTAGTTTTGCTGTTGCGAAATCTTTGCACGCAGCGAATGTTTTAGTCAAGTTGACTGGTAAAATCGCTGAGTTCCAGCAAGATACGGCGGCGGCTTTTATGGCTAGTGGCGCTTTACTTGCATCATATAAATTTGATAAATATTTTACTAAGAAAAATAATGATGATAGCGCAGTAGAAGAAGAGAATAAACTGAATGCTATCCATATTACTGCCCTTGATCCTAATAAAGCCGAAAAGCTTTTTATAGAGAAGAAAGCAATTGCGCATGGAATATTTTTCGCCAGAGATTTAATTAGCGAGCCAGCAAATGTACTTTATCCAGAATCTTACGCAGAGCGAGTAATTCAATTATGCGAACCTCTAGGAATTGAAATTGATGTGCTTGGCGAAAGAGAAATGCGTAATCTTGGTATGGGAGCATTGCTTGGAGTTGGTCAGGGCTCGCAGAATGAGTCAAAATTAGTTGTAATGAAATATCTTGGTAGCGATCAAGATGATT
>JAIXRE010000017.1 GCA_027485375.1 Rickettsiaceae bacterium | reverse complement strand
CTTTAAACCACGAAAACCTTCTCTTAAAAATACTAAATTACCATCCTTTATAACCTCTCTTACATCAAACTGAGGTTAAATTAAGTTGGATTGCCGCAGTCGCTGCGCTCCTTCGCAATGACGCTTATTTCCATGCCGCCTTCACAATGACGCTTATTTGCTATGATAGCCCCGCCACCGTCATTGCGAGAAGCAAAGCGACGAAGCAATCTAGTAAATTAAGTTGGATTGCCGCAGTCGCTGCGCTCCTTCGCAATGACGCTTATTTCCATGCCGCCCTCGCAAAGACGCTAAGAGCTAAATTATTATTCCTCATGCTTAGATAGACCAGATAATTCTACTTGTTCTGATTCTGACGGTAAGCCTAATCCTGTAAGAATAAAATTGCCTAGTAAATCATCTCCCTTTGCTGCTAATTCTGAAATAGATTTTGCTTTATCACCTTTTGGTTCTATAAGAGCTTTAGCATCTAATAGAAGACGTACGCTAGACTGAAACTCTTCGATTACCTTCTCTTGCGCAGGCTCATTGCTGTATACTTTCCTTGTAGAAAACAATAATTTGTATAGTGGAGTCATGCCTGTTCTATTTATACTATTAGGTTCAGCGTTGTGTTCAAGTAATAAACCTACCATTTCGCTAGTGCTACACGTCTCTTTTCCTTTTAAAGCCACAGCACCGCAGCTAATATGTAATAAAGTTCCCTCATTGCCGTATAGATGATCCAAAACTGACTGCTTATCTTCCCTTTTCCTAATTGATCCTAGTCCATGCTCTACTTCAGTAAAGTTTAGCCGACGAACCCCAGTTTCTAAATCTTGAATTAGACCTTGATCTGAATCTTTTGACATAAAATCCTCTTTCATTAATATACGATAATGTTTATCTTAACTCAGCTTTGTTATATTTTCAACCAAAAGTTATGAGCTTAGCACTCACTCTATCAAGACTGCATTAAGTGATTAACTTAGCTATAGTAAAGGCAGCGGTTGCAGCGACGCCTCCTATAAAAGTAGTTTGCAGAGAAGAGCGTATAACATTGGTACCTATAAAATAGCCTTTTAAACCACCAAAAACTACTAGAGCGATGATTGTAGCCACAATTGAACTATTCAGGGCTTCAGTTATATTGCTTGTAAACATATATGGAAATAAAGGTATAATCCCGCCAAATACGTAAGATAAGCCTATTGTAATTGGACTATAAATCATCCTCTTTGGATTTGGTTTTTCTAGACCAAGTTCAAAGCGCATCATAAATTCTACCCATTTCTTAGGATTAGAAATTATAGCACTTACTACAGTAGGAATTTGTGCTTCATTAACACCAAATTCTCTTAATATATCTGCTACTTCTTCAGCTTCTGTTTCCGGCACTGCTTCTATTTCTAAAAACTCTCTTGTCTCTTCTGAATTATAATGCTCAATTGCGGTTTTAGCAGAAAGGTAGCCACCTAGCCCCATAGCAATTGCCCCTGCTGCTATTTCAGCAGCCCCTGCCGCAAGGACTATAGAAGTTGAATCTATTGCGCCGCTCAAGCCAGCAGCTAAAGCAAATGGCACAGTAAGACCATCAGCCATTCCAATAATCATATCTTGCAAAATTTCGGAGGATGTTATGTGCTTTTCTGGGTGTCTATCTGATATCATAATAATTTTGTTAGCCTACTCAAAGGGTTTTATTACAACCATAGTAACCGCTATTATCATTAAAGCAGTTGGTACTTCGTTGGCTATACGGTAGAATCTTGTTGAATGTTTGTTCGTGCCATTTGCAAAGTCTTTGCGCCATTTCGCCAGCATTCCATGCATTAAAGTAAGCCCTACTACTGCAAGCATCTTTATATGAAACCAAACACCAAGAGCGATGAAACCATAAATATAAGCATTCATTAAGCCAAAAACATATGTTATAATCATCGCTGGATTCATAATGAACCTAAGCAAACGTCTTTCCATGACCTGAAAAGTTTTATCCATTTCGGAACCAACCGCAACTTCAGAGTGATATACGTAAAGCCTTGGAAGATATAACATTCCAGCCATCCACGAAATTACAGCTATAATATGAAAAGCCTTAAACCAAGAATAATAATCTGCCATTTTGCTATCGCTTAAGTTTTTATAGATCCTATACACCCAGAAAATTCTTTAGGGCAAATTTTTGTAAAGTTATTGCTAGAGCAAATATTCTTCGATCCAGCGCCTACAAAATCTATCACCATTTTAGCTAAACTAGCAATAAAATTTTCATTTATTTGTAAAGTAGGTACGCGAATATACTCTATATCGAATTTATCAGCAATAGCTTTGTATTCTATGTCAAGTTCAACCAAAGTTTCAGAATGTTCAGAAACAAATGCAATTGGTACAATAACCAAGTTTTTTTGTTCTTCTCCTGCTAATCTAATCTCATCTTCTGTATTTGGTTTTAGCCATTCTACTGGACCAACCCTACTCTGGTAAGTTATTTTATAATCTAGTTCCTTAATAGCAAGTTTAGTTACTATCTCTTTAACGGTTTGCTCAATCTGCCACTGGTAAGGATCACCTGCTTTAATTATACTAACAGGCAAGCCATGGGCAGAAAAAAGGATTCTATAATTGCTATCTTTTGCCTTGCTTAGTGATTCTTTTAGTAAATTTAAATGTGAATTAATGAAATTTTCTTCTCTGTGGTAGCAGCAAACTGTTTTAATCGGTATATCCTTACTAGAGAAGTGCTTTATAAACTCTTTAACTGACGATCCAGTAGTCGTGGTAGAGAATTGTGGATAAAGCGGCAATAATATTACTTCCGTTGGATTATATCTCTCTACCTGCCTTGCTACTTCCCTGCTCATAGGATGCCAGTAACGCATACAAATAAAAATTTCCAACTCTTCATTTAGCTGTTCTTTAAGAATATTATTTAGCGCTTCTTTTTGGGCTATAGTTTGAGGCAAGATAGGAGATTTCCCGCCCATTAGCTCATATATTTCTTGTGCCTTTTTATTTCTTGAAGTGGAAATAATTTTTGCAACAAGCCATCTTAGCGTCTTAGTTAGCCTTATAATTGCTGGATCATAGAATAAGTTAAATAAAAATGGTTTTACAGCACTCAGACTATCTGGACCGCCAAGGTTAAATAAGATAATTGCTATTTTTTTCTTTGCCACTAATACCTAAAATTGTTACTTATTGTTTCTTAAAATTCCTTATATAATTAACGGCAAACTCAACGTTTTCTATAGGGGTATATTGAGATATACCATGCCCTAAATTAAAAATAAACTTTCCAGAGCCTAATTTTGTTAAAATTTCATCAACTTTTTTAGCTATTACGTCCTTATTAGTCAATAATATCACTGGATCAAGATTGCCCTGCACTACTGTAGTTTGCTGCCATTTTTGCATTATATCTAGCGGTATAAACTGATCAACTCCAATAATATCTACGCCTGTTTTTGCTATATAGTTTTCGTACAAAAAGCTAGAGCCTTTAGGAAAACCTATAACAGGAAGGTTTGGAAACTGCTTCTTAATTGCAGAAACTATTTTGATTGTTGGTTGAATGACGAATCTTTCATATTCTTCTCCCGCAAGCATTCCAGCCCAAGAGTCAAATAATTGCAATACGTCGCAACCCGCTTTTGCCTGATTAATCAAATGTATGATAGTCTGGTTGGTGATAAAGTCTATTAGTTTTTCACTTAATTTATTATTGTTATAAAGAAAACTTTTGCTTACTGAAAAATCTTGTTTACTTTTCCCTTCAAGCAAGTAGCTTACTACAGTCCAAGGACTACCGGCAAAGCCTATTAGGCTGGTGCTTTTAGGTAATTTTGCCCTTACTATCTCTATGGCTTCATAGACATTTTGTAATTTTGCATTATCAGGATTTTGGAAATATTTAAAGTCCTCCTCAGTTTTAAATTGCCGCAGAACAGGTCCTATATTTTCTTCAAACCGCACATCCCAGCCAAGAGCATTTGGCAAGACTAAAATATCTGAGAATATGATAGCTGCATCAAAACCAAAACGCTTTATAGGCTGCAAAGTTACTTCCGCTGATTGAGCTGGATTATAACAAAGATCAAGAAATGTACCAGTTGATTTTCTTACTTCCTTATATTCTGGTAAGTATCTTCCAGCTTGACGCATAAACCAAATAGGTGGTGTTTGGTAAGTTTTTTCTTCAGGTTTTTGGAGAGTTTTGATTAGGGTGGTATAATTCTTATTCATAAGCGCGCTCTTTGCATCTAAATAATTAAATATAATATATATAATAAGATTATTGTTATAGTATAGGACTAAACAACGTAGATTAAAACTTATCAACAGAATTATCAACAAGTATATTACTGCTTGTAAGTATAATTAGTATTCTTAAGATAAAGGAATAATCTATTTATCCACACTAATATTTATACAGTGGATAAGTTTGTGAATTATATGTTTGAAATTGAGTATAAGTAAGCACTTGCAGTAAACAGTGTCATTTACACACAAAATTATCCACATTATTTATCAGGTAATATATTATCAACGATTTAGCTTTACTTAATAG
>JAIXRE010000098.1 GCA_027485375.1 Rickettsiaceae bacterium | reverse complement strand
TACAGCAAAACACTATAAATCAACACACAAGAGAACACTCATTGTTTACCCATTGTCCTGGTTATTTTTTTTTTTTTTTTTTATTGCAGGAATTTTATTTGACAAACTATATTCAATGCCTATAGGGACAAATTCTTTAGCTTTTCTACTAGCTAGCCTTTTCCTACAATTTGCTAGTAAATGGTTTATATTAAAAAAATATGCTACAAATCTTATGGTATTTTATGGCTATTGTTTGTTAGTATTTCTAGCGAGGTATCTGATAGTATCTAATGTAAATGCTGCAGAGCTACCTATAAATCTAATAATTTTGCAATATTTGGCAACAATTTTTGCTTATCCATTAATTAGGATTATCCTAGACAAATCACTTAAAGCGTAAGGCAAATATAATGCTTGATAGGGGAATACTATACAAACAATTAATATCTCGCAGAACCTTTTTAATAGGTGCTGGTGGTCTTGGATTATTTAGCACTCTAGCAATGCGCTTATTTTATATGCAGCTTATTAAAAAGGATGAATATAAAACTCTCTCCGATAAGAATCGTATTAGCTTAGTATTAGCACCGCCAGCTAGGGGGAAGATCTACGATACTCATGGTAAAATGATTGCTACAAACCAAAGTTGCTTTAGGTTAATGCTAGATAAAGGGATTAATACGGCAGCGAAACGCAGCTACAAGGAAGAGCTAGAGTTTGTAAAGTCAATTCTAGAGCTACCAGAAGAACAATATATTTATATCCTTAAAAAAGTTAAAAATGCTAACCTACGTACCCCAGTTAACATCATTAGCCAACTTACTTGGCAACAGCTTGCAATTATAGAGGAATACAAACCACACTTGAATTCTATCTTTATTGATACAGGGCAAGCAAGACTTTATCCAGCTGAAGAAGCACTTGCTCATTTAATAGGTTATGTAGGGCAAATCAACGAACAAGATGCTAAAGAGTTAAATTTAAATAACGTGGGAGCATTTAACGTTGGTAAAGCTGGACTGGAAAAATACTATGAAGAAACGTTACGTGGACAATTTGGCTATAAACAAATGGAAGTTAATGCATTTGGCAAGTATGTCAGGGAGCTATCAAACAAGCCAAGTAGCATAGGGGCAAATTTACATTTACACGTTGATGCAGAACTACAAAAGAAGGTATGGTCATTTTTAAATAGACAAGGTTGTTCTGCCATAGTTATGGATGTGCATACTGGTCATATTTTATTGGCAGCTAGCACTCCTGGTTTTAAACCAAACGAATTTATTAAATTATCGCAGAATTATTGGCAAAGCTTAATTAACGACCCTTATAAGCCCTTGATTAATAAAATTGCACAAAACAGCTATCCACCAGGCTCAGTTTTTAAAATTATTACTATTCTAGCAGCATTAGAGGCTGGTATTAAACCAAATAAAAGGGTCATTTGTACAGGCTCTTCAATGCTTGGTGGTAATAATTTTCGTTGCCATAATAAGCATGGTCATGGCGAACTTGATATGTTTGGCGCTATTAAATATTCCTGCAATATTTATATGTATGAAATGGCAAGGCTAATTGGCGCTGAGGGAATTATCGATATGGCTAAAAAATTTGGTTTTGGCAGCGCAACGGGAGTAGACTTACCATCAGAATCTACAGGGTTCGTTCCTACTCCAAACTGGAAAAAAGCTAGGTTTAAAACAAATTGGAGCCTTGGAGATAGTTTTAATTTATCAATAGGGCAAGGTTTTTTGCTTGCCTCGCCTATCCAGCTAGCAAGATTTAGCGCAGCTATTGCTAGTAACGGCAAATTACATAAGCCTCAAATTGCTAAAATTGCTTCAGAACCTGAGCAAATTACTACGACACAAATTGACATTAATCTAGAGCATATCAATATTGTTAAGGAGGCAATGTACCTGGCTGTTAATACTGAGGGCGGCACGGCTTATTATAGCAGGATTACTGATGAAAATAGAATTCTAGCTGGTAAAACTGGTACAGCGCAAGTGCAATCCAAAGCGCACGCTAATGATGATTTAAGCCGTGATTCTATTGCATGGGGAAGACGTAACCACGCAGTATTTATAGGTTTTGGACCTTATCACGATCCACGCTATTCTATTACTGTATTTGTTGATCATGGCGGCGGCGGAGGGCGAGCTGCCGCCCCAATAGCTAGTAAAATAATGTCTGAGATATATGGACTTGAGTAGTATTTAGCGCAAGGAATGACAAAAAAACTTTAGCTCATAATACAACAGCCCTATTTCTAAATGATCTAAACGAATTTTGCAAGATTCGTCTTTGCTCACGTATTGTATATACGCCTGCCCCTTGTTTTTTATCCACTTGCCCCGTCTTTGTTATCTCCTCGCAGAGAGGAGGGAATCCAGTTCCACCTTCGACGCCTACGTGTCTTTGCAATGGCTTTAAGAGCTGGATTTCCGCCTTGCGCGATAATGACACTAAAGACGCAGGAGATCTATTTTATCCCGCTACTTTTTGCAGTATCTCTGTAAAGCGTTTTGCAAAAGCGTTAACGTCTGCGAGCGCCTCTCCTTCGATAATACAAGCTTGGTCAAATATCAACCTTATTAGTTGTTCATTAGTTTCTTGGTTAGCGCCATTTGCTAGATCATCGTTGATTTTTTTGATAATTGAATGAACTGGATTTAACTCTAAAATCTTAGCCGAAGAAGTGGCTAACTGTTTTTGTTCAATTAAAAACCTTTCCATGCGTATATCCATAGCACCGTCATTAACTGCAAGACAAGCTGGGCTAGAGGTTAGCTTTTTTGATATTTTCACATCCTTTACTAATTCTCCTAAAACCTGCTTGCAATAAGCTATTAGCTTATCATATTCGCTACTGGTCACTTCCTTTTCGTTACTATCCTTTGAACCATTTTCAGTAGCCTGATTGTCAAGGTCAATATCACTTCTAGTAGCTGATTTTAACTCATAACCTTTATAGTTACCAATTACATTTACCCAAAAATCATCGACGGTATCAGTAAACAGTAAAACATCAATATTTTTATTTAAAAACCCTTCAATTTGCGGGCTGTTTTTCAGTTTTTCTGCATCATCGCCGCTTAGGTAATAAATAGTTTTTTGTTCTAGATGGCACTTAGCTATATAATCATCCAGGCTTAGCAAATTATTTTGTAAAGCGCTCTTAAACATGCATACTTCGAGGATTTTTTCATTCTCATTATTAGCCTCGCATAAGCCTTCTTTAAGTACAGCACCAAAATTATTCCAAAAGGTGCTATATTCGTCTATAGAGCTTTCTTTTTTCTTTTTTAGCTCTGCAATAACCCTTTTAGTTATAGCGGCTTTGATTTTTTCAAGCACAGCATTATGCTGCAAGGTTTCTCTGCTGATATTTAGAGGCAGATCCTCTGAATCAACTATACCACGCAAGAATCTTAAATATTGAGGAATTAGATCAATATTTTCATCAGATATAAATACCCTTTTTATATATAGCTTTACCCGTCTTTTACGGTCTGGATGGAATAAGTCAAAGGTTTTATTAGTTGGAATAAAAAGCAGATTAGTAAATTCTACTGCGCCTTCATTCTTATTATGCATAATAAGCCATGGATCATCAACAGAATAAGATAAGCTTTTATATAATTCTGTGTATTGCTCAG
>JAIXRE010000074.1 GCA_027485375.1 Rickettsiaceae bacterium | reverse complement strand
GCATAATAGCTTTGTCATACATAGCCAGCGCAGAGTCTAAATGACCTAATTTTGTTAGGTTTAAGCCTTTTTCATAATAAAACTCTGGTTCATTAGGGGCTAGTATTATAGCTTGTTCATAATTTGCAAGTGCTTTCGGGTATTCCCCTAAATTATAATAAATCTCTCCTTTATTTGCATAAGCTTCAATGATATTAGGATCAAGTTTATTAACTTTATTAAAAGCATCTATTGCTTCTCTGTAAAGCTGCATGGCATATAAAGCATTACCTTTATTATAATAAGCCAAGGTAAATTTGTTATCAAGCTTAATAGCCTTATCAAACATTTCGATAGCTTCTTTGTACCTACCAAGATGGTTGAGTGAAACACCTTTATTACTATAAGTACCAGGGGAATTTGGGTCTATGGCAATAGCTTTATTAAAAAGCTCTAAAGCTTGGTCATATTTACCTTCTTGCTGTAGCGCTATACCATCATCATTATACTTTTCAACCTCAGCAGATATACCTTCTCCTTCGGACTCAATTACCTTTCCACCACGAGCTATCACTTCTTGCTCTATAATATTATTGATTGCAAATGCTTGGGCTGCAATCAACGTAACCAAGGGTAATGTTATTATAAAGTTGCGCATCATTAATTATTTAAAAATTTAAGCTTTAGTAAATAATTTTATCTAAGACCTGTTAGAAAAACAATGAATCGTATTGAGAATAGAGCCTTTGACTACAATTTTTTTATTGTGGTTAGTTTATACATCACGTTTTTAATTTTATAGTTTATGATGTGGCAAGGCTTTTTTGAGCAATTTTTTAGGCTCTGTGTTACATCTGTTGCTAATGATTTGGAGAAGAGCTATGAAGAATTTTTGGATAATTTATTTCTAGATATCATAGCAACTCTCAAGAATTAAATAGGGCAACTGGATTTTAAAGTGAAGGGGCTTGAGGCGTATATGAAATACATGCGCAAAGCTATTAGTCTTGTAAAATCCATTTGGATCATTTAAAAATGGGATTTGGTGTCATCCTTTATAGCATTAGAAATAGTATCAAAATACTCATCAAAGGTTTTTTGGTATAATTATGAGAATTTTTTTAATTTTACAGTAAGAATTCACTTACCCACTATTACATTCGTTCTCAAATCAAATTAAGGTACTATGCTTTATTTTACTGTACCCACTCTCTATTTTTTTTAGCAATAACCTCTGGCGATAACTGTATTAGCCTTGTTTGCAGCTTTGGCAATAAATCTGGTTTATATTTTGACAGATAGTCCGTGACGTGGCTTTTATCATTCCATATATTAATGGCTTCATGAATTGACAAGGCTTTACTTATGTTAAATTCTAAATCACCAATATACAGCACTTCGCCTCCTCTAACAGAAAACCTTGCTATATTATGCAAATTTGATGCAGAGTGTACTCTTAGATAAGAATCCATAGCTGAAGTAAAGGCGGTTAAATAATATGTACCTGGTTCAAGGATTTGCGCTTGATTTTTGATGCCAAAAACCACTATCTCATTACTTTGTTCATTACGCCAAGTAGCGTCGCATAAAATAGAGTCTGGCTTAATATAGCAAGACCCAAATACTACACCCTTTTTTTTTTTTTTTTTTAGCTCTAAATCTCTTGTTATAGAACTTACGCATCCAGTTAATAATAGACCAGCTACATAAAGCATTAGTATATATAATCTCATTGTATCATCCTAATAATTTACAAAATTCGTATCAATGGAATCAGTTGCTTGCTTAAGTTTAAGTGTATAAGGTGATAATTGAATTAATCTTGTGCGTAATTTGTCAAAAAATCTAGGGTATCGCTTTAACAAAGCTTCCTGCGCTGCAGCTTGATTATTACGTATTGAAATTGCTTTTGCAATTATGGCGGAATCTCTCAAATTAAACTCCATATCACCAATGTAAATAATTTCTCCACCTTGGACATCAAATGTAGCTATATTACTTAAATTATAAGCATCATAAACAATTGGATGCTTTAATGCCGAGAAAGACCAAAGATCGTATTGACCTGGCTCGACAACTCTTATAACTATTGACTCAAACATTTTTGGCTCTAATCGATCAATAACACCTTTTTTTCTTCCTGAAATAGCCTTCCAAGTACTATATTCACAATCGACAGGGGCATAATTCTTAATTATTATACCAGTAGGAGGGGTAAGGGCAGTACACCTAGTCAATATAATAGCTTTTTCTCCACGCTCTACTGCATCAATCTCTCCCTGATTTAAACTTGCACAGCCACCAAGTAATAAAGGCACTATAAAAAATATTAACGCTATTTTTCTCATAAGCACTCGTTGTTATAAAGATTTGATTCATTTTATGCCAAAAAAATAAGCAGTCAAGGAGAATATTATCAACTGCTCCATTTGTTCTTACATCAAATTTAGGCTATACCAATTCTTAAGAATTAAATAGGGCAAATGGATTTTTATTATCAACGCGCAAAGCTCTGAGTCTTGCTAAATTTGTTTGTATCATTTAAAAATAGGATTTGGTATTATTTATTATTTTATAAAGATCGTGGATAAGCTGTTATAAGTTAGCCTGGGAAGAAGTCTAATTTCCTGATGGATTTTGCACCTCGTTTTTAATTAGACCTCCTGCGAGTCATAGGATAAAACAACCCTAGAACTTTGGCGCAGCAAATCTTGAAGCAGCAAAGGTATAGAACTAAACGACAAACTCCTGCCCTTTAGCAACAAAGCCGCAAAAACCTTGGCTTACAGCGTCAGGCAAGACCGAAGAATTATAATGGTATAACCACATTTTCTTCTTGATTTCTGCTGGTAATGTCACAAGCTCATCATAATGCGCATGAACAGTACTTAGAGGGTATTGAGTTTCACAATCGTGAAAAATAATGTCGCTTTGCGTATAGTAAGGTAAAAATTCGTCGAATAACAGCCTAGTATCAGTAGTAATGAAAACTTTTTTATTATTAAACACAAAAAACAAACCATATGAATCTAAAACCTTTTCATGGTTTTTCACATGAAGGGTTTTGACTAACTCAAATTTTACTTCTTCCCAAACAAAATAACCTGGATATGTCAAAGGTACTGGATTAAAGTAGCTCTCTAACTTTGCTTCCTCGTCGTCTAAAGTTTGCATACCAGCAGACAAAGAATGCTCCCATAAATTATCTAGTATATTACGATGAGAAATGATATTTGGCAATTTTGAAGCTGCAGGGTCAAATTTACGGGTAAAGCCTATCCATTCTAGCCCTCCGACATGGTCCGCATGGATATGGCTAATATAAATACTATCTATATCTCTGAAGCAATAACCGCTATCACGGAGCGCAAACCTTGCGTCTGAACCACAATCGAGTAAAAGGTTTTTGTTATTAAGTTGAATCAGTATATTAGAGTGATAATTATTTGAGGTAAAAGCCGCACCGCTACCGATAAAAACTATTTTCATTTCCATAGTGTTATTTCTTTTTACTTAATTACTTCACCTTAAGGACTTCAAAAATCCTTGTTATTCCCTTGCCTTTTAGATCTACACTATCTAACTCCTGCCCTTCGCAATAATCTTTTGTTGTATCCCATGCATCTTTGCTAAGGTAAACTTTATTAGGCTCAGCAATACTTTGAATCCTAGCGGCAGTGTTCACTTTATCGCCCCAAACGTCAAACAGATACTTGGAGTTACCAACTATTCCAGCAACAACATCGCCATAATCTATACCAATGTGCAAATCCCACGGTACTGTTAATTTCTTTATCTCTTCTATCAACTCAAAGGCAAATTTTACAGCACTAAGCACAGGGTTTTCAACAGTAGTAAACATTCCAGCTGTAGCCATAAAGGCATCACCAATAGTTTTGATTTTTTCTAAATTATACTTAATACTTAGCCTCTCACACAAATTAACGTATTCCTGCATGTTAGCGTATATTTCCTGAGGCGAATGAGTTGAACAATAACTAGTAAACCCAGAAATATCAGTAAAAATTATAGCTGTTTTTAAGTATAAACTAGGCTCAACTTTTTTGCTTTCAGCGAGTTCAGAGATAATTTTTTGTGGAAAAGTTGCTTCAAGCAATTGTCTATATTGCAATTTTTCAAATTCGATTTTCTCTTTATAGACATTTTCTCGTTCAGTATACCATTTTTTCTTTAAGCACGCACCAACCCTAGCTTGCAGCAACTCAACATTAAATGGCTTAGGCAAAAAATCGTCAGCACCTAGCTTAATACAACTTACAATATTTTCTATCCTATCATCACCAGAGATCATCAACACCATTATATGCTCTGTCTCTGGGCTGCTTTTAATCTTTGTTAGGACTTCTATTCCATTCATATCTGGCATTGTAAGGTCAAGTAGCACTAAATCATAAGAACCATTTTTGATTTTTTCTAATGCTTCAAAACCATTTTTAGCTACCTGAAGATTCTGGTATCCTTCCCTTTGCAGCCTACGGCTTAATGTATAGATGTTATCGTCATTATCATCAACGAGTAATATTGCAAAGTTATTTTTATAATTCTCAAGATCAATCATAGTTATCTATAATAGTTATTATACTTAATGGCTTTAAAAGACCTGCAATATAAGTGTAACCATATATAAATTTATATAGCAACTAGATACTAAATTATGAGTTTAAAAAAGGAAAAATAATTAAATTATAATGTAAATATGCAGTAGACCACTTCACTACGAGCCTTCTTTAACTAACTATAATTTCCCATTACGCTTGTTCTATTCAATACCTGTATTAACTTACTTATCCTAACAAAAGCAGATTCTTGTATGTAAGGAACCTTATATTTGTCGCATAACGCTTTAACTTTTGGTTGTATCTTTGTATATTGCAGAGCAGACAAACTAGGAAAAAGATGGTGTTCTATTTGGTAATTCAGGTATCCATGCATATAATCATTCCAATAACCGCCTGTTTTATAATTGCAGCTACTTAAGATTTGTGCGATATAAAACTCCTCTTGATTCTTGTAATGTTTATTATTTAACCGAAGATCGCCTCCTATATGGTTTGGTACTATAATTGCAAAAGTATGGATATTAGTAAGTATTTCTGCCCCTAGGCGATTAATCAAAACATAGATATAAGCATCGTTACTAATTAATAAGAACGGCAGGGGTATCAAGACATAATGCACTAGTATGTAAGGTAGGTAACAATATAAAAAAGTTTTTAAGTAGCACCCAGTAAAATTATAATCTTGTTTATAGGATGTTTTTTCACCAAGAGCTTTCAGGGTATTAAAAGAGTAATATGACGCCTTCCAAGAAATAATTTTTAGAATAACATAGCTTACTTCTAATATTTTCTTCCACCATGTTTGATTCTCAACCGATGAGCCTGATAATTTGTAGCTAATTTGGTCAGGATCAAGAGATTCGTTAGTATAAAAATGGTGCAATACGTTATGTTCATATTCCCATGCAGGAGGATATATCCAGTCAGACCAATCTATAAAGCGTCGCCAGCCTTTAGCAAAATTCTTAGATGTATATCTTTTGGGAATAAATGGCACATTATCATACCCCCTATGAGATACATGATGAGCCACTATAACCCACATTGCTGTTAAACTTAAAGAAATCAATATCATACTTAGTGGATTAGGTATAATCCAAGCTGTACCGTATCCTAAGATTAAAAATATACGATTAGTCCAAATAATTTTTTTGAGGTGTTTATAATCTTCAATAGATACCTCGCTTTGGAGTTGTTTTTTAAGCTGCGTTAGTTCATGAGCAAAAGCCTTTAAATCAACATCGTTATAATTCATTAACTATTCCTAGCATTAGTATAATTTTGAGCATAAAAATTTTTTACCCCTAAAGCTACTTTTAAGTGCTTTATAGATATAATTTGGGCTTATAATGTGCATTTCCTAATACAGCATTTTGCAAAATCTTTAGCACTTTAGTAACCTAGGTACTATATAACTATGCAGCATCAAACCTTTATCAGTAAGAGCTAATCTTCTGTTACTTTTCTGCAGCATACCAAGAGAAGTATAATACTCTACTGCTTGCCAGTCTATTGCCTCAGTAGCTGTTTCGTATAATTGCAATTTAGCTAAATCTATACCATCTTTAAGCCTAAGCCCCATCATCAGGAATTCTGATATTGTTTCTTCCGCTGTTAGTAGGTTATAAGATTGTATCCCGTTACCTTTTTCTAGTGCACTACTAAGCCATGAGTTAGGGTTATGCTTCATCATTACAGCATATATATTTGCTACTCCAGAACTATGCAAGCGGCTATGCGCTCCTGGTCCTATACCTAAATACTCGTCATAATGCCAGTAAGCTAGGTTATGCTTACATTCGTGACTGCTAAGAGCATAATTAGATATTTCATACCTATTATAACCTTTTGATTCTAGATACTCATTTGTCCATTCGTACATGTCTGCAGCTAAGTCATTTTCAGGTAGCTGCAGCTTGCCATCATGGAATAATTTATAAAACGGCGTACCCTTTTCTATAGTTAATTGATACAAAGAAATATGACCAGCAGCAATAGTCATAGCCTCTGCTAGTTCTTCTTGCCAAGCCTCTAAAGTCTGACCGCTACGAGCATATATTAGGTCGAACGATATCTTAGAGAATAAACTTGCCGCCGTCTCTATAGCAGATATTGCCTGCTTTGTATCATGCTCTCGCCCTAAAGCTTTTAGGTCATGCACGCGCAGGGCTTGAACACCTATTGAAACGCGGTTTATACCCGCCGCTTTGAAAGCTTTGAACTTTGCTGCCTCAAATGAAGTAGGGTTTGCTTCTAAGGTAATTTCAGTATCACTATCAACTATGCCAAGCTGCGCTATTTTTTCAATCACCCCTCCTACAACATCTGGGCTCATAAGAGAAGGCGTCCCTCCGCCAAAAAATATCGAACGTATTGGTCTGCCTTTGATATTATCTACAAAATAATCTAGCTCTTTGTGATATGCGCTTAGCCACTGGTTATGATCAACGCTACTTGCAACGTGCGAATTGAAATCGCAATAAGGACATTTAGATAAACAAAAAGGCCAGTGAATATAAATCGATAAATGGTTCATACTGCAAGAGCCATCTCTCCTTCTAACCAAACCTTAGCCTTAGGAGATAACAGCGGCAATATCTCGCTTTGAATTCGCAGGTAATATGCTTTGATATAATCAAGTTCAAAGCTAGTTAGCTGTTTTAAATCAATCAAAGCTTTAGCATAAGGAATTAGCGTAAGCTGTACAAACTTTAAATAATCAGGCTTAGCAGCTTGCTCAGCGTACATTAAATTTTCAATGCGAATACCAAATGCGTTTGCCTCATAATATCCTGGTTCATTAGACAAAATCATTCCCAGCTGCAACGGCACGTTACTACGCAAGCTAATAGCTTGTGGTCCTTCATGAACACTTAAAAAACTACCTACTCCATGCCCCGTACTATGAGCATAATCTACTTCATCTTGCCATAAAAATTGCCGCGCCAAAATCTCTAGATGCATTCCAGCAATACCAGCTCGAAATTTGCTAGCGGCAAGAGCAATATGACCCTTTAGCACCTGCGTATAACGTATTTTTTGCTGCAAGGACGGCGCACCAATTGCTATGGTTCTTGTCACATCAGTAGTAGCTCCGTGATATTGTCCACCAGAATCAATTAGTAATATTCCAGAGCCTATAATAGGTTTGGCTTCCTCTTCTGTAGCTTGGTAATGAATTATTGCGCCATTTTCTTTAAAACCACAAATAACAGGAAAACTATCCATCACATAACCAACCCGCTGGCTTCTATAATTTGTCAGTATTTGCCCTAAATCATATTCTGTAAGTTTATCTAAAGACTCACTAGCTAAGTAGGCTAAAAATTCGCAAACAGCGGCGGCGTCCTCTATATGAGCATCTACTGCACATTTAATTTCTACTGGATTTTTACAAGCCTTAGCAAGCTGGCAAGGGTCAAGGATGCTCTCACTTAGCACAGTTTTTAATAAATCAATAATGTAGCTATTTGCTAGCTTCTCGTCAAATAACACTTTACCCTCTATCGCAGAGAGTATTTGAGGAAGTTCCTCTTCTGGCAAAACTACCATTTCAGGGCGAGCTTCTAGTAATTCAGGAGAAATATTGCGATGACTAAGAAATAAATATAACTTATCAGGCGTAATGACTGCACTAGCAAGACATAGAGGATTACAAGCAACATCGCTAGCTCTAATATTCAAAAGCCAGCATACAGAATCGGTTGCTGTAATTAGCATAGCCTCCGCTTGATGTTTTGCTAATACCTCAAGGCACAAAGCTACTTTTTTATGGTGAGACATTCCTGCAAACTTCTCAGGATAATTATATACTAAAGAGTTTGGTCGTGGCGGCTGGTTATGCCAAATTTGATCCACTAAATTAGGAGTTAAGGACTCCAGCTTAAGCGCATTAAAATACTGCAGCGTCCTTTTAGTAAAAAGTTTAGGGTCATATCCTATGCTTATGTTACTAGGAATAAAATCCTGCCACTGGAAACTAGCTAATTCCATTTGGTTAAATATTTTGAACAAGGAGCTATCAAGCTGTTTTTTACTCTGTGCTAAGTACCTGCCATCAGTAAAAAATAGCACCACATCCTGCAAAATAACCGCTATTCCATTTGAGCCAGTGAAGCCAGTAATATATTCAAGTCTCTTAGCATACTCAGGGACATATTCACTTAAATACTCATCAGTAGAGGGTACAATATACCCACCAAGCTTGTGCTGGCGCATTAGCTCTCTCAGATTACTAAGCCGCTCTGGTACTTCAGGAGCTATAGATGACGCTAGAGGATACTTGCCGCTCGTTTTTTTACCAGCTTTTGCAGTATCTGCAATATGCTGGTTAATTTGATCAGTCATTTTACAGTTTAATTTGCTATGTTAAGCACGTGTGTCAGAAGAAAGTATATCAGCTATTTCAGTATCTGATAACGAACTATTTTTAGAATCTTTGCAATATTCGGCAACAATTTTAGTAGCAGTAGTTGCAAATTCCTGCTGGATCTGGTAGCAGGCTTGCTGCTTCTGATTATTGATAGCAGCGACAGCTTCAGTTGTTTTATAATCTAAAAACCTTTGCATCTCTTGCGTACGCTCTTCTATCACCTGCTTAGCATTATCGCTTGCTTCTTTCAACATTGATTGTCGCAAGCTATGTATATTTGCCACGGATTTTTCTGCTTCAGCAAGCAAGATCATTGCCTCTTGTCTTAGAACTTTTGCCTCTTCTACTTGTTTAGCAATTGCAGCAACTCGAGAGTCTAGGGCATTTTTAATAGAAGTTCTCAGCGGTTTATAAACAAAGTATATAAAGACAACAAAACTAACAGCTAGCCAAAATTTTTCATCAAAGAAATGCGAGTCTAAAAAAGCCATTTATGATTCCTATCTGTAATACTTATCAGTAGCAACAGTTAAAAGAGCCTCATCAGCTCTGCGCCCTGTAATACGCTTGATTATAAAATCTGCAAGACTAGTAGCAGCTTCTTTTTCGCCAACTTTATACTCGCTTATTGCTTTAGCGATATCTTCACTGGCTTTGCTTGACAACAAATCTAATTCTCCAGCGACCTTAGCTTTCTTTATGGCAAAGGCAGCTTCTAATTCCGCTAACATTTTATCTTTTAGCTCTTGCGCCTCTAGCTCTATCGCTTCAAGCTCTGAGCTGCGAATATTTTTAAGCGACTGCGCTTGCTCTGCAAGTCTCTTTGCTTCAGCAATATCACTATCTATAAGATTTTTCCTACTAGATAAAATCTTGCCAATCTGCGGCGCAACGTACCACCTTACTATAAAATATAATATAGTAAAATTAGCAAATAACCAAAATAATTGTGATGGATAAGTGGCTATATCAAACTGAGGCATATTTAGTTCAAACCTTTAGCTTTATTTGTGTCATGCTGTACGATTTAGCGGATCAAACTGCACGCCTTCCTCGCTCTTAAAGGCTATAAAGCCCTAAGGGTCTATAGAGCCTCAAGGCTTTAGTTAGTTTAATTTTCCCCAAACTATCTGCAGTATATCTATTTACGAAGTTACTTAAGTGAATATTATTAGCATTGCAATAACAAAAGAAAATAGACCCATAGCCTCTGCCAAACCAGCCCCTATTAAAGCCATTTTTTGCAATTCCTCAGCCGCACCTGGATTACGAGCTATCGAATTTAGCAAAGAGCTAAATATATTAGCAACGCCAAGAGCTGCCCCAAGCATACCAATAGACATCAGACCAACAGCTAGAAATTTAAGAGAAGATGCATCCATATTTATTACTCCTTTTATAACAATTATTATATGAAATTATATTCTAAACCTTACAGCCAACCATTACAAGCTTTTTCCATTCATATCAAATAGCTATAACATGACATGGTTAGTATTTTTATCACTACAACTAATAGCAAATCTCAAAAATTAATGGTAAATAAAACGGCTAATAATTAACTTTAATTGTTTGCAGTCTTTCGTTCAACAAAGCAATAACCTCAACCGTGATGTTTAATTCAGTCTTAGCAAAAAGGACCTGAGAACTAGGTAGGACTAAATTAAACTTATTCTTTTTTGACAACTCGCTAATAATTGAATAAGTAGCTTTATGCACCCTACCCACAGCTTCTGAATGAGCCTGCTCTAAGCGACTTTTCTTCTTCTGCATATTTTTCTGAGCTTCACTCACGAGCTTGTTAAACTTAGCAACCTCTTTATCAAAAGCTTCCTGCGTTAAGGAGCTGCGTTTTTTTACTAGCTCCTCTTCTACCACTTTTAGCTCTGTTTCTTTTTTTGATATTTCTTGCTGTATATTTTTGCTTATTACCTCAATAGACTGCCTAATACTTTGAATAGCTGCAGAGTGCTCTAAAATTGATTGCACATCAACAATAGCCACTCTTACCTCAAAGCTGCTAGTAGTACTACTTTGAGGCAAGCTAGCAGCTTTAGAACTAGGCTTTTTTGCAGCATAAGAGAAATTTGCACTAGCTAAAACAAAAACACTGATAACTAGTAATACAAATCTATAATATACCTTATTTATTGTCATCAACTAAGCCCAAATATTAAAAGTGCGTTGAAAATTTTATATGGAATCTTTGCGTATCATCATAAGATTTCTTTTTAATCGGTAACGCCCAGTCAATCCTTATTGGAGCAAATCTTGTTACCCAAATAACGCCAAGACCTGCTGATGCCCTTAAAGACTTATCATTATGAAATCTATCCTTGGTATAATTGCTACTACGTTTTAAGGTAACGCCCCATACACTGCCCATATCTACAAAAGCAGCACCAGTTACATTAAGCTCTTCAGGCAACCCTACAGGGAAGTTTAATTCACCTGAAAATCTATAATATTGCTGACCACCAAGACCTTCATCTGTTAGTTTATCTCTTGGTCCAATACCACCACCAGAGAATCCACGCAGCGTAGCATCACCTAGATTGTAACGATCTGAAATCCTAACAAGCTTGCCTCCAACGCCACGAATATCGCCAGTACCACCTGAAAAGATTAAGGTCAATTTATTATTGATAAATGACTTAAAATACTTAGCGTCTACCTCATGTTTTAGGTACTTATTATTTCCACCGAGTCCTGCATATTCTTGCGTGCCACTAATGACGTAACCATTTTTTGGTATGACTCTACTATCTAATTTTTCATACGTTAAAGTATGAGATAACGAGGAAGTAGTAAACTTACCAACCTGCTCTACCAGAAACCTTGAACTCGAACCTGAAGGCGCTTTCAACTGATCTTTTTTCAATGTATGCTCTATAGAATGACTAAGATCTTCTGCAACGTCATAACCAAGACCTGTTCTAAAACCTACCGAATCTTGTGTATAGTTCTGCTCTTCTTGCCCCCAGCCGCTACTTTTACCAGTATGACTTTTGAAAGCATTACCACTTAATGATAAATCTCTATCTAAGAAATGTGGTTCAGTAATCCCCGCGCTATAGTTACTATTTTTCTTAGACATTTGGACCGAAGCATTCAAATGCTTACCTGTACCAACCAAGTTACGTTCCAAGAATGAGACCCTACCAAAAGCGCCACCAGAAGAGTTGTAACCAACATCAAACCCTATAGAAGAAGTTGATTTCTCTTGCACATCAATTTTGATATCGTACCTATCTCTTTTATTTGTAGGAATATGTTTTACTGATGGTCTTTCAAAATAATCCAGGTTACGAAGATTTTGCTCTCCTTTTTCTAGATATGAACCATTAAATATATCTCCTTCAGCAATCTTAAACTCTCTTCTGATTACTTTATCTTCAGTTTTTAGATTGCCTTCAATTTCAATCTTACCAACAAAAACTTTTTCTGACTTATCAATAACGAACTGTACATCGACTGTTTTAGTAGCAGGATTAGTTTTGATATCAGGATAGACAACCACTTGCGGATAGCCCTTGCTAGCCAGCACATCAGACATTTTTTCAGCAATTGCTTCTAATGTTTTGATATTAAATAGTTGTCCAGCTTTGATATTAACGAATTTAGCAACGTCACTTGTTTGGATGTCAGGCAACTTATTATCTATAGTTACTTCTCCAAAGTTATACTTATTACCTTCCTCGATAGAGTAAGTTAACGTGAAATATTCCTTTGTTGGTGCAAGCTCAGCCGTTACTGAAATCACCCTAAAATCAGCAAATCCTACAGATTGGTAGAAAGACTTTAACAACTCCTTGTCATATTCTATACGATCTGGATCGTAAGTATCATTACTTTCCAAAAATCTAAACCACCTTGCTTCTTTTGTCATGATAACAGATTTCAATTCCCCTTCACGGTAATTGTTGTTACCAAAGAAATACATTCTTTTTATTCCTGTTTTTGGTCCTTCTGCTATGTCAAAAATAACTTTAACTCTGTTATTTTCTTGCTTTTCAATCTTAGGAAATATAGCAGTAGAAAAACGCCCTGCCCTTTTATACATTTCCTTAATTTTTCCAGCATCAGATTCTATTTTACCGCGGCTTAAAGATTCTCCAGCTTGGGTTAGCAATTCCTTAGCAAGCGCGCCATTCTTTATTTTAGAATTACCACGAAACTCTACTTTACTTACAAATGGAGTTTCCTCAACATTTACAACAAGGTTACCATTGTCAAACCTTATTCGAACATCTTCAAAGAAAGAAGTAGCATAGAGACTCTTAACAGACTCATTTTGCTTTAAAGCGTCATATTGGTCACCAACCTTAAGCCCTAAGTAGCTTTCAATGGTTTCTAATTCGACTCTTTTATTACCCTGTACGGTAATTTTATTTATACGCTCAGCACCAAATGCTATAGAGCTATTAAATAGAGATATAGCCCCGCCTAGCATAGTAGAGGCTAAAACTGCTATTTTTAATGTTGATTTTAAATGATGTTTCACCGCAACCCTTTATTTAACAAATTACTTATACTATCATATCTGTGATAGCGTTTTATTCTAAAACCATAAACTTCTTATATCATTTGAAGTGGAAATTACAACAAGAAAAAGCATTATAACAACCCCTAATCCTAGTAAAAATTGTTGAATTGCACTACTTAGTTTCTTCCTAGCCACTAATTCGTACAACATAAATAGCAAATGCCCGCCATCAAGGACAGGAATTGGTAGTAAATTCAATAAGCCCAGGTTTATTGATAACATTGCAACAAATAAGGCAAAATCTAGATAACCTTGCTGCATCGCTCTACCAGACTGTTTAGCAATTGTTAACGGTCCATAAACTTCAGTTATCGACCTTTCACCAACAATCATCTGTTTTACTGCTTTTAAGGTCAGCAATGAAATATCAATAACGTCGTTTACGCTTTGGTAGATACTTGCAAAAATACCAACTTTAAGATAAAGCGGTTCAGCCTTAGCAATAATACCTATATATCCAGTTTTTACTGCTGGCATATCGTCTTGTTTTGGTCGCTCCGCAGGTATCACAGAGACCTTTATAATTTCGCCAGCTCTATTGATTGTAAGGTTAATAGGCTTACCCGTATTTAGTATTATTAGATTTTGTAAATCCTTAAACTCACCAATAGCGGCGTTATCAGCAGTAATAACTTTATCGCCACTGCGCAGCCCGGCAACCTCAGCAGGCGAATTTTGCACAACCTCAGCGATAATTGCAGGCATTTCCATTTTACCAAACGTAAAGTAAAACCCTGCCAAGATAATAATAGCCACTAAATAATTAGCAAGAGGTCCAGCAAGTACTGTTAAAAACCTAGCATAAAGCGGTTTAGAGTAGAACGCTTCAGAATTATACTCCGCAGCCCCACTCGCAGGAGCGCTTTCGCCATACATTTTAACAAAGCCCCCAAGAGGAATCACGCGAATCGTCCAAAGCATACCAGCTTTGTCAATTCTAGAATATATAACTTTTCCAAAACCTACAGCGAACTCCTCAACTTTGACACCAAAAGTTTTTGCAACATAATAGTGACCAAACTCATGAATAAACACAAGTATTCCCGTTGCAAGAACAAAGGCAATTAAATTAAACATCATTTATATCCAAGTTACTGATAAATATCATTTACTAAGTGTGGTTTTTTTGTTAAAACCAACGTAGGCAAATTTAAAATAAGTTTTAAAGCTGATAATCAAGGTAGCATGCAAGAAAATAAAAGCAATAACAAAATTAACAATAAAACCATTTCTAGAATAGCTGCTATTCAAACTATGTATCAATATCAGCAAGAAGATCCTGCGCCAGATATAAATGTTTTAATGCAAAATATGTTAGCTTTTTATCAAGATGGCGACCTGCATAGCGACCATGAATCGACTTCAAAAAATCCTATAAAAATTCGCCCTAGCATTAACCATTTTAGTGAGCTTATAAAATTTACCATACCTAACCTAGAAGAACTTGACCAAATTATCGCTACGCATTTAGCCACAGAGTGGGAAATCAATGACCTACAACCTTTATTACTTGCAGTTCTGAGGGTTGCAGCTAGTGAATTAAAATTTTTTCCAGAAACCCCGCAGAAAGTTATAGTCAATGAATTTACTGATATTGCAAGCGATATGCTTACTGATAATGAAATAGGCTTTGTAAATTCTATATTAGACAAAATTGCTAAAACTATGCGTATTTAAATTTGAGTAAATTATGGCTAATACTAGCAACCTACCCTCATCGCTTGGATATCGCAACAAATTCGTAAAGTTAAAGACGTCTAAGAAACGCAAAGCCTCTTCTAATTCATGGCTGCAACGTCAATTAAATGATCCTTACGTTGCAAAATCTAAGCTCGATGGCTACAGATCAAGAGCGGCTTATAAATTACTTGAAATAAACGACAAATACAAACTATTTAAACCTTACATGAAAGTGGTCGATCTTGGCGCCGCTCCTGGTGGATGGAGTCAAATTGCAGCTAAAATCGTCAAAGCTGATCAACCCTCATCACAGGGTAAGGTAATTGCTATTGACTTGCTTGAGATGGACTCGCTAGCTGGCGTGACTTTTTTTCAAAAGGACTTTTTTGAAGAGGATGCAAAACAGCTTATCTGTGATGAGTTAAACGGCAAGGCTGATATAGTACTTAGCGATATGGCTGCTAACACTACTGGTCACGCCGCCACAGACCACTTAAGGATTATAGATTTGTGTGAGCAAGCCGCAGATTTCGCTTTAAGCATTTTAAAACCCGGCGGTCATTTTATTGCTAAAATATTTCGTGGCGGCACAGAAAATGCTGTACTAAACAAACTAAAGTTAAACTTTCATGTGGTAAAGCATTTTAAGCCAGATTCCAGCCGTAAAGAATCAACAGAATTATACCTTGTAGCAATGAATAAGAAGCAGTAATACGCATTTCTATTTTTAAATAATCCAAACGCATTTAATAAGACCACAAGCTTTGCGCACCTATTCTATATAAGCCTTTAGAAAGCTTTCTATATTTTCAGTTTTTCGCATTTTTCATAAGGAAAGGCAACTGAGAAATAATAAATACCAGCGTAATTGGCAGTGCATAAAATACTTTAAAAGTAACCCAGTCCTTTTCTGCAAAGTTACGCCATACTACTTCATTAGCTACAGCCATGATAAAAAAGAAGCCTGCAAAGCGATAGCTCAGAATATTCCAACTTTTTTCTTGCAAGGAAAAAGAGCCGGTTAGTAATAATTTTAAAAATGGTTTACCTTGAAAGGAGCTAATACAAAATACTAATCCAAATATAATGTATAAAATAGTAGGTTTAATTTTTATGAATGCAGAGTTACCAGTGAGTAGAGTTATACCGCCTGATACTACTAATAAAGCTGTTGAAAACACTGCAAATGATGAGATCTTTCTGTATATAGCATAAATTAAAGCTACACTAGTAACTGATGCAATAATAGCAAATAAAGTAGCCCCTTGTATACCACCATATTTATAGCCAATAAAAAAAGCTATTAAAGGAGCAAATTCAGATAAAAACTTAGTCATTCCGCCCCTACTTTGCGCTTCATTATGAAAAAATTCCTTAGCTTAGCGCAAGCGGTAACAGTTAAAATAGTCCCTACATAAAATATAAGCTGCATGCCATTAGGTTTCGTATTGTAGCCAACTGTAGCATTAAGCATCTTACCCCATATACTTCTATCGTTTATTAACCAAGAACTATCCCATACTTGCTCGGTAAAGGTAGTAATAAACCCTGATGAAGTAAGTATTCCAGCGGCTTCAGCTGCTAAACCAGCAGCGAGCAATAACAATAATATTGATGATACTTTAAAAATATATTTGCCAGCGAACCTTATTAAACCTAGATAGATAGCAACACCTAATATCGTACCAAGGACAGCGCCTAAGCCTACTCCAAGTATATAATCATTGATATCTGCTGATTTTTTAGCAACCAAACCATAGATAATAAGTATTATCTCCGCACCTTCACGCAAGATAGTTACAGCAACCACAAGCGTTAACGTGAAGCGACTTGTAACGCCACTATCAATATTGCTGGATAAAGTGCGTAAATTCTCTTTTAGCCTTGCGCCATAGCCCTGCATCCAAATCACTGTCCACCCTATAATAACAACGGTGAGTAAAATTATAATTGAATCAAAGACCTCATCTCCAAGACCTCCCATGGACTCTGACAAAGCCCCTGCAACAAAAGCAAGTAGTGACGATCCTATAACACCAAGCATCATGCCAATCATTATATAGGTTCTAGAGTGCTTTATATTTCTAGTAACAGCCATTACTACACCAAGGAGCAATGCTACTTCTAAGAATTCTCGAAAAACTACAAAAACGACTTGAAACATTTACTAACCACAACTAAATTAAATCGACATTAACTATATATCACCCAATTATTCTTTAATTACAAGCTTTCCTTGCGCTGTCTCCTCATGGAATTCACCAAAGAAACTATACTCTCCTGGCTTTAATGGCGCTAATATTATATTAACAGATGAATTAGCAGGGATAAATTTTTCCCTTTTTAAGTCATGACTTTCAAATTCTTCTCCTGTATCATCCAAATTATGAACCTTTAAAAGTATCTTTTTGTTGGCCGATGCCTCTAATATCTTTGGCTCGAATTCATGATTTTTGATGTTTACATTTAATTCGATTGTATTATTTTCTTCTGCAGCCAAACACGAGTTAGCTAAGGTTAAATATAGCAAGGCGCTTAAATACAATAAAAATCTTTTCACTATCCTACCATAACTTGAATTCAACAAATTTATAATATAACACTTAACTAACTATGCACAATAGTTTTTTAGAATTTTTAAACATTATAGCTTTTCTAAACTACTAACGATTTATATACAAAGACATAAGAATCTCTATTGCTAAAGAAAACATGATCATTAAGCTTTCGACTAGCTATTTTTATTGAATTTTAACTATTATAATGCTATAGTTCTTTTTTTAATTAGGCTTCCTTATCAACCTCTTATTTTTTAGGTATAAGTTATAAATTTATGGCTGAAGTATTTTTTAACGGACCCGCTGGTCGTATTGAAGCTAGCTACACAGAATCAACTAATAACAAGGCTCCCTTAGCATTGATCTTGCATCCACATCCACTATATGGCGGCACTATGAATAATAAGGTTGTGTACAATCTTTATAAAACTTTAGCTAGTAATGATTTTACCGTATTACGCATGAATTTTAGGGGTGTTGGTCGTTCGCAAGGTCAATTTGATAACGGTGTTGGTGAAATGACTGATGCTGCTACAGCTCTTGATTGGCTGCAATTAAAAAACCCACTTAGTAGCGTCAATGTTATTGCTGGTTTCTCATTCGGTGCATGGGTTGCTATGCAGCTTATTATGAGACGTCCAGAGATTAACAGTTTTATAGCAATCTCGCCTCCTGTTAATAAATATGATTTTTCTTTTTTATCTCCTTGTCCTATTCCTGGCTTAATTGTCCAAGGCGACCAAGATAGCATAGTGTCTGAGGCGTCTGTACTTGGACTTGCACAAAAGCTATCAAAGCAAAAACATATTAAAGTCGATTATAAAACAATTCAAGGAGCTGACCATTTTTTCCGCAATAAAATTGATGAACTAAATCAGACCGTTAGAGATTATATTAGTTCTACCTTATCACAAGCTCAGATACTACAATCAGATTTCATGCAATCATGCATTAATGATGATATGGAAGACGAAGAACCTAAGGATAAGGCTTTACAAAAAATATTCCTAGATTAGCTTTCTTTATAATTTAGCCAAATTGTAGACTGCTTCACTGGAGTAAATTTCCTTAACAAGGTAGCGTAGCGCATCTTCTAGTTCTTGCTTCATATTAGGAGGATTTACTATTAACAACCCTGTTTTTTTAAGCGGCGGCGTGACTTTCTTAGGATCAGGCGCGGTGTCTAAAATTTTACTATCATTTAATACAAACTCAAGCTTTAAAGCCTCCTTAAAACCAATGGCTTTATAGGCTTTGTAGAATCCTTCAACCTCGTTCCTATTTTTTATAGGATACCATATAACGGTGCAAATATTAGCTGCTCTTTTCTTGATTAAGGTTAAAGCGTTAATTAGCTTAGCAAATTCATTTTGCACCTCAAAAGGCGGATCTAGAAATACAAGCCCTCTATTCTCTGGAAAAGGTAAAAAGGCTTTCACTGCTTGGTAAGCATCTATATTATGCGCTCCTGTAAAAACTACTTTCTTTAATTCCAAGTAGTCATCAAGATGTAACTCACAAGCTATTAATCTATCTTGCTGCCTGAGTAGATTGTTGATAATCAAAGGAGAACCAGGGTATAATTTTATGATATCATTAGCATTACTTAAAAAATGCTCATTCACTATAGCAATAATTTCTGTAAGCTTTTGCACCAGCTGCGGCACATTCTGTTTATTTCCTTTAGCATCCTGTAGCAAGCTTCCTACTCCGCTAGTACTTTCATTAGTTTTTAAAGCCTCTGGTGATAATAAATCATAAAGCCCTATGCCAGCAAAAGCGTCAAGAACTGCAAAAGGCTTATCTTTTTTGCAGAGTTCCTGCAACGCTGCGATCAATACTAAATGCTTCACAATATCAGCAAAGTTACCAGCGTGGTAGATATGGCGATAGTTCATTTAATCCTCTTTTATTTTTTGCTGCAGCATATTCATGATAACCTTTGCCGCCAAAAGTGATGGCTTCTCTCCAGACTCACTTTGCATTTTCTGCAAAGCAAGTTTATTTTGCTCTACTTGTTCTTGCATTTTACCACGATTAAGTATTAGCGCTAAGAGCTTTTCTGCAATATTTTGCGCCGTGCATTTATCTTGAATTAATTCAGGAATAATTTCTTGACCAGCGATAATATTAATCAATGAGGCGTATTTTATCTTAATAAACAATTTAAGCAGCCAGAAACTCAAAATGTTTAATTTATACGCTACCACTAACGGCGTACCAGAGGCGGCTATTTCAAGCGTATTAGTACCAGATTTTGCCAGTGCTATATCAGCCTCCGCAAAGCTTGCTAGACGCTCCAGTGAAAAGCGATAAGAAAATTTGCTACCTTCTAATATACTAACCATTAGCGGTTCATGTTCTCTATTTGCTAGCACAAATACTACCTCCATTTTAGGAGCAGACTCAGCCACTAATTCTAGCGCTTCTTTAAAAATTGGTAAATGCCTTTTTATCTCGCCTATTCTGCTGCCAGCCGTTACGCATACCACTAAATTACCATCAACCTTAGAGGCTTTAGGAATGAATTGCTGCTCCATCACTGGGTGACCTATATAAGTACACGGCAACCCAACCCGAGTAAAATAAGGCGGCTCAAATGGTAGCAATGCCAACAAGTGGTTATATATCTTAGCGTATTGCAAAGCTCTGTTCGGCTTGTATGCCCACACAGAAGGCGCAACAATATGAATGATTTTTAGCTCAGGTCGCAGCTTGCGCACCCTCTTTGCCACTCTATAAGTAAAGCCTGGCGAGTCTATAGTCACAAGCATATCAGGATTTTAGGCTATCACGTCAAGCGCAGTCTGCTCTATAAGCTTTTTAATACGCACAATATGCGGCACTATTTCAAAAAAACCCATAAGGTTTATTTCGCTCACTGGAAATAAAGTTACGAGTCCTTGCTCCTGCATAAACCTTCCGCCAACTCCTAGAAAGGTAAATTTTTTCTCATGTTCAGCAGACTTTTTCAAAGCTTGCATTATAACACTACCTAAAAAATCGCCAGAAGATTCTCCAGCAATTAGATATAGCTTTTTATTCATCATTATTATTGCCTACTAACCATTATTTTTCGTTAAGCGTATCCTTTTAACTGGATCCCCTCCTCCGAGGGGATGAAGCGCTCCTCCCTAGGGAATGACGCGCTCCTCCCCTCGGAGATGACGCGATACTGTACACCTTTGGAAATTACACGCCCCTACGCACCCTTTGTCATTCCCGCGCACCCTTTGTCATTCCCTCGAAGGAGGGAATCCAGCAACCCATTAACCGGTCCCCATAGAAGAAGGGAATGACGCGCTCCTCCCCTCGGAGATGACGCGATACTGTACACCTTTGGAAATTACACGCCCCTACGCACCCTTTGTCAT
>JAIXRE010000034.1 GCA_027485375.1 Rickettsiaceae bacterium | reverse complement strand
TTATGGCTTTATCCTCTACAAACCTATTAAAGTTACAAATTTTTAGTGCTAATTTTTATCGACCTATTATTACAATTCCTTTGATTCTAGCTATTTTAGGCTTTCGCAGCACTCCTAAAGCAGTTGGAATAGGTATGTTTAGTGGCGCTATATCTGTAGTTATATGGAGGACTTTTATACAGCCAATTAATAATATTGATAGTATTATGCCGTCAATGTTTATAAATTTAGTAACTTTTATTAGTGCACATTATCTACTCAAACAACCAGGAGGATGGGTTGGGATAAAAGGCGACCTCGATTTAAAAGAGAGTAGAAGACAAAGGCGTAAAAAAATTTTAGCTATTAAAAAATTTTTTAGCTCTTTGTCATCAAGGAAAGTGCTTGATTATTGCCAAAATCGTGCTCCAAAGGATGAAGCTTTTTATTTATACTTCTCATTTGGAGTACTACTAACTATCGTTACTGCCTTTTCTTTAGACAAAGAAACATATAAATTACAGAGCTTTACGATAAATATATTACAAGGTATCTCCTTATTTATAAGTACTATTTTTATTTGCCATAATTTGTTGTTTTCTAAAGAATTTAAAGCAAAATATATGGGTTTAATATGGCATGTTGCTATATTTATCAGTTTGTCTTATGTTAGCAGCTTTTTTGTACTGATCAGTAAGTTTTCACAAGTATCATTAGTAATTTTTATCTTAAACCTTACCATTATAGGAATGCTCCTCAGTTGGCAAATTACTTTAGGGATGATTATTTTTGGAGCACTTTTTGCATTTTATAGCTATAAGTTATTATATTTAGGGTTACCAATTACGTCTGAATTATATGACTTAAAGCTGCAAATAATTTACACTATATTTTTAATTAGCAGTTTTCTACTAGCATTTATTAAACCAAAACAAGAACTTCAAGAACTCACAGAGCAAAAAGCAAACCACTTAGGGAAGAGAATCGAGGAGCAAGATGGAGAACTAGAAAAATCATTTCAACTGAAAAATGAGTTTTTACGTAACCTTGAACACGAGGCGCACACGCCTATTACTGGCATTACTAGTATGGGGCAAGTGCTATACGAAAGTTACGATAAATTAAGCGACGAACAAAGGCGTAATGGACTGAAGGAAATTGCCAAGAGTTCAGAGCGGCTGAGTAGCCTAGTGAATAATATAATAGACCTTTCCAAGCTCTCTAGCCTTAGCTATAAGCTGGATAAAAAACCAGTTGATTTAAGCAACCTAGTTTATAATAGGCCAGAATATTGCAAAAAATTATACCTAAATGGCAAGGAGCTAGAATTTTTGGTGCAGGTTGAAGAAAATATAGTGGTCAATTGTGATGAACATTACATGAAAACCACCTTAGATAACTTGGTTATTAACGCTATTCAGTACAGCAAAGAAGGAACTATTACGGTGAAGCTAAGCAGTAGTACAGATGGAGCTATAGAATTTGCTATTGCTGATGAGGGTATAGGGATACCTCCACTTGAGCTTAAGGATGTGTTCCGCAGTTTTACAGTAAGTTCTAAAACCAAAACCCCTGCTGGTGGTCGTGGCGTGGGGCTAGCACTATGCGAAAAAGTTATCAAAGCACATGGCGGTAAAATCAAGGCAAAAAGTGATGGATCCAAAGGCACAGAGTTTGTCTTTACTTTGCCTAGAAATGTTTAAGTTACCTAATATGTACGAGCGGTAACTCTAGCAACTCTTGCATTTCATCCTCTAATCTCTGACGCCTTGATTGTTCTGATTCGGGGTTACTCAGGTCAAAGAGGTTAAAAAGGAGCTTTTGGCTGGGGCTGGTCATGAGAGCTTGGAAGTCGCCATTTGCAAGCTCGTAAGCATAGTACAGCTTCTTATCATCAGGCGTAAGAAACCATTTGCCGCTGGCGAGTGCTGCTTGCACTTTTTCTGCAAAATCTGCGCTGTTTTGTCCAAAAGTAGCGACTGGGTCAAAGGCAACTCTACCTTTTATTATCGCACTGCGCAAATTAACTAATGAGTCTTTGATATAGCCCTTGTTTAAGTCATGCACGCAGCCATCATGGATTATTTGTTTTGGCAATTGCAAGCCGTCAAGCGGCGAGATATAAGACTCATCTAGCACTTTTTCTACTGCTTTATTTGTAGCACTGCTTGCGCTTAGCCCTTGAGTAAGCTGGTAAAAGCGGGCAAGCTCTCTAATTCCTCTTTTGGTAGTATTTGCCAACTCTATATTATGCGGGCTAGCAAGAACAAGGTCATTATGCCAGTTATTGATGGCTTTATTGCTATTTAGTTCCTTATCTAGCTCCTTGACTTCTTCTTTACTGGCAGAGCTAAAAAGCTGTTTTTGAATAGGAATGATTTGGGCAAACTGGCGAGCAGTATCTCGATTAAATAGGTGATTTTTGGCGTAAAAATAGACTGGTACGCTAAGGTCGGTTTCTCCTTCTAGCACTTCTTGCAAGAGCTCTAAACCTATTTGATAATCATCTTTGCCTATCGCCATGATATTATCAATTTGCTGCTTTACCTCGCTTGCGTCTTCACTTTGCAAGCGCTTTAGATAATCGGCTTTTTCTGCTTGCATCAGGTATTTTTGACTATAAGGAGGAATGCCTTTTTGCTCCTGCAATTGCTTTCTTAGTAATAACCTTTGCGTTAGCGGTAATTCTTGCGGGATTTCTTCAGCAAATAATTGCTCTACAAGTTTTGCGGGGTCGCTGCTTGCTAGCTTAACCTGCTGCGTAAATTGTTTAGTTAAAATGTTGTACAGCTTATCTTTTTGCAGATAATCAGCCTCGCCCGCTTTAGGAGCAAGTTGCTGCAATATTGCTTGGCTACCAGCAAAACTGGCAGTTTTTAATTGCTGCGCTGTTAAAAAAGCTTGCCTGTACTGAGCCTCTTTTTCTTCTAATTCTAGCCGCCGTGGGTCGCTTGGCGCAAAGCTTACATGCAGCAAATTAGCAAAGCCCTTTATGCCTTGCCCAGTCTCAAGTAAACTAGCAAAATGAGCGTGCGATAAGGCGTTAACCTGCTGCTGCATCATATGCTGGCGGTGCTCTAGCATGTTACTAGCTTGCTGCTCGATTTTTAGCCGTTGTTCTAAAGGTAAATCAGCTTTCCAAGACAAATTCACTCTTGGATTAGCCACGCTTTCTGGTGAATTTTTTATCGTACCAAGGGCAGCTGCATAAGCAAGCTCTGCTCTAGCGTCCTTAAGCAGTTTTTCCTTCTCTAGCGGCAGCAAAGAAAGGGCAGAAAGGGCTAAAGTGCTATCCTGCAAATTGCTGCTATAATTTTGCGGGTTATCATAAGTAGCCTGCTTTAATTTTTCTATAGCCTCCAGTGCCATATTATGACGCTTACCTTCAACCAGCTTTGCCTCAAAGCCAGCAAGCTGCCCTGTGAGCTGGATTTTATACTCGCCTATTTTTTGCTGTAAAAAGCGTTTAGTAAAGGGGTTGTTTGATTTGCTTAAATACCCCGCTGCTCGCTCGTCATATTTGCTGAGAGCATACTGGCTAAATGGTTTGTCATTATCAAGGAAATCAGGATGCAGAGAGCTAAAGCGAGTCAAGCAATTAAGCCCACCAGTTTTAGGACTAGCTGCTACTTCAATATTGCTTTGAGAGTCTTGCAAATGCTTGGAAGTTTCAAGAATAAAGTCTGACCAAATATTAGGCAGCTCTACCGCAGCGTCTTTTTCTAGCTTACTGCGCAAGATTAGCTTAGCCTCGTCGCTTATTTGCCCTGTTACGTTTGCGATAGCTTGCCATTTCATTTGTTACCTCTCTTACCCTCCTGTTCTGCTAATAGAGGCTAAATCACAAACGCCGCTAAGCACAGTGCCAAGAGTTTGCCAAGGCGAGGCTGCTCTGATTGAACTAATATTATGTTTTATTGCTTTCTCGTTTAGGTCAAGCAGGTTTTGGTTAAATGAGGAGCGAGGGCGCTGGTGGAAAAGTTTAGCCTCAACGCTTCTTGCGTGCATTTCATCCATGTAAGCTTGGTGGCGCAGTAACAAACCAGCAGAGTCGGTAGCTGTTATGCCTATACCGCTTTGCAAAATATTATAGCCTAGTTGCTGGCGATTATGTAGTTGTTCCTGCCGCAGCATATCAACATGGTAGCTTGAGATTGCGCTATATTCTGCGCTGCGTTCTACCAGCTCTTGGCGGTCAAATCTTGCATGCTCTTGCTGCTGCGCTAGCGTATGCCTTTGTTGATACAGACCTTCGCTTGCCCTCTCTTTGCTAGCCCTAACCTGCGCATAGGTATTAAATAACGATGTACCAGTCGCAAAAATAGACGCCCCGCTAGAAAAGAAATTTAGGAAGTTGAACATAATTTACCCCCGCCAGCCTGCAAGCACTTTAGCCTTAGCGTAAACTTTTAGGATGCTAGCGGGGTAAGGCTTGTATACTATGAAGGTAAAGTCTACATCAGTTTTAACTTGTCCTGGGCTGGCAAGCTCTATCCAGCCTGAGCGGTGGGGGGTGGCAAGGACGCTGCAAACTTCTTTAGTAGCTAGGTATTTCTTTTCATTGCTAAAGCGCACTAGCTGGTCGCTAGCTACATTTAGGTTGTTAATATGCTGCCTTAGTACCTCGCCGCTCTCGTTTTTCTGCTCGATATAGCCGCCTTTGGTATTGAAAACTTTGACGCCAAACTGCACGTCTAGTTTTGGCATATGTTCCACCTCATCAGGAAAAATGAAAGGAAAGGTCTGCAGCACAGAACTATAAGGAAAGCCTATTGCTAAATGGCGCGCAGGGTGTTTGAGTTTTATTTCCTCGCTATCCAAGATTTTTAGTTCCTGCAGTTCCTCGTCGCCTATAATGCTAACAGCAAGGTGCTGGAAAATAGGCAAGATTCCTGCGACTCGCTGGCTATGAAAAGCAGGCTGGCAATTTTGCGCAATTAGGCTAAGCTGGTAAGCTCCTATCTCAGGAAAGAGCTTTTTAAATACTGGAAAATATTTTCTGCTTAGTAGCAAGTATTTCTCGAGCTTCAGGCTTTTTTCATCCTCTAGAATGTTTTTTAGCAGGACGGGGTGGTACTGCGGCATGACTAACTGGCAGTAATCAATTAAATGCTGACGAAAAGAGCTTAGCCCGTTTTTTAGCTCCAGCATAAGGTTTGCCACTCGTTGGGCGGTTATTTCCTCCTCGTCATTTTCACTGTGAACATCGCCAGCTACTGACCCGTCGCTATGCTCGCCTTGTCCAGCCGCACCAACCGCTCCATCTGAGCCAGCAAATTCGTAATGTTCTAATACCTCATCAATTGTTTGACTGCTGAAGGCACTTGAAAGGACGTATTGTTTATTAGCAGGGCTTAAATTTGCCGCCGCTAGCACTGCTTTTAGCAAATCGCTTAGCTCCTGCCGCCTTTTGCTGCTGATAATGCTGTCAATTTTGTGCTCGTTATAAATTTGTTCTAATCTAGTAAGGAGCTGCCTAAGAATTGACCTTGTCGTGCTTAGTAATTGTTCTTGCGTGGTAGCGGCAGTAAAACCAGCTGTTGCTGCTTCTATAAAGCTTTTAGCTTCGTGGCTTGTTAGATACCTAGTTAGAATAGGATGGGCAATAGCTAGCATTTGCGAGTAAAAATTGACTGGCTGGCGGCTAAAGAATTTTTTTAAGTTAGCTAGTAAAGGTTGCTTATTAATTTGCTGCTCTTTAGCATAATATTGCAGTAGTGCCTGATTAAGCTTAGCAACGCTTCCCCGCATTTCTTGTAGCTCTGCAGCTGCTTGAACCGGCTGCGAGATTGCGCTTTTTGCTAGCCTTATAATTTCTTGCCCTATGCCAAGACTGCTGCGAATTGCTGCTATATTTAGTAGCTTCAGTCTCTCGCAAATTACAGGGCAAAAAGAAAAGCCGCTATTAGGCAGATATTCCATTAAGCCGCCATCTTGCAGGATGGCTGGAACTTGCCAGTGAGCTATAACTCTTTCCGCGTTGTTGCTAATATCACCGCCTAGACGCTGGCAATCTTGCAGCAGTTGCTCTGCTGTGCTTAAGGCTTCAGGCTCGCCGCAAAAAACATTTTCTAAATTAGAATATAAGCGTTCAAGAGATCTAAGGTAAGCAAAAGAGGCGGCTAAGGTCTCAAAAATCACTGGCAGGTAGTTTTGGTAATAGCGCCTTAGAAAGCTTTCAATGGCGGCTTGTTGGTCACCATAATAAGTGAGTGGTTGCTGCTTATATCGAAAGCTGCTACTGAGGTCAATATTAGCTAGGTTAAGCTTTAAAATATTTTCGGCTTGTGCTTGTACTAATTGTTCAAGCTTAGTAAGGTCGCCTCTGAATTCTACGGCACTATCATCTAGCAAAGCTTGCTTAATAGCAAGGCTTGCCGCTTGTTCTTCTGCTTTACTTACGTTAATATGACAATCCGCATAAACAGGCTTGTGCATCTCAGGGTTTTTGGCAGAAAAATAACCAGTTTTAAGCACCTCTAAATATTCCTTGCTGCCGCCAGTTTCATCACTTCTTCTAACATGGAAATATAGCTTATCTTCGTTATCGCTATAAACTGGCGTAATAGCAAGAACAAAGCCATTACCTCCTAGCCAGTGCTGCGACCAGCCCATAATCTTTAAATCTTGCGAATAGGTAAAACTAGCAAAAGAGCCATTTTTTAGCACCGCAAAAATAATAGAAAATGGGCTATTACTACCTGCTATTTCCTTGATGCCATCTGCAAAAATATGCTCAGCGTAAGGGGTGATATCTGCTATTTGAAAGCCGCCTTTTTCCTGCGAATAAAACAGGCTATTGATTTTGCGGTTATTGCCTTCAACAAAGAAAATAGTTTTGCCAAGCACTACTGGCTTAATAGGTGAGACTGGCACTTCTATTTCTTTATGGATTTTGACAAACTCACCTTTTGCTCTGTCACCTTCTTTGACAAGGTAAATACCATCAGTAGTGCCAAGTAGCATCTCACTAGAAAAAGGCACTGACCATAAAACATTATCAAAGGTACTAGAGGCAAAAGTCGCAGAAAAAGCCGTTAGCGGGTTACGGGCTTCTAGCAGCGTCTTATAAGCCATCCTAAAATCAGCAAAATCACCCTTGTAGCTTGCCCAAATAGCATGAATATTCTTGCCAGCCCCAAAACACCATAATCTATTTTCAAAGGTAGCAAGGCAGTTGCAATATAACAATTCTTGCTGGTGCTCGTGAATATTCTCTCTTGCTCTCCCGTGCAGGTCTCTGAGCTCGTCGTTGATTCTATCTACTTCAGCGTTATAAATAACCTCATTAAATGGTCGCAAAATCGGTGCAGAGGCAGAGCCGCCGCTGGCTGCTATTTTGAAATAATTGACATGGACTTTTAACGGCTCGATAATAAATAGCCGCTCTCTATCAGGAAAATTAGCCGCCTCTTGCATAGCTACGCCACTAGCTATTGCCGCGCCTGTGCCTTCTCGCCTTTGCCTATCTAGCGCCGCTGCTGCTAGATAGCCATCAAAGCGTTCAATAATTTCAGGATCGACTGAGAACTTAAAAATAGGGCGATTAATACCAAAAGAAATATAAGCTACACCTTGGAAACAGCAGTAAGAAAAATCTTGCGGGCGAAAATGAAAATCATTGCCATTATCCTTTAAAACCTTGCTGGTCAAAAACAGCTCGCCGCCAACAAAAAAAGAACAAGTAGTTTGTAACGGGCGCGACTCAAATACTAGCAAATAGGATAGTTTCCTTGAGAACATCACCGTTACCATTTTCTTTGGCACGTTCTCAGCAAACAAATGGACAAACTGCGTGCCATGCCTGCGCATAATGCCCCCTGTTGGCAGGAGCATAAAATTAATTAGCTTGCGAGCACCATTTTGATAGAGCGCAAGCTCCGTCCTACCTTCAATAGTTGGCGTTAGCTCGCCACCTGAAAAATTGTTCTTTTGTGAGTAAATGAATTGTTCGGGCATGGATTGCTCTATAAAAATTAGCATAGACGAACGTCTAAATCTCTGCAGAGTTAACGATATTATAATCCATCGCATAAAGCCGCTTTACTTCCTCTAGCTTGATAAGATATTGTTTCTTCAAACCATCGGTAAAAATACTATCGGCGTAAATAGCAAAAGATACTTGCGAGGCAAGCGATAAAGCCGCTAGTAATCTAAAACTCTCAGGTACTTGGCGGGTGATTCTTAAGTCATTAGTTAAAAGGCTGCTTAGAATTTGGCTAGGATAATAAAACAGCGAGTTTAGGCGGTTTGCCTTAAAATAGATTTTGCCTTCCTCGACGTACCATTCAAGGTTAGAAGGGGCAATAATTGCTACTTTTAAGCAGTCCGTAACGCCTTGAACTTCCTTAAAACTGCCAAGCTCGCCTGCAATATTATCTAGCCTTTTTAAAGCAAATGACCATTTCACTGCTAGCAAAGTTTCTTCTATGACGCTAGCGGCGAACTCGTCGCAAAGCTCCTCAAGCCTAGAGATTTTGCTACTACTCTGCAAATTGCTACTGCTAGAACCAAGCAAGATAATTGCTTTTCTAGCGATAATATCTTTCATTGCCTCCTATCCTTACCCTAGCCTTGACCTTGCTGTGCTGGTTGTACTCCTTAAGCCCTCTGCGCTTGCGGCGCAGCCTGCGTTACTACCACTTGCGGCTTAGTAATGCTTGCTATATGGTTATTGCTTAAAACCCGCAGAGCATCAGCGTTTATTGCATTAGCGCTAGTTATATCTCTTGCTTCATTGCCAAACATTTGCCATGGCAGGATACCAGCATGTACGCCTCTTTGGTGGTCAGCATTAGCCACCGCTTTCCATAAATTACCAGCGTGGCTAGCAGCATCGTATTGCTCTAAACATTTAATCGTAACAATGGCTTGTTCATTATCTCTTGCTGCGCCAAAAGCCTCGTTGTAATATAGCACCTTCGCATAGTGATACTGCACTAGCTCCTCTATACCTTTTTTAAGCGAGCCATTGACGGTGTTAAATCTTATCGCCCCCTCATTAAAAGCATAGCAGTCACGTACTGCATATTTTGCCCCGTTACCAGTATTATCATAAATACCGCCAAGTAATTCACTAAGCACAAAAGTAAAACCAAGGAAACTATTAACCTCACCAGTGACTAAAGCCCTAACATTATTATAATCATAGTTAGTTATTTGCGGGTCACGCAGTAAGTCGGCAATTTGGGTGCTAGAGCAAAGCAAATAAAACTTATCATACATCCCAAAAGAACGCTTTTTTAACATATGATGCGCTTTGATTAGCTTCTCAACCGTTAAACCAGCTTTCTTTTGCTCGATAATTTCAGTGTTTTCTCTAGCGGCAATTTGGGCGTTCAGGGTAAGGTTAATGTCGGTAATATTCAGCCCTAAAGGCAAAGCATTATTTTGAATGTCAAAATTGATAACGCCGCTGCCAGTGCGCCCAGCACGAACAGGATCGGCAAAGGCTTTAATGATAACCCTATCTTGCTGCCTGCCCATTGCCCAGCCCGCCATTTTAGGAAAATGTGAGGTCGGGTCAGAAAGTAAGTTAAGCTTGTCGTTCCTATCCATGGTAGCGTTCCAGTGATAGGCGCTAGCTGTTAAAAACCTTCTCGAAATAGTAGGAATTTTTAGCTCTATTTGCTCTAGCCTGCCAGCATCAGCGGCGTCAGAGTAATGACCATGCAAATGGTCATCAGGCTGCAGCGTGGCACGGTTTCTAGCTTCTACCTCGTGAGTAGTCATTGACTCAAAGCTAATTACTTCAGTATCTTGCGTGCCGCTAGTAACCAGCCGCCGCAGCTTTGAGCCTTCTTGCTGGCTAACTAGCCCTATATTCTTAGCAAATTGCTCTTTTAAAGCATCAGTAATTTGTTGCATTTTTTCCTCCTGAAATGATTTCAACCATATCGCATTGATGTGGCTTCCTTTTTTATCAGAAGGTTGTTGCCCTAAAAGGCAGCCTTAAAAAGAAGTTATCACAAGATTTGTGCTAAAATTTTTGTATTATTTAGCTTTATAAGCAAGTTTGTATAACCTTACGTCATTAGTATTGTTCTTCGTGCATATTTTCGTAATTGCTTATACTTAAAGGGCACATTTCATAATTCTTAACAGTAATTGCAGCTCCACTGCCGCAGCAGTTATAATAGCAAATTTTATTTAATCCACTTATTTTCTCACCAGACTTAAAGCATGAACAAGCATAAGCGACGGAAAGAAAAAAATATATAATGACGATTCCTAACGATAGCCTTTTTATTAGACTTTGATTTGGTAAATTTTTATTTATCATATTATCCAAGAGTTAGTTATTTAATATTTAAAATTACCACTTTTAATTCACTTTGTCAGTAGATTTTTTACTAATCGTTGAACTTTTTATTTTAATTTGTCTACTTCATCAGCAAGGACTATTGCTGTAATTAGCAGCCTAAAAAGCTGCCGCTTTCAGTTATAAGCCAACTTATATAACTCTTCCATCTTTTGAACCGCTTCGTCGTGCTCTGAATGGTTTTTATTACTTAATTTTACCATGAAATCGCTATCTGCTTCAAGTCTATTAATTTCTTTCAAAGCACCCTCAGCATCAGTGGTTACAGCCTGCTCATTACCAGTTACCAAGGAATCAGATTTTAAGGTTTCGCCAACTTTAACCAGCAAATCAACTAGAGCAGGAGAATAATTAGCTTCTTCAATTAGGCTTGCCAGCTCCTTGCTGCCAAATTTCTGCAAACTAGCTTGCATTAGAGGCATCCTGCTATCAAAAGCATCGCCGTAATGCTGCTTTAGCCAGTCAATATTGCTATTTCTCTGCTTATTAAGCTCTTCTTGCTGGCGTTTCTGCAAATTGCTAGAAAATTCATACATACCTTTAAGCAGTTTCTCGCCTTGCTTTTTACTTAAGCCACTTTGATAAAATAGCTCTTCATAAGCTTTCAAATATTCCTCATCTTCAGGCACTCGCTGCTCGGTATATCTTTTATCCTCAGGCAAACCTAATTTTTGGTAGAATTTTTGCCACTCTTCTTCAGGGCTCTCAGGCTTTGGCATCGCAACCCGCTTATTTAAAGCCTTTTCTGCCTCAAGATAGCTTTGCGCTAGCGAGGCGGTATCCTTAAACTTACTAAGTGATTGCTCTTTTTTAAGCCCCTCAGGCAGAGCGTCTAACCATGAGGTGTTTATGCTAGTTTCTGCTTGCTCTTGCTGGGTGGTGTCTTGGTCTATCATAATTGTTCCTTCAAATTTTTTAATTTGCTCATCGTAGTGAAAATGTTAGTTACACTTAAGTATTAATTCCAGTATTTAGTTTACTTCATAGCACATTAATTATGCGTTTTTCTTGAGTTTTTTGCTACCTAGCTAAAAATTGTTTACTTATAGAAGTTACTGTAGTACAATGTAAATACGCCGTGACTGCGTCGTTTTGCAGGATTGAATTATTTCGACACGGCGTCACCTTTATTTTTTCGGAAAATTCACAAGTCCATACCCTTCTACTTTTCCATCTTTTGATGTCCTAAGAGTGCTTTGCATTTGGTTAAAAAATCTAAAATCATTAGACTTTATATAACGTAATACCGCACCTGCTATTAAATCTGCAAATTGTATACCAACGCTGAGGTGAGAAGGTGCTATAAATAAGCCTTCTATCAGGCGATTATAATTAGAGTACACGCAGTGATCACCTAATAAAAGCTTAGAATGCAATTCTTGCAAACGTTTATCGTCATTTGGTCCTCTATGATCGCATACGATTATACCATTAGTTATATGCCCGCTAATACTGCTAATATCTTGTAAGTAATACTGAAATCTTTCGGTCATTTGTTTATAAGAATACCAGTATAAATCATCTGGACTTTTTATATAGGAAAGGCTATAAGCTTTAGCAGTATCAGTTATTACGCATATTGTCCTAATTGATTTGTATTTCACAAGTACACTGAACAAATTACTCCTTACCTTTTCTTTTTCTTCTGGAGTTAAATGGCTTAGAGAATTATTTTTTGTATGCTGGTTTTGAGGAGCAAAATAACGCCATTTAATTTCTCCGTTTATTGAAAACTTTTTCTTTATACTATCTAATTCTTTTTTTATTTTATGCCACGAATCTTCTGGTATTATTACTCCGCCTAAAATAAAAAATGGAGAGGATTCGGTATTAGCCACAGGCGGCGGCGTGCCAGACTCATCTATAAACAATATTTGCATTTAGTTTATTCTCTACCCTCAATATTATTTATTTTTTCAGCCAGCTGCGAGCAAATATACAAGAACAGCGAGCGTTGCCCTTCTAGAAAGCTAGTATATTCACTACTGCCTTGAACAAAGTTGCTCCTATACATACCGCAGGTAGTGGCTAAATCTTCAAGAATCATTTTACCATCATTTGAGGAAAAAGTCCTGCAATAAATTTTATGCAGTTCGTCTTTATCAAATAGCCTTTTTTCTGTTTGGCTGGCTTCAATTAATATTTGCATAGTTACTTGCCTTTTTATTATAGCTGTTATTATCCTATTTGTCCTTGTGTTTGCCCCTGTTGCATTTGTGCCATTTGCCTTTGCTGCCTGATTTGCAGAACTTCTTTCTCTGCCCTTAGCACTGAGCTAGGAGCGCCCCTAAGGTCAAAAAATAGTTTAAAACATTCGTCCCAGTTGATATTGTCGTAAATCTCAGGAAACATATTGACGATGCCGCTACGCTGGAAGAAAGCCAGTACTTGCTCGATGCTAAAAATAGCAGAGGATTTTTGCGCCCTTGAGAGCGGCGAGACATAATCAATGGTTATATTTTGTCCAAGATTTAAGCCCTCAAACTCACTAAGCATATTATACTTGATTAAGGTCTTATAAACAATAGTGATAAGTGGGTTTAAAAACTCAGTTTCTATTCTGCCAACCATTGGTGACATCATCCGCATTTGCTCTTCGCTCCTAACTTGCACCTCGGCGGCGGTCATTTCTTTATTTTCCTTTTGCATACGGAAAATATCAATATAAAAGGCTTTAAAGATAGCGTCGCGGCACTGATTTTGTTCTATCTCTGTTGGCAAGATATTTTCGTGCGCTGTGAGCGGCATAATTTTATCAGCCATACCGTTACGATAAAAATTGACGCTGCCAGGCGTCGTGTAAAGCGGCAAGTAATAGCCGTCTTTTGGCACTAAAAGCGGCGGGTCAAGTTGCTTTTGCGCTGCTTTTAGGGTAATTTGTCTTAAACTATTGAGCAGCTTAATATCAGGTAAGACGTGGTGCGCAGGAGCGTAACCATAAGCCTCGCCTTCTTCTTTAATCCACCTTGTCACTAAAAATGGAAAATAGGAATAGCTAGATTGGCTTAAGATTTTGCTCTCTGCAAGATAAACATACTCAGAACTATAAGTCTCTCCTTGCTTCTTGCCCTCTTGCGGCAGAACAATATGCAATATTTCTACTGGCTCATCAGGGGCTTTGACGGCTTTTTCTGCCAGCTCTTTACTATCCGTCCACTTGCTAGCGGCAGCTTTAGCATTCAGAGTAAAAAGGCGGTACATGCTGCTTGCAAAGCCGTATTTATCTTCTTCAAAATAACATTCTTTCAAGGTAATGTTACGAAAAAACATTTTTTGCTTTAAGCTAGGGTCTTCTTCAAGGTAAAATATTGCTGTGCCAAAGGCGGCAAGGTTAAGAAAAAACTCATGCAGCTGGTTATAAAAATTAGAGGCTGGGCTATTGAAAATTGCTAATATCTTGCTTTCAATAATTTCAGCAATTATTCTTGTTTCCTCTAGCTGTTCTTGCCCTTCTTCTTGAGAGGTTGCCATACTAATATTAAACCAGTTCATCGCAGGGTTAACCAGCAAGCTTTGCAGCCCTGAGGCTAATTGCTCCCTTGACCAAATGGAAGTGGAATCAAAAATGCTTTTATTACTTTCAGTCTGCGGGCAAACATATTTCTTTAGCTCATCCCATATGCTGTTCCATTTCTCACGCTTGCTTTTTAGGTTAGCAAAATATTCTAGCTTTTTATCGATCTCAATCTCAAGCATGTGCTCCTCCTCTTAAATACGGCATAGCAATGCCATAAGACAACTTGCGCAGTTTTTTTATAAAATCAGGGTTATATAGCACCGCTGCTGAGTATTTTTTGCCGCTAGCAGAAGTCATAGCAGGCAAGCCAAGGGTTAAGCCTTCTATATCTTGCAGCGAGGTTATTTTACCTAGTGCCTCACGTAGCTGCGGCAAGTCTTTTAATTTTGGCACGCTTGGCAGATTAAAATGCTGCAAAGCTTGCTGCAAATTACCTAGCTCTGGTATTGCTTGCCTAGGGCTGCTTAAGCCTCTGCCAGCCAAGCCCGCTAAATTACCGCTACCAGCTGCTTGCTCTAAAGTTAGCCTTTCAGTATTACCTAATCTATTACCAGCATTTGCAGCACTTAAATAATGACTTAAACCGCCAAGTAGCCCCATAGCCTTAACGCCAGAGGCAACGCTGCCTAGAGTTCCACCTAAACCGCCACCAAGCATTTTACCGCCAAGCTTTAGCATATTACCAGCCCCTATGCCAACTCCTGCAAGTGCTAAGCCTTGGACCAAACCAGTTAGTCTTGCCCCTTGCTTATACTTACCAGCGCTAAAACCTACATCACCGCCAAGAGCATCAAGCTGCTGCTGGCTAGCTGTTAGGTAATCTTGCAATTGCTTTTCTTGCTGCTCTGCGTTAGCCTTATGGCTAGTATATTGCTGCCCTAGCTGCTCTTGCTGCTGGTTATACTCACCGATTACCCTTTGCAAGGCGTTTTTTTGCTCTGCAAAGCCGCTGCTTTCTTGTAGTAGCTGTTCTTGCTTTAATTTATAAGACTCTAGCTTACCCTCAAGAGCAGTTTTTTCACCAGTTAAGGATTGATGCCTGCTAGTAATATCAGCCATTGCAGCCTGCATTCGCTGCTCTGTTTGTGCCCGCTCCTGCTTTAAGCGCTCAACCTCTTGTTTATAATTTGTAATCTCTCGCCCAGCTTCTTCTGCGCTTAAGCCCCGCAGCCGTTCTTTCTGCGCCGATACTAACTCGAAAAGCCTTTGTACGCTACTAGGCATAGTCTCTAGCTCGCTAATTCTGCCCTCCATTGCTGGTACTTGGCTTTTAAAGCCTTCTACCGCCGCCTTCAGGCTCTCTGCATCGCTAGTAGCACTTGCTTGTCTTTGCGTAAGGCGACTTAACGCTGTTTCATACTCGCCGACTTGACCCCGCAGCTGCCCAGCCCTAAGCTCGCTAAAATATTTTTGTTGCTCAAGTCCTTGCAGGCTTTGCAAGGATTGCTGCAGCGATTGCGTCATACTATCAACAGTCCTTTGCGCCTCAGCGGCGTAATTATGGTAACGATCCACCGCAGCATTGTAGTTACGCTTTTGTCTGGGGCTATCACTGCCTGTTAGCCAACCAAAAAATCCCATATCATCCTACCAAATTTTATCTAAATTTATGCCTAGTATAGCAAAGCAAGCAAGTTGTAGGGGTTGTTAATTTCAAGGCGAGCCTGCGGAGCGTATAAAAATACGTGAGCACAGGCGAGACCTGCCAAATTAATGCCCATACGCTTGCTTGGTAAGCTAAACCTCTAAAGCGTTATAGTCGTTTATAACCTTGCGATATCGTAAATTATTATTGCTAAATTCATCCCGTTGCGTGCCAGTCTTAGCATCCATAGCAAGGTAACAAAAGCTTTCTGCTATATCAGTAGCTAGCGACGAACTAGAATGGACTTTGCGCTGCCCAGCGTCAAACTCATATAAGCCATTAATCCCGCGCTGGCACTTGCTAGCATCAATACGGCAAGTTTCCAGCAGCTTCCTAGCTTTGCTAATCATTTCCTCTCGCAAATATTTTCTGCCTAGTTCAAAAGGCTCAAAGCCTAGTTTGTCTGCTATTCTGCTGGCTTGTTCTAATCTAGTATCAAGTGTTGGCATTTGCCGCCTTGCCATATCATGCGGCAGAACATTACGACCATAATTATAAGGACGAGTGCGCAGGTGATTAAGGTAAAATTCTAAATCCTGCCCTCGATTCATATAAAAATCAATAATATCGATAGAGTCCTGCTTTTCCTGCACAAACCAAATCACGGTATAATCAACAATTCCTATATCCCAGTAAGTATTCACCTTATAGGCAGCATCATAAGGAAAGCAGCCTATCCTGCCATCAGTTTCTGCAAGGCGCAGCTGCTCTGCAAAAGTGCCGCCTTGTTCAGCTCTTCTATAACGATAAGCCTCAAAGTCGCAATAAAACTCTCGCCTGATTTCTTCCTTAGTCATGTCTAAATTCTTGAGGCAATTTTTATCAACTAAAGGCTTGCCCTCGTTATCAGTAGTATCCTCGATGGTTTTAATCTCGCAAAAAACCTCAGGGTTATCTTTGTACTTCAGGTACAGCTCTTCGCCATGCGTAAGCTTAGGGTCATCAGCAGGAGTGTAAAGGTAAAGCAGCCAAGCATTATTGCGGGCGACCATAGGCTCAATAACAGAGCTCATCGCTCGCGGGTCGTGATAGGAATATTCAGAGACCACCGCCCCTTTTATACCGCTACCTCTAATTCTAGCATAATGATCGCTACCAACAAACTGAATAACTGAACCATTTTTAAATACTATGCGCTGCTTATATTGCTGGTTATGTTTAATCACTGAATCAGGAATAAAAGACATATAAGCCCTACCATCCAGCGTCATACCATCCCATACACTCATTTTAGCTTGGTTGTAAGTTGGGTAAATATACCAGTAAATACCAACTTCTCGCAGAGCACAAGCCGTTATCCAGTTAATACCCATTATATCCTTACCAGCCCGCCTATGCCAAATAGCTATAGCCTTCCTGCCGCCATTATAAAGATATCGCCACAAAGGAATCTGAAAAGGGTATGGTGACCAGTCAACTGGAAATCTATATACCTTTGCTACTCCAAGAGTTGGTGCGTTAAACTGCGGGTCTCGCTTGTGCTCACGTACTTTTGTACGCTGCGCAAGCTCGCCGCTTGTTTTCCTACCACCTCTTGAACTAGCTGCGGTATACACTTGCTTTTCTTGCAAAATTGGCGTTGTCGCTGCTTTCGCCTTACGGTGCTCACGTGCCATAGTACGCTCCGCTCCGCATCTCAGCGCTCCTAGCTCTTTTGTAAATAAAACTTCGTCTGCTGCCTATTCCTTTAAGCTTTTTAATCGCCATAAGATTCTACCTCAAAACTAGCTATCTCTGTTTGCGCTCTACTTTCCTTTTTGCCTTTTGGCTCTTTCTTGCCGCTAGTCTGATATTTAGGTGAATTAGCTTTCAGGTACTCAAGCAGTGACTTAGAACAGTATTTCTTTTTACGAGCAATGCACTCACCATTTTTATTATAGCTTATTTCTTCGTACCCATTAATAGCCCTATCATAAAGCACCCCTTCTGCAATTTCTGCAGCGTAAGCCAGCGCCAGCCTAGTACATTTAGCCAAATAGCAATCCTCCTTAATAATCCTATGTAGCTTTATAGGCTCTATGCTAGTTGCTGCCTTAGCCGCAAAGGCAATATTACCTGATTCACATAAGGCTTGCAGGAACTGCAAAACCCCCTCATGCGAGCCAAAATGGCTAATCGTCGTATCAGCCACCTTACTCAGGTACTTGTCAAATAAGGAATAATTAGGGGACATGGTTTAAGGAAGATAAAAAGGATGGCTAATCCTTGCATTATAGCTCTATTTGGTAAAAAGTGCAAATGCTGGTTACAGCAGTTATTTACTTATATTGCTATTTTTTGTCATAAAAGCTACCATTAATAAGTAATTTATGATATATAGTAACGAATTATTATAAATAATGATAAGTTCATATAAGCTATAACATAGACTAAATATATGTAACTTGAGGGTAGAGAAATGTTAAATTGTTTTGATGTTGCAAATTATTTTCTAGTGTTAGTGGATCGAGAGTCTGGTGATTCTATTACTCAATTAAAATTGCAAAAACTAGTCTATTTTGCTCAAGGCATAAGTCTTGCTTTGTTTAACAAGCCACTTTTTAATGAGCCAATAGAAGCGTGGGAGCATGGTCCTGTTGCTAGGGTTTTACGTAAAACTTTTGGTGCATTTGAAAAGAACGCAATTCCTGCTCCAGGAGAGATAGATTTTGATATTTACAGCCAACAAGAAAAAGAACTAATTTATAAAGTATATAGTGTTTATGGTGAGCATACAGCGTATTATTTGCGGCAATTAACGCATGAACATCCGATTTGGCATGAAGCTTTTTCTAGTCCTACTGCGATAATTACTCAAGAGAAAATGGAGGGTTTTTTTAAGTCCATTATAGACCCTAATTTCCTACTAATACAACAAGAAGATAAAAATCAGATTATCAATGCTGAAGACCAGTGGTGGATGAATTATGATAGTGGAGTTCCTTCAGAAGATATAACTACCAAAATCTTGGAATCAATCAAAGAACAAAAAAACTAAGGATAAGACGTTGGAAATAATTTGGTCTAACCAAGCATTGGCTCAAATTCAATTTTGGGAAAAAACCAACCCAAAAATCAAAAAGCGTATTGATTCCATGCTAGATAACATGCAGCAAACACCTTATGTAGGTATTGGTAAGCCAGAAGCATTAAAACATGAACTTACTGGTTTATGGTCTAGAAGAATTGATCGGGAGCATAGGTTAATATACTCCTATAACCAAGAAACTAACATGCTCAAAATAGAAAGTTGTAAGGGGCACTATTCTTAAAAGTTACCCTAAAAAATCAATTTAATTACAAAAATATAAAAACCAAAATTTTTTCTCAAGTTCCATTAATCCTCTAAAAAAATTTGCCCGCGAAATGCCCCCTATTGCCCATAAATAGGTACTTTGACCCCCCGTTGCTTTTTGATATACCATTTAAACAAAAAATGATAATAAATTACTAGTTCAAGGTAGCATAATAAGTAACATGCGCAGTGCTAAATCAATTCGTAATCCTTATATATCAAGCTTTCTAGACTATATTTAGCATTATTTAAGGTTAGCACCATCTGATAGGTTAGCAGAAGGTCTAGCTATTTAGTAACGTTACTAAAACACTTGCAGCCTGCTATCAAAATATTTTTGCAAAAAGTTATTTTTCTTGCGCTTATATACAATTAATCGCTTAATTACTTAAATAATTAGTTACTTAACTATATACGCAGTTAGGTGGTTTTAAAGTCGGTTTAGGTTAAATTTACCCTAACAAAAACTATGATGCGTAAGGTATAACCGGTCAACTTTAGGTGTTTATATACTTTAGGTGGTAAGAATAATTATAACGTTAAGTTTTTTGCGTTTATACTGTATAATTTATACTAGCTAGGTATGTATTTTTAGTTAGTTTTTAAGGGCTTTAGGTGGTTTATAGCTAAGTTTAGGTAAGGGGCTATAAATGCTAAAAGCCTTTATATATAGGGCACAAAACACCAACTTTAGGTGGTTTAGGTGAAAATAATACTTTTTTATAAAAATCCACTTGACTGTTTAAAACACCCATAGCACAGTGGTGGTGTGCCCCAGTGCACTTAACTAACGAAAAGGTAAATAAAATGGCGCTAGTAAAATTTAACAATACCACTACAGAAAAACCTATAAAAACTCTAAGAAAACTAACTCAAGACGAATTAAACAAAATATTAAAATTGCACAGTAAGTGGTTATCTGATAATAAAAAAGGGAAACGAGCTAATTTAAGTTATACCGATTGTAGCAATCTTGACTTTTCAGAGCTTAGTGGTATCTGTGAGGCAAACTGTGAAGGCGGTAATTTTAGAGGTGCAAACTTTAACAGTACCTTGGCAAACTTTACTAATTTTAAAGGAAGTGACTTAAGCTATGCAAATTTTGAAAGCTCAGATTGTACAGGTGCGGACTTCACGGGCGCTATAGTTGAACGCACCAAATTTATAGGTTCGAAAAGGGTTAATTTAGCTAGAAAGGCAAGAAAATAGGTGTGGTACTTAGGTCTATAATAACTTTTATAATTTATTATAGACCTTTAGACTGATTTTACCACCCGCCAAACATCCTTTCTAATACGACCTTTAACAAGCATTTCACTATCACAACGTTGTAGCCAATTATGCCATTCTAGTATAGCAATAATTTTTAAGGCTTTAGCTTTAGTATTGATAGAATTAAGGCTTCTTTGATAAATATCAGGTAGCGAGATATATTCTTCTTCCCATTTGTTATGTAGCCAGTCAAGCAACTTTTCAGCCGCTAGCAATTCACTATCTATCGAGTCTGAATCAAATAGCCTTAGTGCCTCGTTAATATAATAAGTAACAATATTTATAGCTATATTTAAGTATCGTGGTTCTATTTCACTAATAGAAAGGTTATCAAATAACGCTAAAGTAGCCGCAATCCTTAAAGCATGTTCAGGGCATTTATTAGCAAAGCCCCTAATATGGCAAAATTCTCCGCCATTAGCCATTTGTTTTTCAACATAAAGGTAGAAGTTTTGAAATATCTCTTTAGTACTATCTGTTAAATTTATAATTCTAGGACTTAATTCATTTGGAAAATTTGGTTTTGTTGATACTTTATAGCTAAGGATATTACTTATAGTCTTATGAAATTGTTCTAAAGCGTAGGTACTTGCTGGATCGACTACTACTTTTAGCCTATTGCCAGCCGAAATACTAGAGGCAACAATTAACATCCTTGATAATAACCCTTGATCCTTTAAAGCTTTATCTGACAAAAATTTAATTCCAATATGAGGTTGTATCATTAAGTGCATACATAGCCTGCGATTACGGATAGCAATAATCTCGTTACTAGCCCTTATGCTTTTAATATCCCCACCATCCCAAAGATTTGACAAAGCGGCAGAAGTGCGTATTTTGTTTTCCTCTTTCATACCATGACCGCCTATAAATTGCCCACCTTCTGAAGAAAATATCCCTAGGCTTGGTTGACCATTAAGCATTAATTTGCATAATCCTTCAAAAGTAGGATCTGAACAAATAACCAAAGGAGTTAGCGGAGCTTTAGGTTTCTCTCCAACTTTATCTAACGCTTCTTTTAAATTATGGCGATTAGGATAATTATTGCTATCTTTTAGAATTGCTTCTCGCTTTTTTTCCCAAGCTACTAGGTCATTTTGCCAATTTTGCATATCAAGTTCATATTTTAGCCTTAGCTGTGCCTCATATTCTTCTATTGCTTTTAAAGCTTCTTTATCGCAGGTAGTTTTTCGTTCTCCACTCTCTGCAATGGTTAAGAAAAAACATGAGATAGGTCGTTCCTGCCCAAACGGCATCATAATATTAGCATGACCTTGCACCGCAATATTTACTGTTGCTAATATAGTTTGAGCACAAATAGCAAGTGGTGCTTGTATTTTATCATGCATAGCTAGCACCGCGCTCTGTAACAGAGGTGGCAAAGAGTCAACAGGAAACTCTATTTGTTGCCGCGCACCCCTTCTTAACGGCTCTGGTGGCTCTTTATCTAGAGCTTGTGCTTGCATAATACGCTTTTTTATTTCAGCTATACCAGTAATATTGTGTTCTGCTACTGTCATTATAAACCTTGTAATAAATCGTTGAAATCTTGTTTTTCTGGTGGCAAGGCAAGGCGCACGGAATAGCCAGCCGCCATTAATCGTTTTGCCGTAACATAGGCTGCATTTTTGCCAGCTTCATCTCCATCAGCTGCAATAATTATCTCGCAACTATTTGGTGGTGGTAATTTGATATTCTGCATACCAGTTGTTGACAACGTTGCCCATACTGCAAGACCAGTGGCAATATAAACACTCATCGCAGTTTCAATGCCTTCAGTAAGAACTAGCTTAGTACCTAATGTGCCAAATTGCACAGCTCCACCTTTGGTTTGCCCAAGCATCATTTTATTTGGTTCTATATTAGCTTTGCCGCTACCGTCTCGTTTTAAGTAAGTACGATGTAAGCCTATAACCTTGTCACTAGATTGTGTATATACTGTTGCCACCATAGCTGGATAAAAGCTTTTAGTAGGAGCATGGTAAAGGCTTGGATGGTATAGTATACTTCTTGGTATATTACCAATAATACCTCTAGTTTTAAGATAATTTTCTACTAGCGAATTTTTAGCATTAACACATTCTTGTAAGATTGTATTTATATAGCGGTAACATTTATATTCTTTAGTATTAGTGTGTGATTGATTTGTAGGGTTGGCATAATGTCGTGGATAATCCATCATATTATCCAAGATAAGCCTTGCTGCGTCATAATAACTAAGCTTGTTCAAATAAGCATAAAGACTTATTAAATCCCCACCTTTATCACCTGTAGCAAAATCCGCCCATTTACCAGAGATCATGTTGACTTTGAAAGAACCTAATTTACCATCACATCTAGTAGGATTTATAGCAACATATTCATGTCCTTCTACCTTGCCATAAGGTAGTAATTTCATTAATTCTGATCTGATATTAAGGGTTGCTTTTGCTTGAACAAAGAGGTCATATCTCATATAAGTAATCCAAGTATAAATAATTAAAAATTATTTTATAGTTCATTCTGTTAGATTATTTTTGGCTTTATTCATAAATTCTTTTACAGGATCAAGCTCGAGCCTTGCATAAATTGCTGTAGATTTAGGACTTTTATGATTAAGAGCCTTCCCTATTATATATTGACTAGCTCCAGCGGCTGCCATCCAGCTACCAAGGGTTCTGCGCAGATCATGTATTCTTAAATCTTTTATGCCTGCCTTTGTTAAGATTCTAGCCCAAACTTTCTTTGGTTCTTGCAGATGTCCGCTTTTACTAGTGTTACTTGGAAATACCCAATCACTCTTTGAATTTTTCTTCCTTTCTTTTAGTAAACCAACCACTACATCAAGCAAAGCGACTAGCTGTGGCTCGCCATTTTTAGTATTTGGTATATACCAAGTATCTTTTTCAAAGCTAATATTTTCCCAGCGCATTGATAAAACATTGCTTTTTCTAGCCCCAGTATATAAAGATACTAAAACAAAATCCCTAACAGTTTCATTTTGTTCCTCCTCAAGAGCTTCAAAAAACTTTGCTTTCTCTTCTGCCGTTAAATAACGATCTCGAGATCTTTCTTTATGTTTTTTGATACCATTAGTTGGATTTTTTCCTTCCCATCCCCAGTCAGCGGCTCTATTGAACATTGAACATAACCTTTCAATAAATCTATTAGCACTAGTTTTTCCAGTTTCTATAGTCAATTTATTGAAAAGTGCTTGAATGTCCTCACGCTGTATAGTGGAGATTTTTTGATCATATAGGATGTAAGCTTGTCTATCTAAGGTAGGGACTATGTGATACCATCGTTTTATACTGTGTTTAGCATAATCTTCAATATACTTATCAAGAAATTGCTTGAAAGTCATTTTACTTATAAGATTTGTCTTTTTTTCAGTTAAACTTGTTTTTTTTGCTATTTGTAATTTTAACTTAGCAGCTTCTTCTCGTGCTTCGCTAATTGATAATTCAGGAAAATTACCGATTTTCAGCCTATAAACTTTATTGTTAATTTTTTTATATAGGTAGAAAACCTTGCTACCACCGTAAGACACTAAAAGGATTAAGCCTCTTTCTTTCGTGTCCTTGTAGCTATCTCTGCCAGTTCTAGGTGGTTCAATTTTAGCGAGTTGGTCTTTGGTAAAATTAAATGACAATTCATCCATCCTAGCCTCCTTCACAACAATATTTTTATAGCACTTACATGTTACCTGATATGCTACCTTAGGTAAATTTTTTTGTCAAGCTAGGTGCAATTAATATACTTGAAACGCTTAACTTAAGGTTGTTTAAGAGGTAAGCAAGATAGATATATTTGAAAATATCTGCTTTGCACGCAGAGGGTCAAGGGTTCGATTCCCTTCATCTCCACCATATTTCTCTTAAGGCTTCCAAGCTTTTCTTATTAAAATCAGATTTTACAAGATAGACCAGCAGAATAATGCTTATAATTTTGGCACGCTTGGCAGATTAAAATGTTGCAGGGCTTGCTGCAAATTACCTAGCTCTGGTATTGCTTGCCTAAGGCTGCTTAAGCCTCTGCCAGCCAAGCCCGCTAAATTACCGCTATCAGCTGCTTGCCCTAAAGTTATCCTTTCAGTGTTACCTAATAGACTTATCATAAAGCACCCCTTTTGCAATTTCAGCAGCATAAGCCAGCGCAAGCCTAGTACATTTAGCCACCCCTTTGATAATTCCTATGCAGCTTTATAGGCTCTATACGAGTAGCCACCTTAGCCGCAAAAAGCCACATTACCTGGATAGCGTTTAAAAGCTTGCAGGAACTGCAAAACCCTCTCATGCGAGCCAAAATGGCTAATCGTTGCATCAGCCAGCTTTCTCAGGTACTTGTCAAATAAAGAATAATTAGGGGACATGGTTTTGGAGTGTTTAGGGATGGCTAATACTGTATTATAAATGTTTTTAAATGGAATCGCAAATGGAATAAAATATATGTTTTCTTCTTGTGTAGCCATATCTCGGTTGGTAATATTATTGCAATTCGATTTTTTTGGGTTATGATTAGTGAAAATTATGGGAAACCAATAATAGGTTCGCAAGGTGTCTAAAATAGTAATTGATGTGAACCCTCTTTGTATAGATTGGGTTATTGAAGCGTACCCTAAAATTAAGGAAACAATAAACGATATTGAGAAATGGAAAACTAAAAAACCAACTTTAAACAAAGTAAAAGGATTATCACATGAAATTAAGAGACCGATTGCCTTTTTTCTCTCTAACCCAAGGATTAATCCCAAAACATTAGGTGGTATAGACAAATTAGATACTAGAACTGTTCAATCTGAAAAAATTGATATTAATTATAAAGTGGTTGTTTTATCAGAAGAATTGCAAAAAAGGAGAAAAGACTACATACAGATCGCAACTTTGCTTGGTATCGATATAATGCCAAAATTTACTGTGTTTAAAGAACAAGATAAAATCAGTATTATTGAATGTATTGCCAATTTTATATACCCTTCTAAAACACAATTGATCTCTTTAAACCCTAAAAAGGTATATAGCTATGTGGTGGGCAAAATTGAAGAGTTAAATATACTAGTTTTTAAAGTACCGCAAAAGGATAAAAGTTTACGAGGACTAGCTTTATATAACGATATCCTCCCAATTATAGGCATTACGTCAAGTGACGCAGTTGTAGGGCAAATTTTTTCTGTTATCCATGAATTAGCGCATATTCTACTAAAAAGCAGTATGATTCACAATATTGATACAAATAAATATGAGTTTACAGATATTGAAAAATTATGTAATGAGATTACTGGAAAAGTTCTATTACAGGACGCAGCAATGTATGATGACCCTGTTATTACGAAGCTGACCTATCAACAAATAAATCTCGGTCATATCGAGGAAATAGCAAATAATTATAGGGTAAGCAGAGACGTAGCTTTAAGAAGATTGTTAGATGGGAAGCTTATCAATAAGACCGCTTACAACGACTTAGCATTTCTTTTAAAAGAAAAACAAAAAACCGAAACGAACAAGCCTAGTGGAGGAGGAAGAGATATGCATTTGTATACTACAATTAATCAACTTGGAATGAAATATTGTAAAGCTATTTACAAAGGGTGGGAGAGTGGGCTCATACCAAAAAATGACCTACATTATTATCTTGGTAGAAAGGATAAATATTGTATCGAAATTATGGGTCACCTTGGTTCTAAGCTTAATAAATAGTATGCAAAAATATGTTTGGGATACATGCTCCTTAATAAAAATGAATAATGATTATGACTTTGAAAGCTCTTGGACGAAGTTTGAAAAGTACTGTGAAAACGGTCAATTTATTGTACACCAAGAAGTAAGAAATGAGTTAAACGGTAGGCTAATTGAGGAGGATGAGGATGATAAATATGTAAAGTTTCTATCCAAATTTAATTGCTTTATTGGTAGCGAGCTCTCGTATATTCACGAATACCAAGTCATTATTAAATCAATAGCCCTTGAATTTGAGTATCAAGACTTATTTGATAACGCGACAAAGAAAAACTGGGCTGATCCATGGTTAATAGCACTCGCAAAGCATACAAACTCAATTCTTATTACAGAAGAATCCCAAAAACCAGAAAAGAGAAAAATACCTATAATTGCAAAAAGTTTGGGTGTTCAAACATTGAAAACTTCTGAATTTTTAAAGTCTCAGAATTGGTTTTAACAATAACCTTAGCAAAAAGTAAAATATATCATAATACCTCATTAATCCTCTTAAAAAATTCGCCCGCAAAATGCCCCCTATACCCTATAAATAAGGGCTTTGACCCCCCGTCGCTTTTCCATTACTAGCTTAAATAAAACTATTTACAAACACAAATGGCTATTGCTATAATATAGCAAAAATGCTATATTATTTAAATGAACAGAAAATGGGAATTAGTAGTAGCCAACAAATTAGCAGAGCAAGAGATTCTAGCACTTAGTGCAGACTTGAAGGCTAAATTCTTGCGTATCAGTGAGTTATTACTACAATTAGGACCTAAAAATGTAACCATGCCGCATGTAAAGCCTCTTGAGGATAAGTTGTGGGAGATGCGCTTAAGCGGAAAAGATAATATTGCTAGGTCAATATATTTTTTAGCTCAAAATAGGCAAATAATAATACTGCATACTTTTATAAAGAAGACACAAAATACACCAAGAAAGGCTATTGAAATTGCAAAACAAAGGATGAAGGAGGTCGTAAATGATTAAATATGCTAATTTAAAAGAGAAACTTCTAGCTGACCCAGCAGTACAGAAAGAGTATGAGGAATGCGCTCTTGAGTACGAGGTAGCTGCTGCTTTAATTAAGGCGCGTATTGAAGCACAAATGACTCAAGGTCAAGTAGCACAAAAAATGAATACTACGCAATCTGTAATAGCTCGTTTAGAGAGCGGAAAACATTTTCCTAGTCTGCAGACAATTCATAAATATGCAATTGCAGTAAATAGAGCTATCAATCTTCATGTGTTGCCATAAGTCTAAGTAGTACATTATCAAAAACCAAAATTTTTTCTCAACTTCCATTAATCCCCTAAAAAAATTCGCCCGCCTACCACCCAACATAGCCAACACATACGCACTTTAACACCCCGCTCCG
>JAIXRE010000031.1 GCA_027485375.1 Rickettsiaceae bacterium | reverse complement strand
TGACCTGTTGCTGCATTTGGGCTATTTGGTTTAGCCTATAATCTTCAATAGCCTGATTATCCATAATATATTTAGTTTCTCGTTCATAGATGAATAATTCGTCTTCCGTCCAATTAAACTGGTTTAATTCTTCGTAAGCTCTTTCTATAACCTCGTCAGAGCCTATTAATTTACGTAAATCAGCCTCGCTGGTTTTATCTGCATTTTTAAAAAAGAAACACCATTTTTCAACAATATTTGTCAGTAAGTCAATATTAGTAATCTTGAATTTTGGTAGTTCAATAAAAGTGAAAGAAAAATCCTTTAAATCATGGGCGTAAGTTTCTTTATCCAAGATAATATGATCTGATTTATAGGATATTTTGTCTTTAAATATAATATAATCGGTGATCGCAATAAATATTACCGCCTTTAGATCATTATATTTAGCTCCTTCTTCCTTACCTTTATTTAACTGACGAGAATAGGCTTTAGCCGCATAATATTGCGCTCTTTTTTCAAAGCCTTGCTGCGGAGATACCTGCATCTCAATAATCAACTGCACGCCATTTTCATCTTTACATAAAACATCAACCACGCTTTGCTTTTTAGCAGCAATTTCAGGTATCTGAATAGTAGGTAAAAAAGTTACCTCTTTAACCTTATCACCATCTTTAAACCCTAGTACGTCATTGATAAAATGAATAAGGATATCTTTATTCTTCTCGCTGCCAAATATACGGCGAAAGGCGACATCGTTTTTAGGGTCAAGAAATTTTGTAATAGACATAATAATGCGTTGATTCAATTAAGTATTGAAATCCACTATAGCATATAATCTATAAAAATTCAAAAATTAAGTCTTGGCTCGTATTTTAATCCTTTAGAGTCGGTATTATATTTTCATAGGCTTTTAAATATGCTATGTTTAAGTCCAGCTAAAAAACTATAATCTAATTAAATGCATAAACCTTTGAAACAACTAAGGCACTTATCTGAGTACGGTGCTTTTATTATATTTTCACGAATATTAAAGCTATTTGGAATAGACAAAGCTGCTGATATTTGCAGTTTCGTTGCTAGGAAAATAGGTCCTTTTTCTGCGGCACATAAGATAGCAAAGCAAAATCTAAAAGTGCTAAATATCCAAGAATCTGAGGAAAAAATAATATTAGAAAATTTATGGGATAATTTTGGTCGTTTCATAGGCGAAATGCCATATGTTAGCACCATGCCAGCAAAGGAGCTCTCTGAAAGAGTAGAAATAATAGGACTTGAACATCTAGCAGAATATCAAAAACACAAACGACCATTTTTATTGTTTACTGGACATTTTGCTAACTGGGATTTTGCTCTTAAAATTACAGATAAATTATATCACAAATTTGGTATAATTTACCGCAAAGCTAACAATCCTTATGTTGATAAGGCAATTAACCATCACCGTAGCGCAGAAAATGTTCACTTAATAGCTAAAGGACCATATGGCGCAAAAGACTTAATTAAAGCAATAAAATCAGGCTATTCTATTGCGATGCTTGTGGACCAAAAAATGAACGATGGTATCGAGGTACCCTTTTTTGGCAAACCAGCTATGACGCCACATGCTATTGCTAAATTTGCTCTACAATTTCATTATCCTATTATTCCTTGCCAAATTGTTCGTACCAAAGGTAGTTACTTTCAAGTAGTAATCTACCCTCCACTCGATGTAGAAAATACAGGCAACGTTGACGCAGACTGCTATACTATAATGAATCAAGTTAACCTAATGCTTGAGGATTGGATAAGGCAGAATCCATCGCAATGGTTTTGGTTTCACAATAGATGGAAGAAATAATACCACCACCTATTACACAAAAGGATTTTATACCAATTCTTGAGACTTGGTATTACTTCTCTCTAAAAGCCCTAAACATTGTATCGGTTACAGGGTCAAGCAGATAGCGCAGCAGCGTTCTAGTGCCTGTAACGATTTGTACCTCTACTTGCATACCAGGATGTAACTCTAGCTTCTTTGCTTTTGCTATTTTATTAAACTCATCCATATCGATCTCAACTCTAGCAATATAAGTAGCCTCAGCTGCAGGTTGTTGACCTCTAGGATCTTGCACGACATCTGGTGACAATGAAATAACTTTACCAGTAAAGGAAGGAGTAATCCTTGATTTAAAAGCACTAAAACGTATTTTAGCAATCAACCCAACATGTACGACATCTATGTTTTTATGAGGAACTTTAGCTTCTATAACTAAGGTGTCATTTGTTGGCGAAATTTCCATCAAAGCACCACCATGCCCAACTACACCGCCAACTGTATGCACATGAAGAGTATTTACTATTCCATCTACTGGAGACTTTACAACAATACGTGACATAGAATCTGTCAAGCTAATAAACTTCTCACGTGACGAGTTTACATTTACCTGAATCTCTTTAAGTTCTCTGAGAACCTCAGTAATATGTTTGTTCTCATAATTGACATTTTCAATTTCAGTTCTTGTAATTTCTTGTTGAGTCTTGGCTATTTCAGTTTCAGCGTTAGCTAAATCACTTCTAAATGATGCTTCTCTGCCTTCAACTTCTAGCATACTTGATTTTGTTGCAAAGCCTTTTGTAAAAAGCCCTTTCATCGATTTCAACCTATCAACCATAATAGCAAGGTTTTTTTCAACGGCAACCTTCCTAGCTTGCAAGCCTTCGATTTGTTTGTGAAGCTGCAGGATCTTTTGCTTTAGAGATTCTTTTTCAGCCCGGTGGACATCCTGTCTATATCTGAAGATATTCTCTTGCGTTTGCATTAGCTTATGTACTTCTGGAATATTACTACTTTCTTGCAAGAATAATGGAAAGTCTATTTTTTCTGCATGGTCACGCTCCGCTATCAACCTAACCTCTTGCGCTAAAAGATAACGATATTGACCTAAAATATTTTCATACTCTGCCTTAATTTTGGTATCTTCAAGTTCTATTAATTTATCACCTTCTTTTACGTGATCGCCTTGCTTGACAAAAATTTGTTTTATAATACCACCTTCTTGATGCTGAATAGTTTTTTTATTGGTACTAGGTACTAGCATACCAACAGCAACTACAGCACTATTCAAAGGAGCTATTGCACTCCATAAACCACCAAATACTATAAAAATCAATATTACATAAACCCCAAATAAAATAGGAGATCTTGCTGACTGCAATACATCGTTACGATCTCTATCATGCTTAGTTGTAATAAAATTGATAAAACGATCTAGTTTATGAATAAGTGTTTGCGAATTCTGAGCGATACTATTTAAAGATTTTTGGACAATCATCTGCTTTTTAGTAAGCTTTGGCGCATTTCCCGCTGCTTGCTGCATAGCCATAAGCTGCTGTAATTGCTCTTTGGTAATTTGAGGTTTAGGTGTTTGAGAATCTGACATAAATAACACTATCTAGTTATGTTGTTAATATTATTCATTAATATGAATTGAGCCACTATTAAGCATTTTAACACGGTTTTGTATCTCCTCGTGAGTACCATAGGCTGCCACTGCTCCATCTTGCAGTAACAAAATCTTATCTACGACAGATAATACAGAAGGTCTATGCGAAATAACTATAACAGCCATCTTGAGCTCTTTAGCTTGCTTCAATGCATTTGATAATGCAATCTCGCCAACTTCATCAAGGTTTGCATTTGGCTCATCTAGTATAACCATTTTTGGGTTACCATAAAACGCCCTAGCAAGTCCGATACGCTGCCTTTGCCCACCAGATAAGCCTGCGCCCCCTGCTCCAATATCAGTATCGTAACCCTCTGGCAGCCTTAATATCATTTCATGCGCTCCAGCTAGCTTTGCTGCCATAATGACCTTTTCTGGATCAGCTTTATCATCCATCCTCGCAATATTCTGCTTTACGCTACCGCTAAATAGCTCTATTCCTTGCGGCAGGTATCCCACGTGATGACCAAAATCTTCTCTATTCCAGCGGTAAATTTCGCCTCCATCAAGACGCACCGAACCAGAAGCAGCTTTCCATACTCCAACTAGTACCTTTGCTAAGGTCGATTTACCAGCTGCTGATGGTCCTATAATTGCTAAGACTTCACCAGGCTGCACGCTAAATGATACACCTTTAAGGACGTATTTTGGCGTTGCATTTTGAGGCGTACCTGGAGGGGTAGGACTTGCATAATAAATATTGTCTACAGTTATATGCCCCTCAACATTAGGAATAGGCATTGCTTCTTCTCTTGAAGAATACGCAGCAAAGGCATTATTGATGTTTTTATATGACTTCATGGCACTACTAATGCTTTTCCACATTTCAATAGCGTTATCAAATGGTGCAAGCGCTCTACCAACTATAATAGAACTAGCTATCATTCCACCAGTTGTCATGTCCCTGCCTGAGGTAGAAACCACAACATAAGCACCAACGCCTGTTACCAGCATCTGCATAATGTTACGGATAAATCTTGAGAAGTTGGATATTACGCCGTTACGGTAACTAGCAACAGATTGTTTTGCTAGCGAAGTAGCATTAAATCTATGCCAATTTTTGGTAACGTTCTTCATCATACCCATAGCCTCTACAGCTTCAGCATTTCTACTAGCTATTTCAGCTTGCGTAAGGCTTTTGATAGAATATTCAGTTGCTTCACCAAGAGTCCTGTTAGTTGCTATCGCATTAAAGAAAGCGGTAGAGACAATAATAATCGCCCCCACTACTGTAACAATACCAATATATGGATGAATCATGAAAATGACGATGATGTAAATCAAGCTCCAAGGGGCGTCAAATAAGGTGTTAATGCCTGTACTTGTCATGAAAGTCTTAACAGTTTGAAAATCTCTGAGCAGTTGGCTAGCACCAACATTAGCTCTCGTAGCAGAGGCAGAAACTGAGTGACCAAATAATACTGGAGAAACTGTATTATCAATCCATTCTCCTATTTTTATTAGGGTAAAAGACCTTGCTATCTGTAATAATCCATACACAAAATAAATCATTCCGATGACAAGCGATAACATCAGCAAAGTTTCCTTACTACCACTTCCTATAACCCGATCAAGGACCTGCAAAGAATATAAAGGCGTTATAAGCATTAACAAGTTAATTGCAAAGGCAAACCAAAAAGTCACCCAAAAGGCAGAGCGACATTTCTCCAAAGCCTCAGTTAGTGGATTGCTTTTCTTGTTTGACGAGTCAGTAAGTTTTTGCATAATTTCACTTTTTCTTACGGTTTTATATTCAGTTTACGCCTGATTTAGTTAATTTAAAATTAAAAAAATCATTTCTTTGTAACAAATAACAATTGGGAGTAATTTTACTATTGATGTAATTTAACTATTTTTTCATAAAAAGTCAACAAAAATACTTCATGATATTACTGATTCTGCTATTTGTACGCCATTCAGCGCAGCACCTTTGCGTAAATTATCTACAGCAATCCATAAATTAATAGCATTTTTGGTACTCTTGTCATCTCTAATCCGTGATACATAAACCACATCTTCACCAACGACATCTATTGGCGTGGAGTACTTGTTGTCGTTATCACAAGATAATATGTTGACGCCATCAGCCTCTAATAAAATTTCCATAGCTTCTTTTGCGTCAATAGCATTCTCAAATTCAACATTTACAGAAATACAATGTCCAACAAAGACTGGCACCCTGACGCTTGTAACTGTGGAGAGGGCATGCGAACCTATAATTTTTGCCAGCTCTAGCTCAATTTTTCTCTCTTCGCTAGTAGAGCCATCTTCATTAAATTCACCTATATGTGGAAATACGTTAAAGGCTATTTGCCTTGGAAAGGCTACTGGCTCTTGCTGTTCAAAAACATATTTTGCCTTTGTTTGGCTATAGAGTTCATCCATACCAATTGTTCCAGCACCAGAAGTTGATTGATAGGTGGAGGCAACAATGCGCTTAATCTTTGCTGCATTATCTAATGGCTTCAGCGCAACTGCTATAGGTATCGCGCAGCAATTAGGGTTAGCAATAATATATCCTTTATTAGGTAATTTATTATCTAATATATATTGCTCTAACACTTGCAAGTTAGCTTCAGGCACAATTAAAGGAACATCAGGCTTTAGCCTAAAAAACGACGATTTATCAATAACTACAGTACCTTTATCAACAGCTTTTGGCACATATTTTTCAGATACTGCAGAACCAGCGCAGAAAAAGGCAATATCAACTTCGCTAAAATCCAAATTATCTAAATTGCTAATTTTTAGTATATCATCGCCAAAACTAATCTCTTTCCCTATAGAATTACTAGACGCTACAGCGTGGATTTTATTAACTGGAAAATTTCTTTCAGCCAAAATTTCTAGAGTTTGACGCCCAACATTACCTGTAGCACCAATAACTGCGACATTATATTTTTTCATTTGTGAATCTCTTAATTATTAATTTCAAACTAAGCGGTCAAGCTTTTTTCCAGCAATTATGTGCGTATGAAAATGAAAAACAGTCTGACCTGATAGCGTACCTTTATTAGTTATTAAACGATAACCATCCTTGCTTAAACCAAGCTCTTCAGCAATAACAGCAACCTTGGTGAAATAATACTTTATCTCCTCAGCGGTGGCTTGAGTTATAAAGTCAGTATAATCTATATAAGCTTTCTTAGGTAGGACTAAAATATGAATCGGCGCAGCTGGAGCTATATCTTCAATAGCAACAATAGCTTCATCCTCATAAACTTTTTTTGCTGGAATATCTCCAGCAATAATTTTTGCGAAAACATTATTAGAATCGTATTGCATATATCTATCTCCTCTTATGGTAACGCTTATAAATAACAAAAATCTACTATAAATAGGTTGCAAGCTACACCATTTAACGCAATTTTGCTAGCAATTTTTTAAACCGCAACCATACATATCGCATGCAAATAGACCCCTTATTAAGCTGGCTATTAAGATAAATTAGGCTTAGAAAAAAACCTAACGAAGCACAAACGAGCAAAATCCTCTTTAAAGTCTATATATGTTATAGTTTACGAAAACCTTGACACCCTTAATATATTTAATTAACAGGAAATTAAATTCCCTTAGACTATTCATAAAATACCGTTAAAACTGGCGATTTTTTTCTCAATCTTAGGTTATTATACACGCAGCTATTAGCGCTTATAGTTTATATGCTATCATGTGGAGTGGCTATTTTGTCGCATTAATTTATTACAATATAAAAGGTCAATTTTTTATGCAAAATGTTATTAAATTCCAGTCACCCTTTGAACGTTTAAAATTATATGATGCATCTCCTGAGGTTAACCTAAGAAAAGCAATTATTACGCAGGCTATTATCGATGCTACAAATATTTCTGAAGATCGCACAGCTAAAAAATTTGAGTTAGAGGCAAAAGCTTGGATTTTTGGTAATAGTGAATCTTTTTGTGAAACTTGCCTAGAGGCTGGTATAGAACAATCTTTTGTTGTCAAAATTACTAGAGAAGTTATTAAGCTTCATAGAAAGAAAGCAACAGCAAATAAGCCTGCCTTTACTCAAAGAAATGATTCTGTGGCTATGCAGCATATTTCATAGACTATAATAAATTAGCTTGAATATGAGATAGCGTCTTTTTTGTTATTTTGGCTCAAGGCACTAATCCAAGCCCTTATACCAATTCTCAAGAATTAAATAGAACCCCTGCATAACCTAGAAATTAGTAAGCCATTTCTAGGCTATACAGGAGTTCTATTTTTAATGCGCTGTCCAGCCGCCATCTATTGGCAAAGCAGCGCCAGTGATAGAACTACTATATTTACTGGCTAAGAATGCTACTAATTCGGCAATTTCTTCTATTTCAACAAACTTTTTTGTTGCCTGAGCGGCTAGGATAACGTTTTTGATGACTTCTTCTTCTGAAATGCCCCTAGCCTTTGCAGTATCCGCAACCTGACCAAGTACCAAAGAGGTTTTTACGTAACCTGGACAAACTGCATTAACAGTAATATTATGTTCCGCGACCTCAAGAGCAACAGATTTAGTCATACCAAGCAACCCATGTTTAGCAGCAACGTAAGCAGACTTAAAAGGCGAGGCTACAAGAGCATGAGCAGAAGCTATGTTGATGATTCTGCCAAAACCATTTTTCTTCATTATTGGCACGGCGTATTTAGTTGTGTACATAGCCGATACCAAATCCACACGTATAATTGCCTCTAATTTTTCTGGGGGAAAATCTTCTATAGGAGAGACAAATTGTATACCAGCATTATTAACTAATATATCGATTTTGCCTAGCTCCTGCACAACCTGCTTAAACATATCTTCTATTTCTGCGGGGTTTGCTAGGTTAGCTGGATTATAGATTACTTGTTTTGCTCCAGCTGCCAGCAGCT
>JAIXRE010000077.1 GCA_027485375.1 Rickettsiaceae bacterium | reverse complement strand
GTTTAATTGGACGGAAGACGAATTATTCATCTATGAACGAGAAACTAAATATATTATGGATAATCAGGCTATTGAAGATTATAGGCTAAACCAAATAGCCCAAATGCAGCAACAGGTCATGCAAATGGAGCAGCAAGTCATAGAGGCAGAAATTAAAGGTAAGGCTGAAGGTGAGGCTAAAGGCAAAGCTGATGGCAAGGCTGAGGGCAAGGCCGACATAGCTAGAAAAATGCTGGCTAAAGGCAGGAGTATAGCTGAAATTGCTGAGTTTACTGAATTAACTGTTGAGCAAATAGAAAAGCTAAAATTATTATGAGCAATTATACTCTCGAGGTGCGCAAAGATGAATCTTGCCAAATCCGTTTGGATCATTTAAAAATGGCTTTTAATAAGCTTGATTTAGTATAGGCAAAATTGCATTACTTGGAACAAAGAGCCCATTTGTTTTGGTGAAATAAGCCTCTCTACTTGGCGTTCTATTAGCTCTGCTTGCTTAAGACACAGCTTGGCTTTAAGTAAATTGCTGCGTAATAAAATACCGTATTCTATAAGGAAATCTCGCTGCGACGTTATAATAGGGTATAACTCTAGCTTGCTTATTGATTTAAGCGCTTGTTCCAAGTAATAAAAATCAACATGCGCTGAAAGGTCGGCTTCTCCTAAAGTTTCAAGTAAGGGGTGATATTTATGTGCCTTGATAGCTTGCAAAGTAGAGTTATATTGATAGCGTGTTCGTTTAAAGGCTGGAATGTAATAACCATAGTCAATAATTAGACCACTTCCTTTATATTGCTGCAGATGCTTGGCAATAAAACGCATAACCTGCCATGCCTCCTTGGATTCTTCTAATACTGCGCCGTCTGCTGCAGCGCTGTAGGTTTGTAGCAGATAAGTTTGCAATTCATTATGTACTTTAATTTTGCTAAATTTGATTTTGCTATCAGTAGGGTCTATTACTAAATTTACCTCAGTCCACGAGTCTTTCTCTTTGACATATTGTTTGATAGGTAAAGCATCAAAAAACTCATTAGCTATGATAATTGTTGGTATTTTTTTAGTAATATTAGTTATTTTTGATAGCCATTTTTTATCTACATCAAACTGAGCTAAATTGTCTTGTTGATGCTTAATGAAATGTGGATTAATCTCAACTAGTTCAATTTGCAGTGCTTTATAAAATTCAGGTACTAATCGCGCAACTCTTAATATATCACGCATCAGTAAACCGCGACCAGCGCCAAGTTCTACTAAATTTATGCGAGGCGGGCTGCCAAGATTTTGCCATTGCTGCGTACACCAAAGACCAATAATTTCACCAAAAAGTTGTGAGATTTCAGGCGATGTTGTAAAATCTCCTTCGCTACCTAGGTTATTTTGTGATTGATAATAGGAAGTAGGTTCAGACGATAAAACTTTCCTCATCATCTCATCAACAGTTATGTAACCATTTTGCAGGATAATTTCTCTGATATTTGAGTCAATTGGCATTAATTTTTAGCTGTTACTATTAGTGAGTGCTTATTATACATTATAATTATCTTATGATGAACTAGAACTTGCATATTATGGTTTCATTTATTAAAATGTTTCGAGGTGTGTTTGCCTGAAGCAAATTAATTAGGTTTATAAGTTAAATGTTATTATCAAAATATTTTTTACCAGTTTTAAAAGAACAACCTTTAGAGGCTCAAATTGTCTCTCATTCGCTTATGTTACGTGCTGGTATGATTCGCCAGCAAGCAGCTGGAATTTATAGCTGGCTACCACTAGGGCTTAAGGTGCTGAAAAATATTGAAAATATTGTTCGCTTTAATATGGATGCTGCAGGTTGTGTTGAACTGCTTATGCCTTGCACGCAGCCGGCTAGCTTATGGTTAGAGTCTGGTAGGTTTGGTGATTACGGCAAGGAAATGCTCAAATTTAAAGATCGCCATGATAGTGATTTGCTCTTTGGTCCTACTAATGAAGAAATGATAACGGATATTTTTAGAAATAATATTCAATCTTATAAAGATTTGCCAAAAAACCTTTACCATATACAATGGAAGTTTCGCGACGAAATTAGACCTCGTTTTGGCGTAATGCGCGGTAGAGAATTTTTAATGAAAGACGCTTATTCATTTGACGTTAGCCAAGAAAAAGCGATAGAAAGCTATAACCAAATGTATATAGCTTATATGAAAACTTTTAGAGACCTTGGGGTATCTGCAATTCCTGTGGCTGCTGATAATGGTCCTATAGGCGGTAATTTAAGTCACGAATTTCATATTGTTGCTGAAACTGGTGAGAGCACTATTTATTATGACAAAAAATTTGAAATACTTGGTGAAGATCTAGCAAATGATATCACAGAGCTGCAATCACTTTATGCTGCAGCCGATGAAAAGCACGATCCATCATCATGTCCAGTACCAAAAGAAGAATTAGTAGTTAGCCGAGGCATAGAAGTAGGACATATCTTTTATTTTGGTACTAAATATACTAAGGCAATGAATGCTTTTGTCAATGATGAGAATGGTCAATTAGTGCCAGCGGAAATGGGGTCATACGGTATAGGTATTTCAAGGTTGGTCGCAGCAATTATTGAGGCAAATCATGATGATAAAGGTATAATATGGTCTGCAGCGGTTGCACCATTTAAAGTATCCATTATAAACTTGAATATTGCTGATGCAAAATGTAGCGAACTAGCATATAGAATTTATGATAATCTGCAAAGCCTAGGCGTTGATGTGCTTTACGACGATACTGACGCAAGGGCAGGGAGCAAATTTGCTACTCATGATTTAATAGGCTCACCGTGGCAAATTATTATTGGTCCTAAAAAAGCTGCTATGAACCTTGTAGAGCTGAAACACAGAGCAACAGGTGAAGCTGAGGATTTCTCGGCAGAAATGGTCGTAAAACAAGTGATAGGCAATCTTAATGTTAAATAACTTTGTTTTGAATGTTGCGCTGCGCTATTTTAGTGCCAAAAAAAATGAGAAGTTTGTTTCGGTAATTTCTGCATTTTCTTTGCTTGGTGTTACTATTGGTGTCGCTGCATTAATTGTTGTAATGTCTGTAATGCAAGGCTTTCATAATGAATTTGTTAAAAATATCATAGGATTAAAAGGCGATATTAGGATTACTCCTAGAGAAAGTATTATTGATGATTATCAACTTGTGCATACTAAATTATCACAGCTGCCCTATATTACTCGTATAGTGCCATCTGTTGATGGTCAAGCACTGGCTTTAGGGTCAAGGGCTACTAGCGGCGTAATGCTTGTTGGTACTGATATTGCTGACTTAAAGCATAAAAATCAAATAGTACAGAATGTTATAGCAGGGAGTTTTGTTGACTTTCATGGTAAGGATGTTGTGGCTCTTGGTTCTGGACTTGCCTATAAACTTGGTGCTAGAGCGGGCGATACAGTTAAATTGATCTCACCTAATGTAATTTCTACCGCTTTTGGTAGTATGCCACGATCTAAGGAATTCAAGGTGGTAGCAGTTTTTTCAAGCGGTATATATGATTATGATGAAGTAATGATTTTAATGCCGCTACAAGCAGCGCAAAATTTCCTATCTTTAGTTGGTGGCGTTAATTTAATAGAGCTTTATACTAAAGATCCTGATGCTGGTTTAGTCAATGCCGCTACAATACAAAAAATCCTTGGTAATGACTTTATGGTTAATAGCTGGCAGCAATCTAATATGCAATTGCTTAACGCTTTAGCAGTAGAAAGAGCAGCGATGTTTGCTATCCTTTCTTTAATAATAGTAGTCGCAGCATTTAATATCATCTCAAGTTTGTTTATGCTGGTAAAAGATAAAACCAAAGATATTGCCATTTTAAAAACAATGGGTGCCAGCCAACGGCAAATGATGCTGATATTTATGTGTAATGGTATGTTTATAGGTTTAATAGGTACAGTACTTGGCGGGCTGCTTGGGACAAGCTTTGCTTATAATATTCAAACTATTAGAGAATATTTAGAGCAATTAAGCGGCGTTAAGCTGTTCGATGCAGCAATTTACTTGCTTTATAACTTGCCGTCTGATGTGCGGCTCGAAAATGTAGCGCTGGTTAGCTCCTTATCGTTTGCGCTTTGCATGCTTGCTACAATTTACCCTTCCTATAAAGCGTCAAAATTAAACCCAGTGGATGCTTTGCGTTATGAATAAGACAGCTAAAGCCGTATTAAGTTTAAATAACCTTAGTAAGATTTACCGGCAAGGTAACATAGCATTAGAGGTTTTTAAGGAAATCAATCTTGGTATAATGTCTGGTGATTTGATTGCAATAGTTGGCAGTTCTGGTAGTGGTAAATCTACTTTGTTACAGATAGCAGGATTGCTTGATAGTGCTTCTAGTGGCGAGGTAATATATCACTGCGCCGCAGCAGATTACGCAGGAAAGATAAAGACAATGAAATCTGATTTAATTCGTTTGAATTATATAGGATTTATATATCAATACCACCACTTGCTTAAAGATTTTAATGCTAGAGAAAATATCGCCATGCCCAGGCTAATTGCTGGACACAATAAATTAGAAGCGTTAGAGGAAGCAGACCATTTACTTAGAGAAGTAGGGTTATATGATAAAAGATATAACATGCCTGGAGAATTGTCTGGAGGGCAGCAGCAAAGGGTAGCGGTAGCAAGAAGTTTAATCAATAAACCGCAAATCATTTTAGCTGATGAACCAACTGGTAACCTTGACCCATACAGCGCTGAAGAAGTATTGAATTTATTCTTAAGGATAGCAGACGAACAAAAGGCTGCTGTAGTGATGGTAACTCATAACTATAAAGTTGCTCAAAAGATGCACAAAGCTTACGCTCTGAAGTTTGGCTCCTTGCAACTAATAGATAAATACGATATTGATAACTTTATCGCTAAAACATGATAGTCTTATTGACAAGCTAGTAAAAAAGTAGTATATTGAGGTTGAGTTTAATAATTCTCTTTAAGTACTGCAAGACTTTTATACTGTATCTCCTATTAGTGGATGTTTTATGAGTTTTACGGCTGCTAATAGGGTTGATTTAAGTTCATAATAAGTAAATTCACTAAAATTATATACTAAAAGGTTCTTATGACTACAGGTACAGTAAAATGGTTCAACCCAACTAAAGGGTTTGGTTTTATTCAACCTACTAACGGTGGAAGTGACGTATTTGTTCACATTTCAGCTTTGGAGCGGGCACAAATTAATAATCTTAACGAAGGACAAACAGTGACCTTCGATTTAGAGGAAAGCAAAGGTAAAGTTTCTGCTGTTAACTTAAGGCTTAGTTAACTTTAAGACTTTATTTACGACCTAAAACAAACTGCTCAAAATTTATGAGTAGTTATTTGGCTGATAAGTTTTGAGTAGTATCTGTGTTTCGCAATAAGCGAAATATCTTTTCTACCTTCATAAACATACAAAGTTGAGTTTTGTATTTGCAGACTGTTCTGCAAGTAGTTCAAAATTGGGCAAGAAAACAGCATAGACTCGCTTTAGCGATGGTTATAATACCATTTCTCAGGGAATTAAATACGGCAAATGGATTTTAAAGTGATTCTACTTTAGGCGTATATAAAATACGTTCGCAAAGACGAATCTTGAAAATCAGTTTGGATCATTTAAAAATGGGAATTGGTATAAGCACTTAAACTGAAGCGATGCGCTAGATTCTTGCCACAAATCTTGAGGTAACAAAGGCTTAAACTCCTTTCGAAACTGCGCAACATTCAACATAATTATTGCCAAGAAATAAGTAGCTACGGCAATCTTAGTGAAAATTATATAGTATTTTTTCTAGGTTTAGCCATGTAAATTAACGGTTTAATACTAATTGCTAGATTAAGCTAGTACAAATGAATTTAAAAGTGAGTCTACTTTAGGCGTATATAAAATACGTGCGCAGAGACGAATCTTGTAAAATCCGTTTGGATTATTTAAAAATGGGAATTTGGTATAATGGCATTTATATATAACGCAGCTATTTATAGGTCTAAGAAATAAATGAAATTAACCTCGTTTCGACTCAAAGGCAGGAGTCAAGTTGTTAAGCCTAGCACGAAAGCGCATAGGGGCGCAATAGCACTGGATTAACACCTGTCTGGAACGATAAAAGAAGTGCTGGGTGAAATAGAAGATAATACTATTTCTCAGGGAATTAAATAAGGCGAATGGATTTTAAACCGCAAGTCTGCCTTCAGGTTTATATTAAATAGGTTAGCAAAGCGCCAGCCTTGCCAAATTCATTTGGATTATTTAAAAATGGAATTTGGTATTTAAGCCTAATAATTTTAGCTAAATTGCTTATAGCATTTATAAAAGATAACAATATTTTTTTAATTAACAAGGAACAATATAATATGGAAAATTTTAACAATTTAGGTTTACCAACAGAAATTATTTCTGCACTAGACTATATGAAGATTACAATGCCTACTGAGATACAGAAACAAGCTATTCCAATCGCGATGCAAGGTTCTGATATACTAGCATCAAGCCAGACTGGTTCTGGTAAGACTTTAGCTTATCTGCTGCCAGCGATTGCTTCTATTCTTAAGACCAGTGGTAGGGTACTTGTATTAGTGCCAACTAGGGAGCTTGCAACTCAGGTGCGTGATACTTTAACCAAAGTTACTCATAAACATAAAATTTCAAGCGCTGTATTAATAGGCGGCGAGCCAATGCCAAAGCAATATATGCAGCTTAAAAATACTCCGCAAGTAGTTGTGGGTACTCCAGGGCGTATTATTGACCATTTAACACGTGGTAGCCTAAAACTTACAGGCGTTAATCTAGTAGTACTAGATGAAATGGATAGAATGCTTGATATGGGAATGAAAGAGCAGTTAGAGGAAATTGATAAATTTATTCCTCAAGTGCGTCAAGTTTTAATGTTCTCTGCTACTATGCCAAAGCATATTATCGCTTTGTCACAAAAATATCTTAAGAATCCTCACCGCATTAGCGTTGGTTCAACAACACAAGCAGCTTCTCAAATCAAACAAGAAGTCATAAAAGTTATTGAAAAAGAGAAATTTACAGAGTTAAATAAGCTACTTGTAGATAAAGAAGGTTCGGCAATAGTATTTGTCAAAACAAAACGTGGAGCAGATCAGTTAGCAAAACTATTAAGGGGTGCTGATCATAAAGCTGAAGCTATTCATGGTGATTTAAGCCAAAGTAGGCGTGATAAGACTATATTATCGTTCCGTAATTTAAAGCACCGTGTTATGGTGGCAACTGATGTAGCAGCGCGCGGGCTTGATATACCGCATACTCAGTACGTTATAAATTATGATTTGCCAATGTGTCCAGAAGATTACCTACATAGAATAGGTAGAACTGGTAGAGCAGGGGCTGAAGGTTTTGCAGTTTCTTTTGTTTCGCCAGAAGATAATGCAAGATGGAGAGCTATTGACCGTTTGATGACTCAAGGTGAGACTACTCTAAGAAGTGAAATGCTTGGAGAGAAACGCCGTTCTTCTTCTAGTCCTTTTGGCAGAAGTGGAGGAAATAAAAGAAGCGATGGTAATAGAGGTTCTTTTGGCGATAATCGTAATGACCGTGGCAATAATAGAAGAGATGACCGTCCAAGCCGTCAAGGTAGTAGCGGGCGCAGGGCTTCTTAACCTGGGATTTGGTATTAGGCTTCTTTCTAATCTAGGAAGAAGCCTAATATATAAATATGGTATGTTACCTATGGTAAGTTATGGCATTAATAGTACAAAAATTTGGTGGTACTTCTGTAGCAGATCCAGCACGGATAAAGGAAGTAGTTAGATTCATCAAACTGGAAATTGAGAAAAATAACCAAGTTATAGTTGTAGTATCTGCAATGTCTGGCGTTACCAATCAGCTTGTCACCTATTGCCAAGAGCTTTCGAGCCTAAGTAGTGATGAAATGCTTGCAGAATATGACTCTGCTCTTGCTAGCGGCGAAATAGTTACTGCTGCACTTCTTGCTCTTAGGTTAAAAGAAGAAGGTTTTGCAGCACGATCAATTTTAGCATGGCAGCTACCTATTACTACTGACAAAAGTCATGGTAAAGCCTTGGTGCAATCAATAGATACTAAATTACTTGAAAATTGTATAGAGAATAGGATAATACCAATTATTGCTGGTTTTCAAGGGGTTACTCCTGAGAATAGATACTCTACTTTAGGAAGGGGTGGATCTGACACCACAGCTGCTTTAGTTGCGAGTGCTATAAAGGCAGATCGTTGTGATATTTATACCGATGTCGCAGGCGTATTTACCGCTGACCCTAGGATAGTGCATCAGGCAAAAAAGCTTAGCAACCTCAGTTTTGAAGAGATGTTAGAGTTTGCTAGTTCAGGGGCAAAGGTTTTACATTCTCGTTGCGTTGCTGTTGCGCTTAGATATAATATACCAATCAGGGTATTATCGTCTTTTAGTTCAGGTGATGAGGCTGGTACTTTAATTACAATGAAAGATAAAATTATGGAAAGTAGGGTTATTTCAGGTATTACTTCAAATAAAAACTTGCTATTAGCTTCCATAGAACCAGCTGCTGCTAAATTTATCAAAATTTGTAGTTTTATTGCAGATAATAATGTACATATTGAATCAATTTCACGTAACGATGTTATTGTGCAACTCAGTGATAGAGGAAAACTCGAGACATTGCTGCATGATATGAAAACTAGTGGCAATATTCAAAATTTTGTCTTGAGGATGAATATTGCAATAGTATCAATAGTTGGTCACGGCATCAAAAACGATAGTGCTTTGATTTCTAAGATACTTGGTAAGCTAGAGGAGCATGAAATAGCGGTGGAAACGCTCCAAACTTCAGAAATTAAAGTATCTATACTAATTAATGACCAAGACACAGAGAAAGCTGTAAGGTTAATGCATGAATTGTTTCATTTGGAGCGTTAATGCGTGGGATACTAAAACTACCATTATTAATATCTATCTCCTTATTGCTTACCTCTTGCGGGTCAAGTCATAGCAATAGCCAAAAATTATTGAATAACATAAACCAAGAACTTAAATCGTCTTATAAACTTGAGCATGGTTCTTTGGTAGCGACCTATGATTTAGCCAAGATCCATCAAAATAATTGCTTGTATGCTAAAGATTTTAGCAAGATTATCAACGACGATAGTCACAATAAGATTTTCTTAAATAAATTTCGTCTTAGGCACAAAAAATCATATTACTTAGCAGCAGCTACTGCTAATAAAATTAGGCAAATTAAAGGGCTAGCAAGTGCGTTGCAAGCTCGCTACAAACAAAAAGTTTTTTCAAATTCAGAATTTCAGACTATAAAAACTGCATCGCTAAGTAAAAAAGCAAGTAACGAGAAATCTCTAAGAGAGCTAGCTAAACTTGACAACATTATTAAAGCGATACCAGTATTTTTACCAGAATATCAACCAAGAGTCACTAGCTATTATGGAATGCGCAAGAAGCATCCTGTGCATGGTAAAAAGAAGTTTCATTGTGGTATAGACCTTGTATCTGGCAAGGCTTGCGGTATATACGCCGCAGCGGATGGTCATGTTACAATGGTGACTAAATTGAATGGTTATGGTAATATAGTTGAGATTAAGCATACTAATAATTTGAAAACTCGATATGCTCATTTAAAACATATTGAAGTTAAAGAAGGCGAGCATGTAATTAGGGGCGAGCGTATTGGCACGCAGGGTTGCACTGGTCATACGACTGCAGAGCACTTGCATTTTGAGATTTGGCTTGGTAATAAACATATTGATCCTTTTGATTTCATAGCTCATGCTTGCAACTGCTGAAAATTCTGTTATAATGCGCCTAATACCTTTGGGGTCGTAGCTCAGTAGGATAGAGCAAGTGATTCCTAATCACTAGGTCGGAGGTTCGAATCCTCTCGATCCCACCACATAACTTTCTTGTTCATAGTTCTAGTTAAATCATAAAAAAACGCTATACAGAATTTCGTAATGTCTAAAACTATTCAGATAGCTCCTTACGACCCAAATTGGTATAATATCTTCCAAGAAGAAAGCAAGCTTATTAAGCAAGCTTTGGGTGATAATTGTTTAGAGGTCCATCATATTGGCTCGACTGCTGTTGTTGGTCTTACCGCTAAGCCTAAAATTGACATAATTGCTGTGGTGAAAAATGGAGAATGCACCATATCACCATTAGAAAAAACAGGCTTTGCTTATAAAGGTGAATGGAATATTCCTTTTAAGTTTGGATTTACAAAGCGTGACAAGCATAAAATAAACTTGCATGTTTTTGAACAGAACCATCCAGAAATAGAGTTAAATATTATTTTTAGGGATCATTTAAGGTCACATCCTGAAAGCCTCCGTCTTTATGCGCAGCTTAAAGAACAGCTGCTTGCAAATCCATCCTCCTCAGAAAAGCAAGAAACTAGGCTCTTTTCTGGATATAATTTAGGCAAGGATGATTTTATACGTCGCATTTTAGCGCAAGAGCAATATCTTGGTCATAGGTTTTTAAAAGTAACTCACGATAAAGAATGGCAAGAGTATCACCGCATCTGTAAAGAGCAGCTTTTTGACCCTATTGGCATCATCTATAATCCTAATCACCCAAGCATTACCGCAAATGAACATCATCATTTTATTCTCTGCAGAGGGGTAGAAGTTGTAACGGTTGCGCATATTGAATTTTTAAGCAATAATAAATCAGTTTTAAGGTCTATAGCAACTGATTCTAAATATCAATCTCAGGGGTATAATAAAGAAATGATACAACTTTTAAAAAAGTGGTTAAAGGTCAGGCAGTTAATTCAAATCGCTAAGAAATAGAGACGTCATTATAGGCATATATACCAAGGAGAATAACAGCGATAGAAAAACTGTAGTGGCTACTTTTTCTGGGTAGAATTTTTGTAAAGAGGAAATTACAATTATATTTGCCGCAAGCGGGGCTATTGACATTAATTGCAAGGCGTTATAGTGATTTTGATCATACCACTGAGTTACTACGCGGTCAAAAATGATAAAGCTATTTATTGCTATTGGATAAAATAAAAATTTAGTAGCAAACATTGCGGCAGTAAATTTGCTATCTACTTCAAACTTTTTTAACGTCGAGAGTCCAAGCCCTACCATAATCATACCTAAGATAGAGTACGCTCCGCGCATATTATAAATAAAATCATCAAGGAAATCTGGTAAGGTGAAGCCAGCAAAGCTGCATAAACAACCAAGTATAAAAGCATTTAAGATAGGGAGCTTTAAAATCTTAATGATGCTTTCCTTAGTTGAGTTAAAGCTTTTGGCGCATATATAAAAGCCGATTGTGGACTCATAAATATTAACTCCTATAACCGCCATCATATAAATACCTAGCATGTAATCATCGAACAAAGCGGTTGCTATAGGAAACATGAAATAACCGCTATTAGCAGTGCCTGCAGACATTGCTATAATGTTACGAGTGTGATCCTGCCAGTACATACCAAAAAAATGGTAAGCAAAGATAGATAAAGCTGTTGCAATTAAAAAAGTAACTAAGCATATGCTGATAGCAGAATAGGTTAGGGTAGTGCTAGCTGGCACAGCAAAGAAAACAATAGGTGAGATAAAGTAAAATAAGAGAGCAGCAATGCTATCTCTTTCAACGTTAGAGTATTTACCAGCTAAAAAGCCTATTATTACGCTAAGTAATACAGAAATAGTTTTAAAAAAGACTACACTAAAGATTGCCATAAAAATTCAGCATTAGCTGGGCTTTATTAAGTTAAGGTGATATAAGATACACCTATTATTTAAAGAATTATAGGTAAAAAGCAACTAAATATTAACCCAATTGATGTTTTTAAGTATCAATTTTACCTATAGTGTGTCTTATATACTATATTTTAGCCTAAAATCTATGCTAATATCTTTTGCATATATAATAAAAAAATGCTAAAAAGTTATAAAATCCATGGTAACGTGATCAATTATGTTCGGACAAAATCCTAAAAGACCAGCTATTAGCGGTAATGGTGAAGAGCTTGAGATTCAATCAGTTTTTAAGACTTTGCAAGGGGAGGGACCTTTTGCTGGCTATCCAGCTATATTTATAAGACTTGGTGGTTGTAACTTAGCTTGCAGCTTTTGCGATACAGAGTTTGAAAATTTCATTACATATCAGATAGATACGCTCTTAAATGAAGTGCAAAGATTAGCAAATAATATAATAAAATTAGTAGTTATTACCGGAGGTGAGCCCTTACGTCAACCGATAGAGCTATTATGCAAGCAACTACTGAAATTAAGTTATATTGTACAAATTGAAACGAATGGTACTTTTTACAGGGCACTGCCGCAAGAGGTAAATATTGTTTGCTCGCCAAAAGTTTCTGCTAATAAATCAGGTGGTTACGCTCAAATTCGAATAGATTTATTACCTCATATCGCAGCAATAAAATTTCTGGTTGCTAAAAACCTTCCTCAATATAACGAGGTTGCAGAGATAGGGCAAAGCCTTTATAATATACCAGTGTACGTGCAACCAATAGATCAAAATGACGACAAGCTTAACAAGGATAACCTAGAGCTAGCTATGAAAATAGCTTTGGAGAAAAATTATCGTCTTTCTATCCAGCTACATAAAATATTAGGAATTGAATAATGAAAAAGAAAGCAGTTATATTAGTAAGTGGAGGAATAGATTCTGCTACGGTTCTTGCTATGATTCAAAAAAACTATGAAATTCATGCCTTAAGCTTCAATTATGCACAACGACATTTGGTAGAGCTAAGCAAAATTCGTGACTTTCTTCAAGATCGTCCAGTAGCAGAGCACAGAATAATAAACCTGGATTTACGCAGCTTTGGTGGTTCTGCTTTAACAGATGATAGCATCAATGTGCCTAAATATAGCAACGCACAAGAGTTAAAAAACGATATACCTGTTACTTACGTGCCAGCAAGGAATACTATTTTCCTCAGTTATGCACTTGCTTTTGCGGAAATTATAGGAGCTTATGATATATTTATAGGTGTACATGCAACTGATTATTCTAATTATCCAGATTGCAGACCTGAATATATTAAAAGCTTTGAGGCTATGGCAAATTTGGCAAGCGCAGCTGTTATAGAAGGGAAGGGTAGGATAACTATACATACTCCAATTATCCATATGAGCAAGAGTGAAATAGTTGCTTGCGGTTTAGCATTAGGCGTAGACTATTCTAAAACTATTTCTTGTTATGACCCAACGCCCGCAGGTTTATCTTGCGGTAGTTGCCATTCTTGTCTCCTAAGACTTAAAGCCTTTAAGGACAATGACAAACCTGATCCAATAGATTACATTAAATGATAGCACAACATTTATACGGACCATTTCCACTAATTGAGCTAAACGACATAGTGCTGCGCGAGATTGTGGACAATGATGCTGAAGATTACTTTAATTACATGAGTAATCCAGTGATGGCAGATTTTCTTACTGAATCTAACAGACCTAAAACATTAGAGGCGTCGCTAGAAGAAGTACGCTACTGGGGTAGTTTATTTAGAAATAAAAGGAGCTTTTACTGGGCAATAGCTTTAAAAGAGACCAATCAGTTAATAGGCACTGCTGGCTTTAATACGATTTCACCAAGCCACCTTAGAGCTGAGATAAGCTATGATCTAGACCCAGCTTACTGGGGCAAAGGTTTAATGCTTAAGTCGATTAAAGCGATACTAAAATTTGCCGATAATGCGCTTGGACTTGCTAGAGTGCAAGCAACCGTAATTATTGATAATGAACGTTCCATTAAACTACTTGAACGCTGCGGTTTTAATAGAGAAGGTATTTTGCGAAAATATGAAATCGTTGGCGGTATCCATAAAGATTATTATATGTACAGCAGAGTGTAATACCAAATTCAAATAAAATAGGGGGCTTTATACACCACGAATAAAAGTTTTATAATCCATATTATGGAAAATAGGATGCTATTTTCGTTACACATAGACTACAAATAGAGTACAAAATGCAAACTCAAAAATATAGTTCTCCAGCAGATAAAATACGCTGTTCTCCTGTGCTAAGCTCTATTATTATGCCGCCTTCAGTATCTATTCCTTTGAACTTGCCGGAAATTTTATTTTGTCCGTCGCTAACAGTTACTAGCTGGTTTAGCTTATAAGCACGCTTAAGCCACGCAGATCTAATACAGGCAAAGCCTTTGCGATGCCAATTAGCAAAGTATTTTTCAAAAAATTCTATAAAACTATTAAGTAGAGCGCTGTTATCTAAAATATAGACTCCTTCATCAAGCAAGCTAGTTACAGGTACTCCTGCTAGATTATGAGGAGTTGCTTTTACATTTACCCCTACCCCAACAACTAAATAACTAGTTTGAAAGATATTTATAGACTCAAGTAATATACCGGATAATTTTTTATCCTCTACTAGCAAATCGTTTGGCCATTTTAAAGATAGTTTTAAAGGTATTTGATTTTGCTGAGCAAAAAACATTATAGAATCATACAGAGCGACCGCTGCAACGAAAGAAAGCTGTGGTTGCTTATTTAGCGGTATATCACGATTTAGCAATAAGCTAACATATAAGTTACCGCTTTCTGATGACCAATATTTATTATTTCTACCACGTCCTGCTGTTTGCGATGCGCTCCATATAATAAACTCTCCTTCTACTCCAGATTTCGCTAGCCTTATAGCCTCAGAATTAGTGCTATCTATTTCGTCAAAAATTAATAAATTATATTTTGAAAGCCAGGCTAAATTCATTATTGCAATGGATAAAAAATAGGAAAGAAGGTTAAAGAAAATAGAGAAAACAGCAAGGTGAATAACACGCATATCGAACATATAAAAAGTAGCCCTTGACTACTTTCTACCCGTTCAATTTGATCTACGCTTTGCGTAAAGTACATGGATTTTATCACCTTTAAATAATAATAAGCGGCTATAACGCTAGTAAAGATACCAAGGAAAGCCAGGGTAAATTCCTCCTGCTTGATAGCTTGGTATAAAACATAATATTTGCCTAAAAACCCTGCTAGCGGCGGCAACCCTATCATAGAAAACATGATAATTGCAATAGCAGCGGCTAAGGCTTTACGGCTACTTGCCATACCAGCAATATCGTCAAAAGTAGCTAGTTCAGATTTTCTGCCAAGCATGCCAACTAGGCAAGCAAAAAATCCTATAACCCCTACAACATATACTAACATATATATAACTGCTGCAAAATTACCCTCTGTAGAATGCAAGCTAAGTCCAGTAAGTACATAACCAACATTTAATATAGTGCTGTAAGCCATTAGCCTTTTTAGCGAATGCTGTCTTATTGCCCCAAAAGCACCAATTAACATTGATAATATTGCTGCTATTTTGATTAAAGTTACTGAGATTTGTAGGTAAGAACCAACTACTAGATATATTACATTAAATAAAATTGCCAAAACTCCTAGCTTATTAACAGTAGCAAAATATGTTACAGCCGTAATAGGCGCCCCTTCATAAACATCAGGCGTCCACATATGCATAGGTGCTGCAGAGAATTTAAACAGCACGCCAGCAAGTAATAAAACTACTCCAACTACCACGCCAATATTGAAATCACCATTTAAAGCTGCGCTGATAGAAGTAAATTCTAAACTGCCACTAAATCCATAAATAAAAGACATTCCAAATAAGCTAAGGCAACTAAGCAATGCGCCAAGCACGTAATATTTTAAACCAGCTTCTGAAGATTTTATACTACTGGAATAAAATGCAGCCATGGCATAGCCAGATAGTGCCTGCAACTCCAAGCCACAAAATAATAATAAGAGATTACGTGAAGATATTGATATGCAAAGCCCAAGGCTAGAGAGTAGCATTAAAGTGATAAACTCTACTTTTATAGTATTCCCAGCAAGTGCAGTGAATTCTTTGTATATTATAACACATAAAATAGTAAGCACTAAGATTGCAGTTTTAAAAAAATTAGTGAATTGATTTACCTCAAACGATTGATGAAAACCAACCCCGCTTGCTGTAAAGAAGTATAAAATAAATATCACTAATGCTACTAGTGAAAAAGCAATAGTAGTTACAACTATGCCTTTTGCCCTGCTCGACTGATAAAAAACCGCTGCAAGCTGCATAGACAAAGCAATAACTGCAAGCAATATTTCTGGTACAACTAATAAAAATTCATTTAACATAATAATTTATCATTTTAAATTATAAAGCCCCTCTTAAAGGTCTATTGCACTAAACCTTGCACAGCTAATGATATAACCTTTAATACCGCATTTGGTGTTAGTCCTAGGTAGAGCGTTAGGATAACCAGCGGCGCAAGTGCTAATACTTCATGCGTGTACAAATCATTGAAACTTAGAACTGCGCTATTAGTAACCTGACCTAGCATTACTTGCCTGTATAGTTTTAGCATGTAAGTTGCACCAAGCACTACGCCACTACCTATTAATACTGCGCACCAGCTATTCACCTCAAAAACTCCAACCATAGTAAAAAACTCGCCTATAAAGCCGCTAGTACCTGGCAAAGCAACTGACCCAAGCATGCTAATCATAAACAGCACAGCAAGCACTGGCATTTTACTTGCCACGCCGCCATACTCTGCAATCTCTTTTGTATGACCACGTTCATATAATGCGCCAACTATCAGGAATAAAGCAGCAGATACAACGCCATGGCTTAGCATTTGGAATACAGCCCCTACCAGCCCCGCTTCAGTAAAAGTGAATATACCAGCAGTAACATATCCCATATGAGCTATTGATGAATATGCTATCATCTTTTTCATGTCTTTTTGCGCAAGTGCAACCAATGAGGCGTAAATTACAGCGGCAGCACTAAGCATTATAACATAAATTGCAAAGTACTTAGAGGCGTCTGGCAGCATAGGCAAGGATATTCTGAGGAAACCATAAGCACCAAATTTTAATAATATACCAGCCAGCATTACCGACCCCGCAGTTGGAGCTTGTACGTGAGCATCAGGAAGCCATGTGTGGAAAGGTAGCATAGGCACTTTTACTGCAAAGGTAATAAAAAATGCAAGCCAAAGCATCTGCTGCACTGCTAAAGGCAAAGTTGGCAGTATATTTGCTAGTTCGACCATACTAAATGTTTGCGTCTTGCTATAAATATAAAATAAGGCGATTAGGAAAAACACTGAACCAAAAAAAGTATATAAGAAAAACTTAACCGCAGCATGTACTCTATTTTCACCGCCCCAAATTCCTATAATTAAGTACATAGGAATAAGGATAATTTCAAAAAATAGGTAGAATAATAATAGGTTTTGTGCAGTAAATGCACCTATGCAAAATGACTCCATAAGCAAGAAACAAAGCAAATATTCTTTGATTTGCACCTTGATTGTGAACAAACTAGCAATAACGCATATTAGGGTTAACAAAGCAGTTAAGAAGACAAAATATACTGAAATACCATCTACGCCTATGTGAAAATCTAGCCCTATTCGCGCCATCCAGCTATAACTCTCGACAAACTGGTAGGCTGGGTTATTGCCATCAAAGGTAGTAATTACATAAATAGTAGATATCAAAGTTAAAGTAGAGCTTAATATTGCTACATATATTGCATAAACCTGACGACTAACCGAGCTAGTATGGCTAATAAAAAATGCAATATACAAGCTGCTTAGCAAAGGCAACAAAATGCTTATTGATAAAATTGGTAATTCTAACATCTAAAAACTCTATAACTCAAAATTGAGATAATCCCAATTTCCATTTTTAATATGGAAATTGGTATACGTGCAATTGCCACTTTATTACAAAAAATGTTACACAAATCAATATTGCTAATGCACTCATTAAGGCATAATTGAATATATAACCAGTTTGCAAGCGCACTGTAAGACGGCTAGTACAACTCGCTAAATTAGCAAAACTTGTTGGACCAAATCTATCTATCACTTTTTGGTCGATTATATTAGCCACGCAGCTAAACCAGTATAATGGCTTTATTATTAAGAACTGATATAATTCATCAAAATAATATTTATTCTGTACTAATTTTTTTAGCGCCCAAGAAGAAGGCTTTTCTTGATATGCTTTGCGGTAGTTATATATCCCTATTGCGATACCAACCCCACCTATAATCATAGGCAAGAACTTAATTAACCTTGGAATTTCATGAATATCAGGTAAAAGATGTAAGTTAAAGATACTTTCCATAAAATAGCCAGTTGGTTTACCTATAGATAGCATGTAGTGACCTAGCATGCCTGATAGCATGGTTCCTGCCGTTAATAATACCAAAGGTGCATTCATGATGATTGGAGCTTCATGAGCGTCATTAAATGCTTGCTCGCTTAACCTAGTGCTACCATGGAAGACAAGCATGATTATTTTCATTGAATAAATTGCTGTCAATAAAGCCGCTACAATACCTAAAGCAAAGACAACTTCGCCTACTCCGCCTGCAGCATAAGAGGATTCTAAAATTAAATCTTTCGAATAAAAACCAGCCAGTGGATAGATACCAACAATTGCCAAAGACCCAGCCCAAAAATTAGTATATGTCCATGGCATTTTAGCCTTAAGCCCACCCATTTTCAAAATATCTTGTTCATGACAAGCATGTATAACGCTACCAGCTGATAAAAATAGCAAGGCTTTAAAAAAAGCGTGAGTAGCTAGGTGAAATATTGCTGCTTGGTAGGCAGAAACACCGCAAGCAAGGAACATATAGCCTAGTTGGCTACAAGTAGAATAAGCGATAATTTTCTTAATGTCTGTTTGCGTTACCGCAATACTAGCGGCAAATATACACGTAATACCCCCAGTAATTGCTATAACTTGCAAAATAACAGGGCTGTATTCGAATAAATAAGAGCACCTAGCAACTAAGAATACACCAGCGGTAACCATCGTTGCAGCATGAATCAAAGCAGATACTGGCGTTGGTCCTTCCATTGCATCAGGAAGCCAGACATGTAGCCCTATTTGCGCAGATTTACCGGTTGCGCCTATAAATAGTAATAAACAAATAATATCAATTATTGCTACTTCTACTCCAGCTATATACAATTTAGTATTTGATAACTCTAACGCCTTAGCAAATACGGTAGCAAAATCAAGGCTACCTGCGTAAATAGCAATTATAATAACGCCAAAAATAAAAGCAAAGTCTCCTACCCTATTCACGATAAAAGCTTTAATTGCCGCAGCATTAGCACTATCTTTGCTATGCCAAAACCCAATAAGCAAGTATGAACAAAGCCCTACTCCTTCCCAGCCAAACAATAACTGTAAAAAGTTATCAGCCGAGACTAGCATTAACATGAAGAAGGTAAATAAAGATAAAAAGGATAAAAATTTAGGCAGCCCCTCATCCTTATGCATATAACCAAGAGAATAGATATGCACTACTATAGATACAAAAGTAACTACCACAAACATAATGCTTGTAAGCTGGTCAACATAAATGCCCCAGCTAACGCTTATGTGATAGAGCTGCAACCATTTTCCAAGCACAATATGAATCAACTGTCCATTAAGCCCTGTGCAATAAAATAGCACTCCAGCACTTAAAGCGCTAATAAACATAGCTGTTGAAGCGATAGCTCCTGCTTGCTTGTGGTTTAATTTATGACAAAATAAACCATTTACTATTCCAGCTAGCAAAGGCATCATCACAACTAAAATTGCTAATCTCTCCATATACTAACCCTTCATCTGACTAATATCAGCAACTTCAATAGAGCCTTTATTCCTGAAATATAGCACAAGTATTGCAAGCCCTATCGATGTTTCAGCAGCTGCTACCGTTAAAATTATTATGCTAAAAATTTGTCCAGAAATTTCTTGCAAGTGCACCGAGAAAGCTACAAAATTTATGTTTACCGATAGTAACATCAGTTCGATAGACATTAGTAAACTAATGATATTTTTGCGGTTCATAAACAAACCACTAATACCAATAACAAAAACTATTGATGATAAGATTAAATAATGTTCCAGACCAATATCTGCTGTAATATTATTCATATTTTATTCCTTCCACACCTGAATTTAATTTAGGTTTTGCTAAAAACAAGCTGTTTTCCTTAGTTCTAGCTAGCTGCTCTTTCGTGTCCTGCCTCTTGACGCCCGCCCTATACCTTAATGTTAAAGCAATACAAGCTACCATTGCGGCAAAAAGTATCAATCCTGCTGTTTGGAAAGGTAAAATAAAATCTGTATATAATACTCTAGCTATTGCATGAACATTACCTATATCTGCTGGTATCATAAATATACCATTACCTTTTGCGTGAACACCTTTAGCTCCTAAGACAATAATTGCTATTAGGTCTGCAAGCATTACTAGGCTAACCAGCACGCTGATAAATAGATTTTTATTAAGCTCCTCTTTAATCTCAGTTAAACTGACATTAAGCATCATCACTACAAAGAGAAATAATACCGCCACTGCTCCCACATATACTATTATGAGCATCATAGCTAGAAACTCCGCTCCTATTAGCAGCATTAAGCCAGCGCTATTACAAAAAGCAAAAATTAGCCACAACACAGAGTACACAGGGTTTTTGCTAGCTACCACAAGTAGGCTACTGACTACTAACAAGCTTGCGAATAAATAAAAAAATATTGCCATTCCTATTACCTATTTTCGTAGTCTGCTTTTAATTTATAGGCTAACTCTTGTTCCCAAATTTCGCCATTCCTAAGCAGCCGCTCTTTATTGTATAACAACTCCTGATGAGTTTCAGTAGCAAATTCAAAATTAGGTCCTTCAACTATTGCATCAACAGGGCAAGCCTCTTGACATAAACCGCAATAAATGCATTTTGTCATATCAATGTCATAACGAGTTGTTCGCCTACTACCATCTTCACGTTCTTCTGCTTCAATAATAATAGCCTGCGCTGGGCAAATCGCTTCACATAACTTACACGCAATGCAACGTTCTTCGCCATTCTCATAACGACGCAACGCATGCTCTCCCTTAAACCTAGGGCTTATTTTGCTTTTCTCATAAGGATAATTAATCGTTACTTTACGCTTGAATAGGTATCTGAAAGTTAAAGCTAAGCCTCGCAGCAACTCAAATAAAGTAAAAGTTTTTAAATATTGTCTCATTTATTCGTGCCCTATTCTTATTTAAAAGACCTGACTTAGTAAATCTTCACCAATTAGTGCTACAATTGCATCTTCTTCTGGCTGCGCATTTTGTTCGTGCAACAATTCTGAAAAATGTTCTCCAAGCGCATCAAGCATCGCTTTATCTTGAGCTAACTTCTTATGGGATTCTTTTCTTATTTCCTGCGAGCCACTTTGACATAAAGCCAGTGCTACCTCTATATGTCCATTAGTAATAGCCTTGTCTAAAGCACCATAGCCATCTTTATTTTTAATACCTGCATCTGCTCCAGCCTGTAGTAAAGCCTTAACCACTTCTACATGACCATTAGCAGCGGCGTAATGCAGAGGAGTGCAACTATTTAATTTATCAAAAGAATCTATATTCTGCTTAGAAATTCCATTTGCTAACATCTCTACCACCGAAGTATAACCTTTAGCTGCCGCAAAGTGTAAATACGAGATCCATGAGTTATTAATTTCATCTTTACCGCATCTTTCTAGTACTAAATCCACTACAGCCTGATGATTATGCTCAAGAGCGTTTTTGAGCATTATGACATAATGCTCCATGGTCAAGAGAGTTGTTATTGGCTCCTTATCTAATAACTCCTCGATTTTTTCTTTATCACCCTCTGTACTATATTTGTATAAAGAGCTTATTGTGCCAAGAGAATATTCTCGCTCTTCCTGATGACTGATTTTTCTCTTCTTGCTCATGAAATTTTCTAAACCTATTTAATATATACAACTACGCTTGCTACCAGCACTACCCAAAATAATGTAAGTGGCAAGAATATTTTCCATCCTATAGCCATTAGCTGGTCATAACGATACCTTGGTAAGGTCGCCCTAATCCATAAGAAACAAAATAATAAAAAGCTTACTTTGAGAATAAACCAAACAATGCCTGGTAGGAAATTTAACGCCTCAATACCAAATGGCGGCAAATACCCTCCCAAAAAGAAGGTAGTAGTCATGCCGCTAACTAGTATCATGTTAGCATACTCTCCTAAGAAGAATAAGGCAAATGACATTGAGGAATATTCAACATTATAACCAGCAACTAATTCAGCCTCTGCTTCTGGTAGGTCAAAAGGTAAACGATTAGTTTCCGCTAAAACCGAAATAAAAAACACTACTGCCATTGGTGCCATTAATAAGTCCATCCACCAAGGATTAGTTTTTTGAACCTCAACAATTTCAGTTAGGTTTAAAGTACCAGTAGTAAGCAGCACAGTTACAATAACCAAGCCCATTGACACTTCATAAGAAATCATTTGCGCAGAAGATCTTATAGCTCCAAGAAAGGCGTATTTTGAATTACTAGCCCAGCCAGCAATTATGATACCATAAACACTAAGTGATGAGATTGCCATAATATACAGCACGCCCACATTAATGTCTGCAAGTACCATACCTTTATCAAAAGGAATAACCGCCCAGCCAACAAGACTTAATACAAAAGTCACTATAGGAGCAGTTATAAACAAAGCTTTATTTGCAGCAGTAGGTACTATATTTTCCTTAAAAAGAAGCTTTACAGCGTCCGCTATAGGTTGCAGCAAGCCAAAAGGTCCTACAGTATTAGGTCCTCTCCTAAGCTGCATTAAACCAATAACTCTGCGCTCAGCATAAGTCAGGTACGCAACGCATACTAATAATGGTACTATTATTAACAATATCTTTAAAATAATGACCAAAAGTGGAAACCATCCAAGTATCCAGTGCGATTGCAACAATTGAATGGATAACTCGTCCATTATACCCCCTCAGCATCTTTGGTAATTTTTGCATCGCTTGCAAGCTCTAAAGCCGCAGCAGTACATTTTGCCATAGTTGGCGACATTTTACTTATAACATCAGTCATATAATAATTAATAGTATTACCAGTTATATCGCTACTCAGCAGCTTATCTTGCGTGCTAAATTTAACAAAATCAGCTGGTACAACACATCCTAAATCAGCAAATACTTTATTATAATCTGCCATCTTAGCTCTTAGTTCAAGCAAATTTGCTGGTGTTGTAATAGATAATTTATCGGCTAACTCTTTAATAATTAACCAATCTTCTTTTGCGCCACCAGGAGGAGGGGCAACCCTTGCAGTACTCTGCGCCCTGCCCTCCATATTCACATAAATAGCCTCTTTTTCAGTATAAGCAGCACCTGGTAGCACCACGTCAGCAGCACTTGCTCCAGCGTCGCCATGATGTCCTTGGTATATTACAAAGCTATTAGATAATCTAGACATGTCTATCTCATCAGCACCAAGTAAATATATGCATTTTATAGCACCGCCTTCAACTTGCTTTAATATCTCCTGAGCTCCAGCAGCAGATAAACCTGAATCATTTCTCATGTTAAAGCCTACATCAAGACTACCCAGCATTGCTGCATGATTATGTAAGATATTAAACCCGCTCCAATCTGGGCGCATAATATTGTATTTTTCTACTATTTGGTGCACAAGTGCTAAAATTGCATAGCCATCCTCTCTAGAATAAGCACCATCACCAACTATTATTGCTGGAAACTTTGCTTGCTGCAATAGTTTAGCAAATTTATGCTTACCATCTAGTATTTCTTGTAGAATATTAGTACTAGCCCCAAGCTCTGTAATTTTGTAAGTCTGATCATTCTGCTCGCCAATCCTAGCAACTGTTAAAGTATCAAGGCGTACAGATTTACCAATTCTAGCATTAAGAACTGGCGCTACCTTCCTGATGTTTGTTCCTATTAATAAACAGACATCAGCTTTCTCTATATTAGCTATTCCTGTATTAAATAAGTAATTTGCCCTACTAGAGATATCAATTTTATAACCAAATTGATTAGCATCAACGTTGGTACAGTTTAACTTTGCCAGTAAATTTTTTAGCATGAACATTGATTCGCTACAAGCTAGCGTCCCAGCAATTGCAGCTATTTCAGAACCCTGCAGTGTCTTAAGCTTTTCAGCAACTAATTCCAAAGCTTCTTGCCAAGTTGCCTCTGCTAATCTACCATCTTTCTTTATATAAGGACGGTCAAGCCTCTGATATTTCAAACCATCATAAGAGAACCTAGCCTTATCAGAAAGCCACTCTTCATTAATTTCCTCATTTACTCGAGGCAGAACTCGCATTACCTCCCCGCCCCTAGTATCGATATAAATATTCGATCCTAAAGCATCCATCACATCTATTGAATCTTTCCTAGTTAGCTCCCAGCTGCGAGCTTTAAAAGCATAAGGCTTAGAGTTCAACGCCCCTACTGGACAAACATCAATCAAGTTACCAGATAACTCAGAAGTAAGGCTCTGCTCAAGATAACTTGTAACTTCCATATGCTCGCCACG
>JAIXRE010000112.1 GCA_027485375.1 Rickettsiaceae bacterium | reverse complement strand
CCATTTTTAAATAATCCAAACGGATTTTGCAAGATTCGTCTTTGCGCACGTATTTTATATACGTTTACGCAGACTCACTTTAAAATCCATTTGCCCTATTTAATTTGGCATTTGGTATAAGACCTCCATACCATACTTAGCTTTTATAAACGGCTATAATAGCACTAAATGTCACGGCTAATATATATAAGGCTATTGTATAAAAGTTGCCGGTGAAGTGCCAAAGAGACAAGCATATTACAGGCGTAAGTTTGCCTATCGTAGAACTAGCTAGCGCACTCGCAACGCCATTTATCAAGTACTTTTCAGAACTGTTTAATAAATCTTTGCACCAAACATTTAGCGGGCATAAAAATAATACGCCCCAAAAAACAATCCAAATTCTTAGAAAAATAACATAAAATAACGAAGCGTTAGGAAGGTTTATTAGTAGCGGCGGAATAGTTAGAGCTAGTACCAAAGAAGATCCTAACATTACAGTTTTTGGATTATATTTTTTAAAAGCAGTACTAAATAACGGTATTATTAACATATCAAATATTAGTAAGCTAGTGTTTAACTTCATCATGCTAGCTAAAGAAATAGAGGTAACTAGGGGTACTAAGCTGTTCATTACTATAAAAGACAGCGAATAGGTTAAGTTAGAAAAACTATTTACGGCGGTGATTTTTAAAAATGGTATTTTGTTTTTCCATATTGATTCTATGACTTTCGGGTATTGCAAATCAGTTTTGCTGCTATGCTGTGTATCGAAATAATGGTTGCGTTGCTTAGTAATTGTACTAAACCTTATGATATATCCTATAATACCAACGATGCCAGCTAAGATGAAAAAAGCTCGCCACAGATTGTGATTACCTGAAATAAAAACTACTGTGCTAGCAGCTGAGGCTAATACTATACCAAACATTGTTGACATTTGATACCACGAGCTAGCTTTAAAAGCATCTTGCTGTGTTTTGTTTTCTGTAATATATAATTTTGCGACTGTAACTTCGCTACTGGCTGCTATTCCTTTTAATATTCTAAGAATAATTAGGCTAAGCGGCGCTACATAACCCATTTGTTCATGAGTGGGGATAAGACCTTGTACCATAACGACAATAGCGGTGCTAATTAGTGAATAGGCTAGGACTGGAGCGGCGCCAGTTTTTTGCGCAATGACCCCTGATAGCACTGCTCCTATAGGTCTTGTGACTATTGAAGTAGTGAGAACGCTATAAGCTAGTATTAATTGTACTACAGGGTCATGATTTGGAAAAAAAATTGGTGCTAAGATAGGAGCGAGTAGGCTATAAAGTGCGGTATCAAAATGATCTAAAATATTGCCTATTAATATTGATATATCAGTTTTAGAAAAAACAAAGGTCTTTTTTAAAGTCACGCTCTCTGAGGCGTTAGGGTACGACATAATGCTTAAACCTCCTTTTAGGGGAATAAATAAAACAATTTAGCGCAGGATATTTAAATAACTTAGCCTAGTCAATCAAATTCTAAAGTAGCTACATTCTCGCTATCTTGACCACTTAATTCTACTGAAAAGTGCGGAGTAAATGTTAAGTATTCAATTATTATCTTTCCAATTTTTGCAGGGCAATAAGATAAGGAGCTAAGTTGTTCTTGCACTTGCTCATCACGGCTTGGTGCTATAGTTATATATCTAGGTGATGCAGAATGCAGCTTAACTTCAAAGTGCCAAGCGGACATAAGTTCTATAAACTTTGTAGTTATCTCACCTATGTGTTTAGGATAATTATCATTTATTATTTTTGTATCTATAATAAAAGTGTTTTCATCATTTTTAGGGCGCAAAGCTTTTAAGGATAAGGTTAACGACTCTGTGTCATCTAAAGAGACTTCATTATTGAGTAATTGCAAAACAAGCTTATATGATAATTCTACTAAGATATGTCCGGGGATTTCTAATAATTTATATACCTCCTTTACAGGCGGTGCTGGTATCTTGAAACCCTTAGCAACATCTAAAATGATCTTAACTGCCTGATATTCTGTTTCGTGTTTCTCTTTCATATTCTAATCACAAAGTACACTTTAAATACTGATACACAGCAATTTAATAGAGATTATTCTATAAATGCGCAATAGACTTTTTTTGTGAGTTAAGGACTTTGATTTAAGTATATGTTCCAAATACTGGAATAGACCTCCTGTGAAACTCGCTACAGAGAAGGAATTTGCAGGAGACACGGAGTGCAAAACCGCAGCGTACTAATGTACGTGAGGATTTGAGCACCGGATCGACGCACAAATTACTCTCTGTAGTAGGGTTTCGCAGAAGGTCTAATATTATGCAGCTTCAAAAATCATTCACTTGACATAAAACAAGAAATCAGTACAATTAGAGATTGTTATTGTACTTTAACCTTTTTAGGAGAAAATTATGCCCTATTATCGATATTATTATAAAGCTTTAAAGGATTTTCGATTATGTAATACAATTATTATTAGGCTAAAAAAATGTTTACTTCAAACCAAAATATCATCAATACCAAATCAGTTTTAAATTCTCTTCTTCTTACTTTTATTGAAGCAACAATCTTTTGCTTTACTTCTTCACTTTTCTCTGCTGCTAACTTATTTTCTTATTATTCTCCAATTTCTTTTTATCGATATTAATTAAACATAAGTCTTTAATACTCGTTCATTACTTTATCTAGAAATACTATTGGAGAAAAATCATGTCATCTACACTTATTAATCACCCTATGGTGACCCATGAACAGTGGGAAAGCTTTACACAAACAGACCATACCACCTGGCAGATATTATTTGAAAGGCAATCTTTGTTATTACAAGAAAGAGCTGCTGCGGAGATAATCCAAGGCTTAGAAAAATTAGAAATTTGTAATAATCAGATACCTAAAATCTCTGTTCTAAATAATATATTAGAAAGAAAAACTGGCTTTTCTATAGTGCCAGTTAAAGGATTTATTCCTGAAGGTTTGTTTTTTAAATGTTTATCAGAGCGTAAGTTTCCTTCTACTTGCTTTATTCGCAAACCTAATCAGCTTGATTACTTAGAAGAACCAGATATATTTCATGATGTTTTTGGACATGTGCCATTACTAGTGAATCCAGTATTTGCAGATTTTATGGAGCTTTTTGGACGCAAAGGGCTAGAAGCAATTGAGGCGGGAATGCTGGAATTTGCTGCAACTTTATACTGGTTTACAGTTGAATTTGGTCTTATACAATCTACAAATGGATTAAGGATTTACGGAGCTGGTATAACTTCTTCAAAAGGTGAGTCAATTTACTCTTTAGACTCTGAAGTACCCACTCGCATTAAATTTAACGCATTAAGAGTCATGAAGACTAGATACCATATTGATTCTTTCCAAAAAACCTACTTTGTTATAGAAAGCTTCGAGCAACTCTTTAATGCACTACGCAATCTTAATTGGAAAGAGGTTAACGAAGCTTGTATGTTATTACCAGAAATTGAGCAGGGTATTGCGCTTAACGATCAAGAAAAAATATAATAGGAGAATTATTATGACTAAAACATGCGAATTAAGTAAAAAGAAATGCATTCCATGCCAAGGAGGCGTCTTGCCACTTGAGAAAAAAGAGATTGATATGTTTCTAACTGAGCTACAAAGCAAATGGCTAGTAAATGAAAGGGGGCATCTTTATAAAGTTTATACATTTTTGAATTTCGTTGATGCAATGAGTTTTGCTAATAAAATTACAGATATTGCCGAACAAGAAGAACACCATCCTGACTTAACTATATCTTATGGACAATGTATTGTTGAGATATGGACGCATAAGATTAGCGGCTTAACTGAAAGCGATTTTATATTAGCAGCAAAAATCGATGGTATAAATAATTAGGTAACAGCAAAAATTTATACATATTTAGTATTATATGCCATTAATTTTTGCCTAGAGTAGGATTAGTTTCTCTTGATTTTCCCTAAGATCGTGATATTACTGGAATAGGTGAGGCTAGAATAGACAACTATAAGTTTTATACTGATGCAAAATTGATGCAGTTTTGCTTGAAGTTTACGATAAAATAGGTTATTTAAAAATACTAAGCTAGTCTCAGTTTGCGAACAGGGCGCTGTTTGTTATAATTATTTTCGAATCATATGTCCTATTCGTTAAGTATTACGCACTTAATTAATAGATTTTGATCGAAGGTTTTAAAAATTAAACTATTTTTTAGAGGTTATTATGAATAAAGGAGAACTAGTTGCTTTAATGGCAGAGCATTCAGGTGATACAAAAGCTAATGCTGAGAGAGCACTGAATTTAGTAACGGAAAGCGTTATTGCTGCACTTAACAATGGACATGATATTAATTTAGTTGGATTTGGTTCATTTCATATTCAACAACGTAATGCTAGAGAAGGACGTAATCCAAAAACTGGCGAAAAAATGCAAATTAAAGCTTACAAACAGCCAATTTTTAGAGCTGGTAAAAAAATGAAAGAAGCTTGTAACTAATATAAGCAAGCTTGTAACATTTTACAGGTCATCCTAGGGCTAAGAATATTCATGCATCGAAATTTGAGTAATCTTTATCTCTAGGATGGCTTTTGTAATTTTTAGAAGGGCTATACCAATTGCCAAATTAAATAGACCTTCTGCGAAACTCTAATGCAGATGAGTAATTAGTATTAAGACTTAGCAAAAGGGTCAATCTTTAAAGATATTAAGGAGAAAGCAATATGGCATATGTGCCGATAGTAATAGAACAAACATCGAAAGGCGAAAGATCTTATGATATTTATTCTAGATTATTAAAAGAAAGAATAATATTTGTTTGCGGACAAGTAGAAGATTATATGGCTAACGTTATTGTTGCCCAGTTGTTATTTTTAGAGGCTGAAAACCCTGAAAAAGATATTTATATGTATATCAATTCACCGGGCGGGGTAGTGACTTCAGGTTTAGCAATTTATGACACTATGCAATATATTAAGCCTAAAGTGGCAACCTTATGCATAGGGCAAGCATGCTCAATGGGCTCTTTGCTTTTAACAGCGGGTACTAAGGGTATGCGTTATTCTCTGCCGCACAGCCGTATTATGATTCACCAACCGCTTGGTGGCTATCAAGGGCAGGCAACAGATATTGCAATACATGCAAAAGAAACCCTGAAATTAAAGGAAATGCTTAACTCTATGTATGCGCATCATACTGAACAACCTTTGAATGTAATAGAGCCTAATATGGAGCGTGATAACTTCATGGATCCTCAAACAGCAAAAGAATTTGGCTTAATTGATCAAATTATCGATAAAAGAGATTTATTATTGATAAAAAAATAATATAATAGGTTTTTTAAATGTGCTGAATAAGACAAAGGCATAAATAAATAAGCTATTAAACTAATTATTAAGTACATTTTATGACAACTGAAGCTGATAAAAAATCATTGCACTGTTCTTTTTGCGGCAAAAACCAATATGAAGTAAAGAAGTTAATAGCTGGACCAACTGTTTTTATTTGTAATGAGTGTATAGAGTTATGTCTCGATATTCTTAAGGAAGAAAACAAAATTAGCGTTAAGCCTTTAACTTCTGTTATACCTTCGCCTAAGACAATTTGCAAAACATTAGATGATTATGTAATAGGGCAAGATAGAGCTAAGAAAGTTTTATCTGTTGCGGTATATAACCATTACAAGCGTTTAGAATATATAGAATCAGGTAATGTAGACGTCGAACTTAACAAGTCTAATATCTTGCTTGTAGGCGCTACAGGTTCTGGTAAAACTCTTCTAGCGCAGACGCTGGCTAAGATTCTAGACGTGCCTTTCACCATGGCAGACGCTACCTCTCTTACTGAGGCAGGTTATGTTGGTGAAGATGTAGAAAACATCCTGCTAAGACTTTTGCAAGCTGCGGATTTTAACGTCGCTAAGGCTCAAAAAGGTATAGTGTATATTGATGAAGTCGACAAAATCGCTAGAAAATCTGAAAATTTATCTATCACAAGAGACGTATCAGGTGAGGGCGTACAGCAAGCATTGCTTAAGATCATAGAAGGTACAGTTGCTTTTGTGCCTCCTCAGGGCGGTAGAAAGCACCCGCAGCAGGAATTTGTTCAAATCGATACTTCTAATATCTTGTTTATTTGCGGTGGAGCATTCACGGGTATAGAAAATATAATTGAAAATCGTACAGCGCAAAGTTCTATAGGGTTTTCAGCAAATATCCGTTCTAAAAGCAACGCAAGACAGGGCGAATTGCTAAAGCAGCTTGAAGCAGAAGATATTATTAAATTTGGTATGATTCCTGAATTTATAGGACGCTTGCCAGTAACAGCAACTTTAGATGATTTAGATAAAAATGCTTTAGTTTCTATTTTAACTACTCCTAAGAATGCTATAGTTAAGCAGTATACGAAACTACTATCTTTTGATGATATAGATTTAGTAATTGAAGATAGTGCTTTGGGAGCTATCGCTGAGAAGGCGCTTGAAAGAAAAACTGGAGCTAGGGGCTTAAGGTCTATTATTGAATCTCTACTACTTGATATTATGTATGACTCTGCTGAGCTTAAAAAGATGCAGGTTTTTATTTCAAAAGATGTAGTGGAAGGAAAAATGAAACCTGTTATTTTGCCAAAAGCTCCAGCAAAGAGTGCTAAAAAGCGTATAGCTAGCTAGGCAACGCAAGGAGAATTTGATAAGTTTAGAATGGAACAAGTTATGCGGCTTGTTCCATTATAGCTACGACTATTTTATAGGGCATTTCTGATTGCAATCTGATTTATACTACAAAAATAACATGACACGCAGCGAATTAAAAAATCAATTCCTCAATAACTCTTTCCAAGGCAAGAAATTTACTCTCTATCCTATTATGGCTGATGCTTCAATGCGTACCTATGATCGCCTTATTTTAGGCAATGGAGAGAGTTTCATTATCATGAATTCTCCAACCGAACATTACAGCCTAGCTCCATTTATAAAGGTTGCTTGCTTTCTAGAAGAACAAGGTTTTTCTGCCCCTAAAATTTATTATAGAGATGAGGAGAATGGCTTCTTAGTGCTAGAGGATTTTGGTGATATAAGTATGGCTAATTATTTGCAGTCTAAAGCAAATGACCCTACTTTAGTTAAGGAGCTATATGCTGCGGCGATTGATTTGCTAACAAAATTACATAACATCGAGGCTAATTCTCTTCAATTAACAGATAGTTACGACGATAAGTTGTTACTAAAGGAACTTGAAATATATACAGATTGGTACGTGCCTTTTAAGACTGGTTATGAAATGAGTCAAGGACTGCGGCTAGAGTTTTTTGAGTTATGGAAAGATATATTAACTCATCAACCTAAGTTTGCGAATGTTGTAGTGCTAAGAGATTACCATGCTGAAAATATGATGTTGTTTGAGGGGAAAGAAGGAACTGCAGCCTTAGGCTTATTAGATTTTCAAGATGCAGTTTATGGCTCACCTCTGTATGACATAGTTTCATTGCTGGAGGATGCGAGGATTGAGGTAAAACCAGATTTTGCTTACGAAATGCTGGATTATTATTTAGCACAAAATCCTAAATTAGGGCAGGCTAACGCTTACCTTAGCTACCATATTTTAGGTGCGCAACGTAATTTAAGGATTTTAGGGGTATTTGCAAGAAAAGCAAAGCGGGATAACCAGCCAAAATATTTGCAATATTTACCTCTTGTGTTATCGTATATAAGCAATG
>JAIXRE010000092.1 GCA_027485375.1 Rickettsiaceae bacterium | reverse complement strand
ACCGTCATTGCGAGAAGCAAAGCGACGAAGCAATCTAGTAAATTAAGTTGGATTGCCGCAGTCGCTGCGCTCCTTCGCAATGACGCTTATTTGCTATGATACCCCCGCCACCGTCATTGCGAGAAGCAAAGCGACGAAGCAATCTAGTAAATTAATTTGGATTGCATGCAAGTCAAGGGAGTTGTTTCCGGCGCACTCACTCTAAATACAAAGTTGCTTTTTATGCTATGGTTGTTAATTTTCTATATTTTTCAATTTTTAATTGCAAAACTAAGCAAACTTGCTAGATTAAGCTCTACTAATTTTAGCGTAAGTAAAGATAATGCAATGGTGTCTTGGTAACTTCGATAAAGCATTTCTTCAATTTATCAATAAACAAGGTTTAATAACGCAGGTACAAATACGCCACTTAAGCCTTGCTCACACCTTTACTAAAAAAAGCTATGTTGAGATTTTTATGCAAACTCAGCACCTTAGTAGTAAGGAGCTTATAAAGTTATTATATGAAGGCGGCTATAATTTATTGAATGAATTAGCTAGTATAAAGATTCTGGATTACTCTAAAATGCAGGAGTATATTAATTACCAGTATTTCTTGTATATTGATCAGGATGGAAAAAAACTTGTTGCTATTAATAATATAGCTAAGCTTGGTAACCTAGGACATTTGGATCAATCCTTACCAGTTATATTAGTTGATGATAAAAGTTTTTATAGCCAGCTTGAAAGCAATTTCCGTCATTTAAATATGATAAAAGCTAAATATCTAATAGACTTTATTGCACCAGAATCAACAGCAAAAAATGTAAGATTTGCTAAAGTACTCATCAGCTTCTGCGTGATGTTTTGCGCTATATTATTCAACCTAACCTACGCTTTCCATATTTGTAATAATCTATGCTATTTCGTACAAAGTTGCTTAAAAATAGTGTTGTTTACTATTTCTTTAATAGTACCTATAGAGCGCAAAACCAAGAACAATTTACGCACACCAGATGCTCTCAAGTTTCAAGGATTATCAATAGAAGAACTCCCTATTTATACGATTTTTATTCCGCTTTACAAAGAGCCAGAAAAATTAGAATCCATAATAGAAGCGGTGTCTAATTTGAACTACCCTACTGAAAAACTTGATGTTAAGTTAGTGATTGAAGAAGATGATAAGGAAATGGTAGAGCAGCTAACTAAACTATCAATACCTAGCTATATTCAGATAATTACGGTACCCTGTAGTTTTCCAAAGACTAAACCAAAAGCATTAAACTATGCAATGACATATGCTACTGGAGAATATGCAGTAATTTACGATGCAGAAGACCGCCCTGATCCCGATCAGTTACTAATAGCAGTACAAACTTTCAAGACACTTCCAAAAGAATATGTTTGCTTGCAAGCTAAGTTAAATTTTTATAACGCTGATGAGAACCTGCTAACAAAGTTTTTTAGCATAGAATATAGTGTGTGGTTTGACTATTTACTAAGAGGCTTAAGCGCCCTAGATTTACCAGTGCCACTTGGCGGTACTAGCAACCATTTCAAGGTCAATATATTACGCAGTATCGGTATGTGGGACGCTTATAATGTCACAGAAGACGCTGATCTTGGAATAAGGCTATATATGGAGGGGTATAAAGTCCATATCATTGATTCTGTAACCCTTGAAGAATCGCCTATTGATATTAGTATTTGGCTTGGACAAAGGTCTCGCTGGATCAAAGGTTTTATACAAACCTTTTGCGTATTCCTCAACCAAAAATTAAGCCATAGTAAAATGCAGTTCGACCAAGTAGTTAGTATTTACATTTTTGTTGGCTTATCTTCTTATAGTTTTTGCTGCCTGCCGTGGTTGCTATTTGCGGTACTGACAAATTCAAGTCCATTGATAAAGTATTTATGGCTAGCTAATGCTATTTTTGCCTCTTGTTACATATATAGTAGCGCTTTTTATATCATCCTAAAAGTACGAGGCTCTATAATGAAATTGACATGGCTTGACCTAGCTGCTATAGCACTCTTTCCGTGTTATTTTATTCTGCACAGTATTGCAAGCTACCGAGCTATTTGGGAAGCCATCACCAACCCTTTTAAGTGGAATAAAACTAGACACGGGGTAAGTAATGCCAAACCCCAAATGCAAAAATATATTCCTAAAACAAAATAGAGGCTAAGCTGTAAGCTAAAATAAAAGCAAAAATAATAATAAAAGCGTACGGTACTAGCAATTGTTGCTTGGTCACTCTTCCTGGAGCATGTGTTTTACTTAGGTAGTTAAACATATGAGTAATAAATGCGACTTCAAAGCCTTTTTCCATCTTAAATAATAGTTCTTCAGTTCCTTTTAGATAAGAATGGATGCGCTGCAGAGTCAATTTCCAGCTTACGGCAAGCATGACCCCAAGTAAAGATAGTAAAATAGGAACGTATGGTCTATTACCCTGACTATTTAATGGTTCTATGCTCCCATGGATTTTATCAAGGAAAGGAATAAACGACAATATAGCTGCAAACAGCGATGTATAGTATTTGTTTATTTCATCACGACTTTTTTCTATATCAGTCTTATGTGATAAGATTAGTTCGTATAATCTAGATGACTCCATAATTGATATTTATTAAAGTGGTTAAAAAACAGACCTCTTATATAAGTGATAATATAAGAGGTCACTCGTAAGCCTTACTTTTTACCTGTGTTGGCTTTTAACCAATCGCCATGTTTCTTCTCGTCTTGTAAACCTCTAGCTAGAACATCTGCTATTTTATCATCAGTTGATTCATTGACCCTAGAGTTCATACGTTCATATGCTTTCTGAGTATCTTCTTCATTACTGAGCATTGCGACTAAGATTTTGTCATCGCCAAATAAAGAAGCTAGCTTAACCTTACCTTTTACTAGTAAATCCTTTGTATTATCTGCTTCAGTTGGCGCAGATTCATTGCACCTTTTTAGAAATTCAGAAAGTTCATTGATATGGCGTCTATGATCGTCTCTAAATTCTTTAAATTTCTGCTTATATTCAGGGTTTTCAAGATTATCCATCGCTACTTCATAAGCACCAACAGCATCATAATCTAACTCTGTTAGTTCTTTTATTGCATCGATGAAACTTGTTTGCTTTCCAACGTTTGTAGCCATAAGGTCCTCCCTGTTTAAATTAGTTGTTTGTTAGTTTATAAGCCCAAGAGCATAGTATGCACGTAAACCTATAGTTGTTAGTATAGTATTTATGAATACTTAAGGTCAAGTAAATATTTCACAACGTTTTTATTCCTCAAAGAACGCTCCACTCTTTACTTTCATAATCAAAGTGCATAAAGTAGCGCCCTTTGGGCTGGCACATTACCTCATAAGCATTTTTATCTTCACGAAACTTTGGACCGCCTTTAATAGACTCACAAGGTAGCCCTAAATTTTCTAAAAATTCCTTGAAACCAAGTTTTTCACATTCGAACTGGAAGTTTTGGATATAATCCTGATTTTCTTGCCATTGCTTTTCAATATAAGTTGCAGCTAAATCATCCACGCATTGTTTTTTAGCTGTTTCATTTAAAGCATAGCAATTGAAGTATTTTTGGTGGATTTCTTTTTTTATGACTTGTGCATAAGATTTGCCCTTATAGCTAGGCGTTGTTTGGTCTTCTGAAGGTTTGCAGGCTGTTGTGATTAAGGTTAGAGCTAATAAGATGGTTTTATTTAGGTTAGTTTTCATATAATTTTCCCCTAGCTTAGATTAAACAAAAAGGGCTCTTTAGCCCTCATTATTTTAACCACCAACAAGGAAAATAGAATTACCCAGTTGGTGATCGGGGAGTTCGAAAAACTGTAGAGAACAGCTATGCCAAGCTTTAGCCCTAAGTTTAACCTTAGGGCTTGGACATACCTTGACATCTCCCCAATCTAAACGGATCGAGGATTACATCTATTATGGTTGATGTTTTACCATCTCTAAAGAGGTTTCGACACCCCGAAATAGCTTTTGGCTATTCCAGTTACTATTCTACTTAAGATTGCATGCAAGTCAAGCAACTTGTCCAAAGGTGGACAAACTGCGATATGCATATAAACCCCACTATTAAATAAAATATAACTTTAGATACTTGCAAGATTTATCTACTGAGTTTTTTTGCTATCTTTTCCAAAAAATTTTACTATACTGAGAGCCAATTTCAACAAATTATAAGCTTAAATAAATGAATCAAGTTATTTTGCCAAGTAAAGATTTGCTTGAAGAAAAACGCAATGCAGCAAGGCAAGGCGGTGGCTCTTCTCGAATAACAATTCAACATAAAAAAGGCAAACTGACCGCCAGAGAGCGAATAGAAGTCCTGCTAGACCCTAATAGTTTTGAAGAAACTGGTATGTTCGTTGAACATAGGTGCGACAATTTTAGCATGGCAGATAAAAAGTTTGCAGGCGATGGTGTAGTTACTGGTCACGGTACAATTAATGGAAGGTTAGTTTTTGTTTATAGCCAAGATTTCACCGTTCTAGGTGGTTCTCTGGGTGAATATCATGCTAAAAAGATTTGTAAAATTATTGATGCAGCTTTAGAAGTTGGCGCGCCTGTTATAGGTATCAATGACTCTGGCGGTGCCCGTATACAAGAAGGAGTAGACGCCCTTGGTGGTTATGGCGAGCTATTCCAGCGTAACGTTATGGCTTCAGGTGTTATTCCTCAGCTTACCCTAATTATGGGTCCTTGCGCTGGTGGCGCTGTTTATTCGCCTGCCCTTACTGACTTTATTTTCATGGTGCGTGATACGTCTTACATGTTTGTTACAGGACCAGATGTGATTAAAACCGTAACAGGTGAGGAAGTGAGCCAAGAGAAATTAGGCGGCGCACGTATGCATACAACAAAAAGCGGCGTGGCTGACCTTGCTTTTCAAAATGACGTTGAGGCGCTACTTGAAACTAGAAGATTTTTTAACTTCCTGCCATTATCTAATCGTCATACTCTGCCAACTCGCTATACTAAAGATCCAGCAGATAGAGTTGACATGTCGCTTAGGACGTTAGTACCAACTACTGCTAACAAGTCGTACGATATGAAAGAATTAATAGAGCGTATCGTTGATGAAGGCGATTTCTTTGAGTTACAAGCAGATTTTGCTAAAAACATCATTATCGGCTTTGGCTATATGGAAGGGCGACCTACAGGTTTTGTTGCTAACCAGCCTCTACACCTAGCCGGTTGTTTGGATATTAATGCTTCTAGAAAAGCAGCGAGATTTATTCGTTTCTGCGATGCTTTTAATATTCCACTAGTAACTCTCGTTGATGTACCAGGTTTCTTACCAGGCACAGACCAAGAGCATAATGGTATTATTAAGCATGGTGCTAAGCTACTATATGCTTACGCAGAGGCAACAGTACCAAAAATCACTGTTATAACTAGAAAAGCTTATGGCGGTGCTTATATCGTAATGAACTCAAAACATTTACGTGGTGATGTCAATTATGCTTGGGTAAATTCAGAAATTGCTGTTATGGGCGCTGAAGGTGCAGCTGAAATAATCTTTAAGGAAGAATGCAAAGATCCAGAATTAAAGAGGCAAAAAATCGAGGAGTACAAAAATACTATTACTTCACCATTTGTTGCCGCTTCAAGAGGATATCTAGATGATATTATACAACCACAAAATACACGCTGGCGTATATGCAAATCCTTAAACTTCTTGCAAGATAAAAAGGTTAAAACTCCTTGGAAAAAGCACGATAATTTACCTTTGTAGTATGAGTTTAGGGCGCGGTTTATCCTAAGCTTTAGTTGTAATAAACGGATAGGAAATGATATGAGACAAGTAACAGTGAGAGAGGCTTTGCGAGAGGCAATGCGTGAAGAAATGCTCAGAGATGACAAAGTGTTTATCATGGGCGAAGAAGTAGCAGAATACCAAGGCGCTTATAAGGTAACGCAAGGGCTACTGGATGAGTTTGGTCCAAAACGGGTTATTGATACGCCTATTACAGAACATGGATTTGCAGGTCTTGCTGTAGGAGCTGCCTTTGCAGGACTAAAGCCTATTGTTGAATTTATGACCTTCAACTTTGCTATGCAAGCAATGGATCATATAGTTAATTCTGCAGCTAAAACTAATTATATGTCTGGTGGGCAGGTGCGTTGCCCTATAGTATTTCGTGGTCCTAATGGTGCGGCAAGCAGAGTTGCAGCGCAGCATAGCCAGAACTACGCAGCTTGCTATAGTCATATACCAGGGCTTAAAGTTATTGCGCCTTATAGCGCAGAAGACGCTAAGGGCTTGTTGATTACAGCAATTAGAGATGAAAATCCGGTAATTTTCCTAGAAAATGAAATTTTATACGGGCAAACTTTTGACATGGCTGAGGACGTCCAGCCTATTCCATTTGGTCAAGCCAAAATACTAAAAGAAGGCTCAGATGTCACAATTGTTGCTTATTCTATGCAGGTAAAGCTAGCTTTAGAGGCGGCAAGCATTCTAGCTGGTGAAAATATTCAAGCAGAAGTTATAGATTTACGTTCTATTAAACCACTAGACCAGCAAACTATTATAGAGTCTGTAAAAAAGACAAATCGCTTAGTTGTAGTAGATGAAGGGTGGTTCTTTGCTGGCGTTGGTGCTAGCATAGCTAGTATAGTTATGAAAGAAGCTTTTGATTATCTTGATGCACCTGTGGAAATTGTTTCTGCTAAAGATGTGCCTTTACCATATGCTGTGAATTTAGAAAAATTAGCACTGCCTTCAATTGAAGATGTACTTAGTGCTGTAAGACAAGTATGTTATACCAAATTCCATTTTTAAAAGATTCAAACGGATTTTGCAAGATTCGTCTTTGCGCACGTATTAGTATACGCTTACGCAGACTCACTTTGAAATCCATTTGCCCTATTTAATCTGGAAATTGGTATTATTAAGTAAATAACCTAGCTAAAAAGTTGATATTATGCCAATAAAAATCCTTATGCCAGCTTTATCTCCTACTATGACTGAAGGGAATCTAGCTAAATGGCTTAAAAAAGAGGGCGATAAAGTAGAGCCTGGTCAAGTAATCGCTGAAATTGAGACGGATAAAGCAACAATGGAAGTTGAATCCATTGATGAAGGTATAATAGGTAAAATTCTTGTGCCTGCAGGTACTGAAAATGTACCAGTAAATTCCTTGATTGCGATTTTGCTTGAAGAAGGTGAAGATAGTTCTGCGATAGAAAAAATGGAACTCTCGGCTCCTACTAACGTTGCTAACGCAAATGCAGAGATTAAGACCGTAGCAAGTGAGGTGAAAGCCGAGCTTAACCATAAGGTAGAGGCTGCGCCAAATAATAATGAACGTATTTTCGCCTCACCGCTTGCAAAGCGTATTGCAGCGCTAGAAGGTATAGATTTAACGCATGTTCAAGGTAGCGGTCCTCATGGTAGGATCATTAAAGCTGATTTAGCGGCTGCAGGCAAGAATGCTAGCAAGGTTGCTCGCGCTGGTGTTATCACTAGAAACCCTGAGGAATACCGCGCTGCACCTAATAATAACGTACGTAAAATTATTGCTAAAAGGCTAGTTGAATCCAAGCAAACCATTCCTCACTTCTATTTATCGATAGAATGCAATATGGATAAATTGCTAGAGGCAAGGCAAGATTTAAATGAACTAGCGGGCGATGATAAAAGCAAAAAACTTTCTGTAAATGATTTTATCATTTTAGCAGTAGCAAAAGGCTTAAAAGATGTTCCTGAAGCTAATGCTAGTTGGAGTGATTCAAGCATCCATTATTATAATAACGTTGATGTTTCAGTAGCGGTTGCCATTGATGGTGGGCTTATTACTCCAGTAATAAAAAATGCTGACCAAAAGGATATTACTAGCCTATCAATAGAGATGAAATCACTTGCTAAGAGAGCAAGAGAAAATAAACTAGCCCCTGAAGAATTTCAAGGCGGCGGGTTTACTATCTCTAATTTAGGTATGTATGGCATCAAGAAATTTAGTGCTATTATTAATCCTCCTCAAAGCTGTATACTCGCGGTAGGAGAAAGTACCAAAAGACCTTTGGTTGTCGGTGATGAAATAAAAATCGCTACCATAATGGACGTAACTTTATCTTGCGACCACAGGGTAGTTGACGGGGCAGTAGGAGCAAAATTTTTAGCAGCCTTTAAGAAGTATATGGAAAAGCCATTATTAATGTTTATAGCTTCTTAAATTTGGTGAGGGTAAAATGGAAAATTACGACGTAGGAATAATAGGCGGCGGACCAGGTGGTTATGTTGCCGCAATTAGAGCAGCGCAACTTGGTAAAAAAGTAGTGCTAGTGGAAAGCCAGCATTTAGGAGGCGTTTGCCTTAACTGGGGGTGTATTCCTACTAAAGCATTACTGAAATCTGCTGAAATTTTTACTATGTTAAACCATGCTGAAGAATATGGTATTAAGGCTGGTAAGCCTACCATAGATTTAGCAAAAATGGTAGAGCGCTCAAGAGATATTTCTACCAAGTTAACTGGCGGCGTCAAAATGCTGCTGAAGAAAAATAAAGTTACGGTGATTGATGGAATTGCAGCACTTGCTGGCGGCAAGGTTATTTCAATTAAGCAAGGTGATAAAACCACAAATATCCAAGCGGCAAATATCATCATTGCAACTGGGGCTAGGTCAAGAGTGCTGCAAGGTTTTGAACCAGATGGTAATCAGATTATTACCTCTAAAGAAGCGATGATTCAAACCAGCTTGCCAAAATCTATGGTAGTAGTTGGCTCTGGAGCTATTGGCATTGAGTTTGCCTCTTTTTACAATGCTATTGGTGTTGATGTGACGGTACTAGAAGCGCAAAGCAGAATTTTGCCAGTTGAAGATGAAGAAATCTCAAACCTAGCGCATAAAGCTTTCACGCAAAAAGGTATTAAAATTCATACTGGCGTAAAACTGCTAAAACAAACAAAAAGCAAAGACCATGTTACAGTTGAGTTTGAACTCGCTGGCAAGGTACACCAGCTAAAGACTGATAAGTTACTTATGGCTGTCGGCATAGTTGCTAATACTGAAAATTTAGGCTTAGAAAAAACTAAAATTAAGCTAGATAAAGGGCATATAGTTACTAATCAATTGATGCAAACTGATGAACCAAATATTTATGCAATAGGCGACGTTACCGCTGCGCCATGGCTTGCTCACAAAGCTAGCCATGAAGGTATTATCGCAGCAGAGGCAATTGCAGGCTGCAAACCTCATCCTATCAACAAGCATAATATACCAGGTTGTACTTATTCCTCGCCGCAGATTGCAAGCGTTGGGCTTACTGAGGAAGCTGCAAAAAAAGCAGGTTACGAAGTGAAGGTTGGTCGTTTCCCTTTCATGGCAAATGGTAAAGCTTTGGTACTTGGCGAAGCTGAAGGGTTAATTAAAACCATTTTTGATGCTAAAACTGGTGAAATACTTGGCGCGCACATGATTGGCACTGAAGTAACTGAATTAATACAAGGTTACGCTGTAGCAAAAAACATGGAAGGTACAGAACTGGACTTAATCCATACTATCTTCCCGCACCCTACATTGTCAGAAATGCTGCATGAGTCTGTGCTGCAAGCTTACGGCAGGGCGATACATATTTAGTAATTAGACTTTCGCAGGAGGTCTATTATACCAATTCACATTTTTAAATGATCCAAATAGACGTTGCAAATACTTGCGCTTTGCGTACGTATTTGTAGCGTTTGAAGGCGTCATTACTTTAAAACCCATTTATTCTAGTTTAATCTGGCAATTGGCATCAGGTTACAAATTTATATTAACCTATGGTTTAATTATATATTGACTTTAAAAGTCCTTTTTTCTACAGTTAAAATGTAAGCAGAAAATTTAACACGTCAGTAGCTTACATATAAAACACAAAATTAGGAGGTTTTTATGACAGGAAGAGGACAATCACCTGAATCAAGAGGTCATTTTTTTCACGTTACTCATAATAAAGGTGATAATAAGTGGTATGTTAAAGAAGTAAAGGCTGCGAGTCATGACACCTATGATTCTAAAGAAGAAGCTATAAGAAAAGCAGAGGAAAAGGCAAGGAATATAGAGCAAGGTCATGTGGTAATACACCGAGAAGATGGTAAGTTTGAGACCATAGAAAGCTTTGACTAATAAGGTACTGTTCTTCCTTGTTGCTACAAATGTTAGCGCAGGGACTTGCAATCTTGGCGCTAATATTTGTAGTAGTTATGTATATTACACAAATTAAATAAGAGGCTTAATTATGACTAAAAAACACCTTCAAGCTTTCACAATAATGCTAGCAATTTTATCTTGCCTGCCTAGTTGTACTAAAGTTAATGTTCAAGCAGCAAGCGAAAAAACTGTAGAATCATTTGATTATATAAGACTTACCGAGGTTATAAACGAATTAATACAGCTTGATATTGACACTTTCCATACTTATAGCCAAGCAATTAAAGTTGTAAAAAACAAAAATTTTCGCAATCAGTTAATGGCTTTTCGTGACGACCACGAAGGACATATACAGTCTTTGTCAAAAGCTGTAATTGATTTAGGCGGATACCCACCAAGCTTTTCAAGAGACTTTAGGGGCTTAGTTACTTCTGGCTATACAATAATAAAATCAGCTACTAGTACAATAGGCGCTTTAGAGGCTATGGAAACAAATGAGATTATTAGTAACAGATATTATGATAAAGCCTACTCTATTCCTATGCCTTTTGAAGTAAAAGCTTTAATTTTTGCTAATATGGGAGACGAACGCCGCCATTTAGAGGCAATTCGTAAAATGATAGGAGAGATTAAGGGAAGGAAATAATAAAAATAAATAGCGTTATAATCACAGTTAAACTTGGACTTATGCACGTGACACAAATTGTCCAAGTTTAGCGCCCCCAGTCTTTGCCTTGAAAATATTCAACCGATTTTTACAAAATCATTCATAGATTTAGCTCATTCTGATTGTTTTTTTACCTAGAAAAAATACGCCAAATTGAATCTATAAAAAAATTAATGAAAATTTGATAAAAACTATTGCAAATATATAAATATTTGCTAATTTAGCATTTCCATTATATTAATTTAAATCTGTTGCAAATATATCACGATGGCGAAACATACACTACCACTCTCAATCATTACTAGATCTAAGTACCGAAAAGAAGAAGCTGTTTCCCCTCCACCTAGAAACACTAAAGATAGAAGAGAAGCGCAAACTAAAAAGCCTGCGGATAAGATAAAAAAAGAAGATACACTTCTTCAACAACAATTAAAACAAGCCCAATTAGAGGCAAAACTGTCCAAAGGCATAGCAGAAAAAGCGGAAAAAGAGGCACTGGCGGCAAAAACAGAGAAAGCTGCGTTAAAGGGAAAACTACTACAACAAAAGGCTGGAACAGCTGAGTTAAAGAAAAAGCTAGCTGAAGCAGCAGAGCAAAAACTACTACAGGAAAGTGCGGAAAAGGAAAAAGCGCAAGAAATAGCCGCATTAAAGCAACAACTAGCTGCATTAAAGCAACAACTATCTGAAGCAGCAGAGCAAAAACTACTACAGGAAAGGGTAGAAAAAGCAGAAGAGGAGGCGCTGAAGGCAAAAGCAGAAAAAGCTGAAGTAGAGAAAAAGCTACTAGAGGAAAGTGCGGAAAAGGAAAAAGCAAAAGCAGAACAAGAACTACTGCAAGAAAAGGTAAAAGAACTAGAAGCTAAGAGTGATGAACTAACAGAACCCCGCAAAGATGAGCAAATTCCTAAAGGAAAAGTAAAAGAATTCCTTGTTGCAATCATAAGGAAACCGCATCCAAACACTTTAACCGATATTACTCTTTATGAAGGTACAGGCGCAGAAGTTAATCATGTTGGTCGCCCTCCAGTCAATGGTAGTTCTACAAAACAGATGCACCATGTTACCCCTTACGCCTTAATAAAACGATTCATAGATAAACTAATAGGAGATACTTTTGATAAAGAAGAATTTCTTTCTGCTTTCGTAGCAAATATAGGTTTTTTCCTGCATGATAATGGCGTGTGTATTAAAAACATGCTTAATGTTGAGGAAGCTCTAATAGAACCAGACGTAATAACTAAAACCGATCAAGATAACACTTATTACTTATTTCATGGCGCCAGCAAAGCAGAGCTGGGTCTTAGTAAGCAAAAAATTGAATATAGCGATTATAAAACTGAGCAAACAAGGTACGTACAATTCGCACTCACTAAATTCGCTGAAATGATTTTAGATGATAATACTAAACTTATTGCTACAGAAACTCTATCTAATATACTAATAACTTTGGCTAATAGCAGACCATATGCAACCTTTCCTACTGAGGGTAATACAAGGAATTATGAGGCACGTTTGTACAATTCCAAGAAAGAGGCAGAGATAGGTGGACTTACTAATTACCAAGTCATTACTGCACAAGAAATCAAAAAATACCTAGAGAGCGGAAAATACGATAAGATTAATCAGTGCATAAGAATTGTTAACAATGAGGGGCATAAAGTTAATTGGACTATAGAGGCGCTTACTCGTTTAAGCAAAATTATAGAAGTAGCAAACAATTGTATAGATGATTCTAACTTGGAATTACAGGAAGCCGTTGATGTTTATAAAGAATACAATTTTACTCTAAAATTAGCAAATTTAACTGATACAAAAAAATTAAAACCCTATAACCAAGAATTAAAAGCCGATAATGTAATTACAGCAACGCATTACCATATCGCAAAGGCTTTATACAATATTTTTGATTATACAGCGTTAGAAAAATTTGTCTTAGTACCTGCTTCTAAAAAAGAAAAAAAACCTATTGAAGTATATGATTCAGCTGGTACCAAAACCCTAGTATCTTATTATATTACTTCTGGTGCAGAGCATAGGGAAAAAGAGCTGGTTAAACCAAAAGGCTATAACAAAAAGGCTGTATTCCGTACAGAAGAAACAGATCTTGGACTGCTAGCCAAACTCGCTACTTACCATGTATATTTTTGCAAGCAATTATTTAGTGCATTTGAGACCGGGTTTGTAGAAACAAGATTAGCTAGTGACTGTAGATATATAACTAATATTCTAAAAGCTTTTACATCTTTATTAATTATTGATTACAATATAGATAAAACACAAGAAGCCACATTTAACTCGTATTTGACAAGCGAAGTAGAGTATTTTAACCCAAATATAAATCGCATAAGCAGTGTTATGCAAGTTGACACTATAGGTGAAGATAGTTACCAAGATGCATTGGGTATACTAAACTGACATGAGCTTTTCGTTGCTTTTTAAAATAATGCTGATATTTTATCCTTATAAAAAATACTTTTAAATTTATTTATGCTTAGAAATTCAGACCCAAGATACTTCGCTGATTTCAAGATGTTTCAGCAACAGCTTCGTGAATTAGCTTCAGAGAGAATAAAACATATTGTGGGTTATTTATTTGGTTCATTCGAGCTAGGTAGTGGAGAGCAAGTAAGCAAAAACCGTTTGTTACCTCCTTTCATGAAAGCGCAGCAAAAAGTGCTAGATCAAGCTTTTAAGGAAAAGGATTTTACCCTAATTGCTAAAATAGCTAGTGCCTGTAGTGCTAACCCAGATTATGAATTTTGTAGAATGGAACTAATCGTGGTTAACGATATTATAAGTCGCTTGCTCTATAAAGGAAATACTGAGCCAACTACATTAAAGAGAGAACCAGAAGACACTGAGAAACCCGAATTAGAGAGAAAAATTGATCTTCTTAAGCAGCGCATAATAAAGATTGAAGACGCTGATATTAAAAAATGTTTAGTAGATATACTTACTACTTTGAAAGGCTGCGCGGACATTGTCAAAGCAAGAGGTGATGATAAGGACAAATCTAGTGTAATCGTCTTTGAAACAGTTTTAGGTACTTTAAATGAGGAAATAAACGCTCCTCAAGAAGCCTCTTCATCCAAAGAGCCTGAGGCAGTTTTAGAAACTAAAGAAGAAGTTAAGGACTCTAAAGAGCCGCAAAGAGAGGCTAAAGCTAGCTCTAGCGGCAAAGTGCCTGAGGTAGCTTTAGCCCCTGAAGAAGCTGCTCCAAGGGAAGAATCTTCATCCTCAACTAGTGGCAAGGATGAAGCGCAAGCCGCTTTAGAAAGGGCAAATCCTGAGATAGCAATAGCAGGAGAACAAGCCGTCCTAAGCCACAATGGTGAAGCCTGATACCAATTTTCAAGAATTGGTATTATACGCTTAGAGAGCTTGCGGACAAAAAAGGAACGCTGCATAATAGCAATACTGCCAGACAATCTATTAGCTTGTTGTTTGTAATTACTATCTAACTATTTACGCATTAATTATATTTTAAGTAATTAATGTTGTGAATAATATAGTAATCTATTGAAATTGATCAATACAAACTCCAAGAATATCCTCGACTCTTTTATATTGCCTAGTAAGGTTGAGGGGCATAGCGACTTTACTACTCAATATATTAATAGTGATGTGCAAACTGTTGTTGATGTTAGCATTGTATTAGGTGATACGTTTTCAAACCAAGCGATGGTTGAGCTAAGTTATCAATTGCAGCGTTACGTATACGAGCATGTAAAGGAAGTCTCAATCCAAAACATTAACATAGATTGTAGCAAACTTAAGCATATGTCATGTTTTATAGTAGGCTCTTTTATTACACTTAACCAAGTTATTAAACCAAGTAATATTACCTTAACTAATTTAACAAGCGCAGCTAGGAAGACTTTAGAATATTTAGACTTTATAGAGTTTTGTAACCAAGGTATAAGCAATATTAAGGTTACGCCTTAAAATAGTTTAGGGCTTTTTAGGAAAAATGAAGGCACACGCCGCAACCATAGAAATCAATCTAAAATATTGACATCTAGCAATTTATTGCTTAAGTTAACAATTTAGGGATTTAATTAGCAAGAATATCATGAGAATATTTGATATAAAAAACTTAGTGCTTGTCGTTTTTGTTGCTATAATGGCTATATTGCTTGCAGGCTGTAGCAAAGAGGATACCACTAATTCTATAGTTGTTGGTACTTCAGCTGATAATCCGCCTTATGAGTTTATTCAAGATAATAAAATAGTAGGTCTTGATATTGATTTGATAGAGGCGATAGCTGCTCGCCTTAATAAAAAAGTAATAATAAAGAATTTGGATTTCCACGGCTTGATGGCAGCATTAACTAGCAAAAATGTTGATGTTGTTATCGCTGGGCTATCAAGCTCGCCAGAACGCCAAAAAATGGTGGATTTTTCTGATAATTACCTAACTACTAATATTGCCGTATTATATAGGGCTAGTGATAATTTGACGTCAATAGCTGACTTAAAAGATCGTGTTGTAGGGGTACAGCTAGGAACTCTTTGGGCAAATATAGCTCAGGAGCTAGCTGCAAAATATGGCTTTAAAGTCCATCCTCTAGCTAATAATTTAATGCTAGTCGAGGAGCTAAAATCTAAAGTTGTTGATGCCATTATGATGGAAACAGTACAAGCTAAGAAGTTTATTATCAATAATAGTGATACTCCTACTAGTAAGAGCGCGGAGACTAATAGCAATAACAGTAAATTTGCAAGTTTTGTTTTAGCAGATGCTGTTTCAAATTTTGCTATTGCCTTACCAAAGGATTCTGAGCTTAAAGATGTTATTAACGAGGCTATTAGTAGTCTGCAAAAGGATGGTAGTATAGCTGCTATAAAGAAAAAATGGCTAGAATAAACATTACTACAGACGAGTCCAGCAATAGTAATACTGACTTAACTATAGACCAGTTTAAAGCCGCTATGGGGCGCCTGCCCACAGGTGTTAGTATCATTAGTACTAATATAGGGGAGCAGTTATACGGCTTTACCGCTAGCTCTTTTACCTCTCTCTCTCTCGACCCTATGTTGGTGCTTTTTTGTCTTAGTAAAAAAGTTAGTAGCGCTGCCGCTTTTAGCCTTAGTACTAAATTTGCTATTAGCGTTTTAGCAGAGGATCAAGAAGCTATCTCTCATCACTTCGCTAAGCCGCATATTGATAAATTTTTATATCAACCCTATAAGCTAACTGAGAGAACTGAATGTCCAGTGATTCTAGGGGCGATAACTTGGATAGAGTGCAATAAAGTTAGCGAGTATGATGGTGGAGATCACATCATTTTTACTGGCGAAGTGATAGCTATTCATATAAATAACTCTAAAAATCCATTAATCTATTTTTCTAAAGACTATAGGAAACTACAATGAAAATAGGGCTCTGCGGCGCAAGCGGCAAAGTAGGACAAATTCTTTCAGAAAGAGTGAATGCCTATTACTCTAGAGAATGCCATATTGAAGCTACATTTAACAGTCGTAATGCTTTAAATGAATTAGCTAATTTTTGTCAAAACTCTGACGTTGTTATTGACTTCTCCAGCCCAGTTATTTTGCAGGCACTAGTCGAAAATGCTACTCGCTATAAAACTAAATTAGTAATAGGTACCACCGGTCTTACCTTGGAGCATTTCAAGCTGCTAGAAGAGGCTGCCAAGGTAATTCCACTTATGTACTCGGCTAATATGAGCGTGGGGGCTAACCTACTTAGCTTGCTCGCAACAAGAGCGGCGGCTATTTTAGCTGATTATGATTCGTCAATTATTGAGTATCACCACCGCCATAAAAAAGATGCGCCATCAGGTACAGCTTTAATGATTGCCAAAGCAATGGCAGAATATACGCCTAAAATTAACGATAATATCTTTTCTATTAGAAGCGGCGGTATTTATGGTCAACATGATGTGCTATTTGCCAATGATGATGAATTAATTACCCTAAGTCACCAAGCCTTGAACAGAAAAGCTTTTGCAGACGGTGCTATTAAAGCGGCTTTATGGTTGCATGACAAACCAGCAGGGCTTTACTCAATGCTGGATGTCCTTGGTAGTATGCTTAAAACCAATTCCGTTTAGCTCCTGTAAAAAATAGGATTTGCCATTATGCAACGGCTAATTTTTGTGCATAGTTACTGACCTTTACTAGGAGATGTAACTGAGGATCTCCTCCTTTGTTCCTCTAGCTTCCCTACATGAGACTCAGCGGGAGCTGAAGCAGCTTGCGCCGGAACAACTGGTGCTGGAACAGCTGGTGCTGGTGTAGCTTGCGCCGGAACAACTGGAGCTGGAACAGCTGGAGCTGGAGCATCTAGTGGCTTTAACTTCAGGACTAGCGGTTTTTGCGCAGAAATCAGTTTTTCAGGAATCAGCTTTTTAGGTACAATCTTTTCAATAAGATTGATAATAAATTGCTTAGCCTTACGATACAAAACTGCTAGATTGAGAGGGCGATAATTTTTTTCTAGCCAACCTTTTTGCTTTTCGTCATATTCAGCCCCTGATTTTACATAATCATCTTTAGCAGTCATTATCACTGGAGGTCCCCACTGTACGACTTTTGCCCAAGCTGGTTTTTTAACCTCTGGACTTAAATCCACAAATTCAGCATTCTCTGGCTTCAAACTATAAGCAGCACCGGTATTATCTGCCAATGTATTAACAGGGAATTTATTGCTATAAGTAGCATGAGTAGAAGTAGCTACATACGCTCGAGGCGAACCAGTTTCTGTAAAATCTATATCACGTGGTTCAACTTTTACAGCTCCTTTTGTACCATGAGCAAAGGTTTGCATATGGTCTAGCTGCGCATTACCATTTTCATCAATTTTGACCTTAATATAAACTCCTTCCCAGTCACCCGCATGAACAGCTAAATTACCTAATTTCTTAGCAAATTTTTCTGGCAAGAGTTTGTACAACCAGTTTGTGCCATAAATTGCCCCACTTAATGGATAGAAACACTCATAGCGAATGATTGCTCCATCTTCAGTTGGAACATAGGAAGTGTATATCGGCGCCTTAACTTGTTTATCCGCACCAGGCTTATTTCCACCAATCGGCACCTGTGAGCCTAGGGGGTATCCTAACTCTTTTTCGTTAAACATTAGCAAAACTGATGCAGTGCCATGCCCTAGGTCATTCTCTAGATATTTTTCTACTTCAGGCTTTTCAAAACCTTTTATGTCAAAAGCTTTATTAGGGAAAAAATGCTCCTTGATAAGGTTATATTGATCAATTTCTTGGGTACTTAAATTACCCCCTTGCAACTTACCTTCATAATGCCGTTTTTTAGCCGTGAGAACATCTTCTGCGTATTTTTCTGCGCTCGTAGGATATATATATTCGCCCGCACTAAAAGTAAAAGTTGGGCAAAACTGCTTCATTATGTCCTGCTTATTCTGCTTAGCATATTGCATCGCCTGAGTTTCAGCTTGCGGTTCTTCTTTAACTTCTTTCATAAAACTGCCATTTATTATTTACGTTTCTCAAGTGGCACAAATTCTCTTTGCGTATGTCCAGTATAAAGCTGCCTTGGACGGCTTATTTTTTGATCTAAGTCTTCTTGCATTTCTTTCCATTGCGCCATCCAGCCAACTGTTCTAGCTAGAGCAAAAAGCACAGTAAACATTTGCGGTGGTATGTTCATGGCCTCATAAATTATACCAGAGTAAAAATCTACATTTGGATATAATTTGCGCTCGATAAAATATTCATCATGGAGAGCTATTTTTTCAAGTTCCATAGCAATTTGTAATAGAGGGTTGTTTTGAGACTGACCTAATGCTTGCAGTACTTCTTGGCATGTTTCTCTAAGAACGGTAGCACGAGGGTCGTAATTTTTATATACGCGATGACCAAAACCCATTAACCTAAAGCCACTAGTTTTATCTTTTACTTTTGCTATATACTCTGGAATACGTTCAGGCGAGCCTATCTCTTTAAGCATGTTAATTACTGCTTCATTAGCCCCGCCATGCGCAGGACCCCATAATGATGCTATTCCAGCACTAATACAAGCAAAAGGGTTAGCGCCCGAAGAGCCAGCAAGCCGTACTGTTGAAGTTGATGCATTTTGCTCGTGGTCTGCATGCAGAATAAATATCTTATCAAGCGCTTTGGCTAACACCTTATTTACGACATATTCCTCACAGGGCGTTGCGAACATCATATACAGAAAATTTTCTGAAAATGAAAGCGCATTATTAGGATAAACAAATGGTTGACCAATAGAATATTTATACGCCATCGCAGCTATAGTTGGCATTTTAGCAATCATCCTTATTGCTCCAAGCTCTCTTTCTTCTGCGTCTCTTATGTCTAGTACATCGTGATAAAATGCAGATAACGAACCAACTGCTGCCAAAGTTATAGCCATAGGATGGGCAGAGTGGCGAAACGCAGTAAATAAACTGCGAGCCTGCTCGTTAACCATAGAATGATGCGTTACTTTACTAGAAAATTCGTCATATTGTGCTTGTTTAGGAAGTTCACCATGCAATAACAAATAAGCTACTTCTAAGAAACTACTATTTTCTGCTAGGTCTTTTATTTCATAACCACGATGCCTTAAAATTCCTTTATCTCCATCTATATAAGTAATAGAAGATTGACAAGAGGCTGTAGACATAAAACCAGGGTCATATGTGAAATATCCTGTTTCGCCATATAATTTGCTAACGTCGATTACGTCTTGCCCTATTGATGCACGTTTAATAGGAAATTTAAAAGTTTTCTCAGCAATTTTTAACTCAGCAAATTCTGGTTTACTATTTTCACCTTGCATTTAGAGTACCTCCACTAACAAAATTTAACGCACCACTTCCATAGACCTCTTGAAAACAAGGGAAGTATCTGCGGTATATATTAAAATGTTAACTTACTTATATAGTGCTATGCAACTAAAATAGAAGAAATGTAGTAAAAATTAGTTTAATGTGTGATAGAAACCTTATACCAAGTCCCATTTTTAAATAATCCAAACGGATTTTGCAAGATTCATCTTTGCGCACGTATTTAATATACGCTTACGCAGATTCACTTTTAAATCCGTTTGCCTTATTTAATCTGGCAATTGGTATTACCTTCACGTTTCAAAGCTTGGTACAGCACAGGAATAACAAAGATGGTAAAGATTGTGCCAACACTCATCCCGCCGACAATAACAAGCCCTATAGAGTTTCTTGCTGCACTACCAGCACCTTCAGCGAAAACAAGAGGCAAAGCGCCAAGCATAGTTGCTAAAGAAGTCATTAATATAGGTCTAAAACGTAATGTTGCAGAGTTAGTGATTGCTTCTCTAATATTTGCTCCTCCTTCTCTTAATTGATTAGCAAATTCTACAATCATGATAGCATTTTTTGTAACAAGCCCTATAAGAGTAATAAGACCTATATTGCTATATAAGTTAATACTATTGCCTGCTAAAAGTAGGGCTATAACGCCGCCAGTAATTGAGAATGGTACAGATAATAATATTATTAAAGGATCAAAGAAGCTTTCAAATTGCGCCGATAGTACAAGATAAATAAAAACCAAAGCAAGTAAAAATGTCATCCCTAAGCTTCCTTCAGACTCTGCCATCCTTTTAATCTCGCCAAGATACTCAAGTTTAGTATTGCTTGAATCGACAATTTTTTTAGCTGTTTCATTAACAATATCGATTGCGTCAGTTATTTTATGTCCAGGCGCAAGATCAGCAGAAATAGTAACCGCTTTAGAATTATTATAATGGTTATAGGATTTTATCGTTATTTTCTCATCGATATCTGCTACCACCCCTATTGGCAAGACCTTACCATTATCATTTTTTAATAGTACTTTTTTTACGCTATTTATCTCACTACGGTTCTCCCTAGCAAGTTGTATATTAACGTCATAAATATTATTACCCATCCTAAAATCACCGACAGTCTTACCAGCGATAAGATACTGCACTGTAGTTCCTATATTCTCAAGACTTACTCCATATGAATAAGCTTTAGCTCTATCAACTATGATCTCAAGAGTTGGAGTTGAAGATTTTAAATCACGTTCTACGTTTTGGAAAGCAGGGTTAGCCTTAAGCTTATCAACAAATTGCTGCGAAACTTTGTCAATCTTATCATAATCAAGCGATGTTTGTAGGTTAAACTCTATAGCTTTAGTAGCATTACCACTGATCATTGACCTTGGACTCATAGCAAAAATAGACATACCTGGAATAGCTGCAAATTCTTGATTCAGTTCATTTTTAATTTGCTCTTGCGATTTATCTCTTTGACCCCAATCTTTTAAAGGCACAAATGCAAAAGCATTATCACCAGAACCGCCTCTGCCTATAATAGCAAAAATACCCTGTACTTCCTTATGCGTGTACAGTATTTCTTCTGCTTGCAGCACTGGTTTTGTAGATTGCATGACAGTTGACCCTTCAGGTCCTGTAAAAGCAACTTGTACAATTCCATCATCTTCCTGAGGTGCAAAAGTTTTATTTACAAAAACAAAGCTAATGATTAAGACAACCAAAGAACCGCCTATAAATGTGAAGAATTTTTTCTTATTATCTAATGAGAGGTTTAGATAATGCAAATACTTGCTTTGCACTATTGCTAGGTATGTGTTGAACTTAATCAGAAAATCAGGTAAGGCTTTTTCACGCTTACTTACCATTTTACTAGCCATCATAGGAGTTAAGGTAAGAGCTATAAAACCAGAAAATAAGACGCAAAAAGCAAGAGTCCAAGCAAACTCTACAAATAATCTACCTAGGAAGCCACTAATAAAACCAACTGGCAAAAAGACTGAGGCAAGGGTAATAGTCATAGCCAGTACCGCAAAGCTTATTTCTCTTGCCGCTTTTATCGCAGATTCTTTAGGATTGATGCCGCCATCAAGTTCATTATGCCTGAAGATATTTTCGAGCATTACAATAGCGTCATCCACTACTAAACCAATAGCAAGCACCATAGCAAGCAAAGTGAAGGTATTAATAGAGAACCCGAACCAATACATAGTAGCGAACGTGCTAATCAATGAAATAGGTATAGTTACGAAAGGTATAATGGTTAGCCTTAACGAGCCAAGGAATAAGTAAGTAACCAGTAGCACTAAGACTAAAGCCTCTGCGATTGTTCCAAAAACAGAATATACCGCTGCCTTCACTGAAGAAGCGCCATCATAAGCTACTTCTACGTTCACGCCGGCTGGAAGATTCTTTTTGATATTTAAAAGTGCTTTTCTTACTTCTTCAGACATATCAAGTAAGTTGGCTTTTGACTGTTTCACAATACCAATAGCAAGAGCTTTCTTACCATTATACCTTAATATAGTGTCATTTTCTGCTGGAGATAATTTTACATCTGCAACTTCTTTCAGTCGCAATAGCCTTTTTCCTTTACCATTAGCACTAGCTCGTAAAACAATGTTTTGAAACTCTTCTGGCGTACTTAAAGTGCCTCTCAAACGCAGTGGAAAATCTCTATATTGAGTTTTAATCAATCCAGCAGGGTAATCCTTATTTTGGCTAAATATCGCCCTTTCTATTTCTATAGGTGAAATCTTATGTTGATATAGTTTAACTGGGTCAATTTCAATTTCCATAGAATAAACTTGCCCGCCGTAAATATCAGCACGACCAACAGTACCAAGCTTTTCTAGGATTGTTTTAATATTGTCATCAACTATCTTAGTTAGGGTCATTTCGTCGTATCTATCAGTATTGATAGCGAGCCACAAACTTGGGAAATTATCAGCATCCATTTTAGATACTGCAGGCAATTTCATATCCTGCGGGAAGATATAACTAATATCAGAAATTTTGGAACGTACATCGTTAAGTGCGACTTCAATATCTGCAGAGAGGTTAAACGTTAAATAAACATCGCTATTACCTACAGTACTTGTAGATTGCATATGGTCAATATATTTGACATTTTTGACCGCCTGCTCAATCCTAGTAGTAATTTCTTTTTCCATGTAAAGCGCATCTGCTCCTGAGTAATAGGAGCTAATAGTAATTACAGGAAAATCTATATCTGGAGTGCCGCGAATCTGTAATTTAGTATAAAAAATACCGCCAAGAGTAAGAAGTACTAAACTTAGCACTGTAGCAAAAACTGGTCTTTTTATACAAATTTCAGCTAACGTCATTTTATACCTTTGCTACTTCAAGATTTGGCACACCTGACTTACTTAGCTCGTCGCTCTTCCGGGGAGCTTTTGAAGTATCTTCAGCCTGCTCCATCTCAACCACTGCGCCATCTTGCACTTTAGTCAAACCTTCTAGTACTATTTGATCCCCTTCATGCAAAGTATCTGACTTAATTTCTACCATTTCACCAGTTCTACTACCAAGCTTTACGTATAATTGCTTAACTGTATTATTTGCGTCAATTTGGTAAATAAAATATCCATTATCATTCTGTAATACCGCCGGCTGTGGCACTGCAAGCCCTTTATGCTTATTTAAAATCAGCCGTACATTCACATAGCTACTATGTAAAAAAGGCTGGCTATTCAGAATACTCACCTTAGCAGTCATAATACCACTATCAGAGAGGTAAGGAGATATTGCAGTAACAAGCCCCGTTGCCTTATTACTAGAGTTATTAATTATCGCACCTACGTTATTAACAACAATTCCTTGCAGGTTTTCTGGTAATTCAATAAATATACTTTGGTCTTCTTTATCTTTACTTACACTAAGTATGCTAAAAAGGTAGCTATCTGGCTTAACTTGGTCGCCAATACGTATATTTAGAACACCTATAACTCCGTCAAATGGCGCAGTGATTACCATATTATCGTATGTTTTTAAGTCCTGTTCTAATTTAAGCTTTGCCCCTTCTAATGCGACTCTTGATTTTTCAAAATCCTCTTCGCTTATAAATTTTTTGGCAAATAAGGTGGTATTTCTTATGTGCGAAGTTTGGGCTAATTTTAAAGCAGCTTCACTTTGCTCTTTCAAAGCCTTGGCAACCTTACTATCAATTCCTATGACTATCTCTCCAGCTTTAACTTTATCCCCCTGTTTTACAGAAAGTATGTCAACAGTACCAGAAGTAGCAGCATAATAATCCCTGCTATTATCATTTTTACATTGACCAACAGCATCGTAAATATCAAAAAGCTCGGTCGATATAACTTTTGTAGCCTTCACCAGAACTTTATCATTAAGACCAAAAGCCAGTGAATTACTAATAAAAAGGCAAAATATAATAAGAACTTTATATAATAGCCTATGAACTTTACTAGGCATAGAGCTTAACATGCAATGATTCCAAATTTAAATGACAAACTATTTTTAAGGGTGTACCCGCCAACTTATGACGACCATAATTTCAATTCAAGGTTGCTATACGTGGTAATAATACCAAGTCCCAGATTAAATACCGGCAAGTGGATTTAAAATTTAGTCTGCTCAAGGCGTATATAAAATGCGCAGGCAAAGACGAATCTTGCAAAATCCATTTGGATTATTTAAAAATGGGGATTGGTAATAAGACATCCCATGCACCAAAAGATGCATGGGTATTATTTTCTACTAGGTAATCAACTTATGCAAGCAAATTCTTCATAGTTATTCCTATTTCAGCTGGTGACCTTGTAATAGCAACACCTGCACTTTGCAGAGCCTCAAGTTTATCTTCAGCAGAACCTTTGCCGCCAGAAATAATAGCTCCAGCATGACCCATTCTCTTACCTGGAGGAGCAGTGATACCGGCAATAAAGCTAACAATAGGCTTCTTAATTTTAGAATGCTTAATAAACTCAGCCGCCTCTTCTTCAGCGCTACCGCCAATTTCACCAATCATCACGATAGATTTTGTCTCAGGGTCAGCCAAAAACATTTCTATACAATCAATAAAATTAGTACCGTTCACAGGGTCGCCACCTATACCAACACAAGTTGATTGACCAAGACCTACCGCTGTGGTTTGCGCCACTGCCTCATAAGTCAAAGTGCCAGACCTTGATACAATACCAACTGAACCCTTTTTATGAATATGACCAGGCATAATACCTATTTTGCATTCCTCAGGAGTAATAACGCCAGGGCAATTTGGACCTATAAGCCTTGTTTTGCTGCCAACAAGCGCCCTTTTTACTCTTACCATGTCAAGAACTGGTATACCCTCTGTAATGCAGACAACAAGCTCTATTCCAGCATCAATTGCTTCTAAAATTGAATCAGCTGCAAATGGAGGCGGAACATAAATAACGCTTGCGGTTGCCTTTGTTCTAGACACTGCTTCATGTACTGTATCATATACGGGCAAGTCTAAATGCGTTAGTCCACCTTTTGCAGGAGTTACTCCTCCAACCATTTTTGTGCCATAAGCTATAGCTTGCTCAGAATGGAACGTACCTTGTGCGCCAGTAAAACCCTGACAAATTACTTTTGTATTTTTATTAATCAATATCGCCATATATAAACCAAATTTTTTTATTTAACTGCAGCTACGATTTTTTTCGCTGCATCAGCTAAATCGTCTGCAGCAATTATCTCTAAACCAGAATTAGCCAAAATCTCCTTACCTTTTTCAAAATTCGTACCTGCAAGCCTTACAACTAGCGGAACTTTTAGTCCTACATCTCTAGCAGCAGCAATAACACCTTCAGCTATAATGTCACAACGCATTATACCACCAAAAATATTTACTAAGATTCCTTGCACCGCCGGATCAGATAAAATGATTTTAAATGCCTCAGTTACTCTTTCTCTATCAGCCCCGCCGCCAACGTCTAAGAAATTAGCTGGCTCTTTTCCATAAAGCTTGATTATATCCATAGTAGCCATAGCAAGACCAGCTCCATTGACCATACAGCCAATAGTACCATCCATTTTAACATAGCTAATACCAGCATCTGCTGCCCTTGTTTCTAGCGGATCTTCTTCGTCCTCATCACGCATTGCCTGAATCTCAGCATGTCTGAACAAGCCATTATCGTCAAAATTGATTTTTGCATCTAGCGCCAGCAAATTTCCTTCATGCGTTACAACTAATGGATTAATTTCAATTTGGTCAGCATCAGTAGCTATAACAGCGTTGTATGTATATTCTACAATTTTCATCATTTGTTTAGCGTGCTCACCTTTGAATTCAAGTCCAAAGGCAATTTGTCTACAATGAAAAGCTTGAATACCCGTTGCTGGATCAACCGCAACCTTAATAATTTTTTCTGGTGTATTGTGCGCTACTTCTTCAATATCCACACCACCTTCTGTTGAAGCCATAAATACAACGCGACTACTAGCGCGATCTAGTACAGCACTAAAATAATATTCCTTCAATATATCGCAACCAGATTCAACGTAAACACGTCTTACCTTTTGCCCCAAAGGTCCAGTTTGGTGAGTCACTAAGGTTTTGCCAAACATATTATGAGCGGCTTCCTTAGCATCTTCCTTATTCCTTACGACTTTTACGCCACCAGCTTTTCCTCTACCACCAGCATGAATTTGAGCCTTTACAACATATATATTGGCTTCTAAATTATCAATTAGGTCATCAATCTCTTTTTCTTTTAGCGCTACCACACCATGAGAGGTAGGCACACCATATTTTCTTAAAATTTGTTTTGCTTGATATTCATGAATATTCATTTTACTAACTACTTTATTATTAATGTGTTTCTAACATATAACCTTATTATACTACATAGTTTCTATAAACATGTAAAGGATTGTTAGCACTCCCAAGCTTGATTTTTAGTAATAGCTAGATAAATTAGCTTTTTACGCCATTGAACAGAAACTTAGAAAGTTATAGTTGCTATCTTTAAAACTCTGAAGAATTTATAATATAGAGCTAGGTATTTTTGATTGACAAAGAAATAAACTTTATATTTATAGTTGAATATTTTAAAATTTACAGCTATAAAAATCATTTTGGCTAAACGGCAATGAAATATAGTATTTTCTGTGATGAAAGTGGCATTATAAGAGAAAAGTACATGGTGCTTGGAGGGATTATTTTACCTACGCAACAGGTGAGTGCTATAGAGGCTAAAATAAAACGTATTAAAGAAAAAGAGATGTTCCTGGACCATGAAGTAAAGTTTAGTAAGCTTAAAAACACACAAAAACTTCGTCTCTATAAAGAAATACTATCTGAAACTTATCTAAACCAAGAACATAATATAGATTTTAGATGTATTATTTTTGATACTGAACAAATTCGTCATAAAGACTTTGCAGATATAAACAATGATATTCATTATAATGATGAGGGTTTTTATAAGCAGTATTATCAATTACTTTACCATCAATTTTTCAAATTTAACCCTAAAGATACTTTTTATTGCTATCTTGATGAAAAAGGTAGTAAAAAAACCTCTTCAGTTTGCATTAGTAAATTAGACCTTCATCTGAAACGTAAGACGCCAGATACCAACATTAAGTGTATCCAGGACAAAAATTCAAAGCTCTCTGAACTCTTGCAGTTAACTGACTTATTAGTTGGAGCTACTGCTTTAGACGCTAACAACAGGAGTAGCAGGAAAGAAAAATTAGAGCTAACTAATTTTTTACGCACGCAAAAAGGGTTTAAAAAATTAAGCGATACAAATAATCAGAGCGGTTTTAGAGTATGGAATTTTGACTACAGTAAAAGCAAGAAAGTGCCAATTAGTAGTTATTTAAACTGGTTTGAGAAAGAAGTCGAGCTACAAGATTAGCTACAAGTACCGACTCCTTAACGACCTAATTCCCCTACGAAATCGACTGCCAAAAGCAGATTTTTCAGTACGCTAACTTACCGGCACTGTGTAAAAGTATAATGCATTTACAACTTTTAGTCAAGACACTCTATATTATTTTTTACGAGAAAAATATAGATTACTAACTAAAGATCAATATTTTAAGTTTAAGAAGGAGTAAACAAAGGCTATATTAGAGGAATTTTATACGACTCTCCCTTTTGATGAAAGCCAGCAAACAAGATTGAGAGATTTTGTCAAAGATTTAGGCAATACAGATGTTAAAATCACGTTCTCAACTGTTATTTTTTTGGTGTTACTTTGCTAAAATAACCCAATATTCAAAACTAAATTACAAAAATCTTTAAAAAAAGTCGTGTATTATAAGGTAACATACGAGAGGGGGTTTATCTTGTGGCTTGCTATAAAACCAAGAGAAATATGGCGGGAGTGACGGGACTCGAACCCGCGGCCTTCTGCGTGACAGGCAGACGCTCTAACCAACTGAGCTACACCCCCAAATTTGAGGAACAAGGCGCAGTATATAGTATTTTATTTTACTCTGCAAGCATATTTGTTTCAAAATCTGTGTAATTATCCATAATTTATACAGGTTGACTATAAGCAGTTGCTATTTTTCTAGATTTATGTAATAATCACAAATGCTGCTTTGGTAGATATAGCAATAAACGTCTTTTGGAATAGAAGTTGCGGACCCGGGGGCGGTACCCGGCGCCTCCACCATAATTTTGCGGGGGCGAAGTAGGATCGACGTGCTTAATAAAGAAATGGCTTTTGCTCAGTATAATTCCGCTGGAATTTATCAGGTTTACCTGTTAAATTCGTTGGGTTAAAAAAAGGAAACGCAAATGATAATGATCGTTTCGTAGCTCCTACAGCTCTAGCAGCTTAGGTAGTGTACGCGGCTGTGGGGCTTGCCGGGCAACAGAAAAGCCCTATTTTATGGCATAAATATTAGCAATCAGGACTAAATATAGCCTTTTGGTTAATTCCTACCCTAGGATTATATGGAAATTAATTATCAAGAATTCCTCGATGAAGCATTGCTTGAAGTTGCTAAGAAAGCTTTAAGACAAGTTCAGAGCGAAGGTTTAAAATCAAATCATCATTTTTATATTACTCTTCGTACTGACGACCCGTTAGTTGTCTTATCAGATAAGATGAGGCAACGCTATCCAGAGGAGATAACAATAGTACTGCAGTATCAATTCGAAGATCTTTTGGTTGGTAAAGATAGTTTTTCTGTAAAACTAAATTTTAATGGAATTCGTGAAACACTAGAAATACCATTTCGAGCTATTACTAGTTTCGCTGACCCAAGTGTTAATTTTCACTTGCATTTTAATAATAGAGGTCGCTCGCAACCAGCTAAATTTCCCAGTAACACTACTAAGTCTGATGTAAGTAATGATGGTAAAAAGGCGACTGAAGAAACAACGCTAGATGATAATAAAACAGCTAACGTGATAGCCCTTGATAAATTTCGTAATAAACACAAACCTAAATAAGCAATGGTTGAGACAAAACAGTTTAACGCATTAAATACGGATGAGGTTAATAGTTTAACCAAGCCTAAGGTTATTGTTTATGCTGATGGAGCTTGTTCTGGTAATCCTGGTCCTGGTGGATGGGGAGCGTGGCTGCAATGTAATGGGGTTGATAAGGAGCTATATGGTTATGAGATTGATACAACAAATAACCGTATGGAGATAATGGCGGTAATTGAAGCATTGAAAGCGCTAAAAAAGACGTGTATTATAGAAATATATACAGACAGCAAATATGTGCAGCAAGGTATTACTATTTGGATTCATAAGTGGTTGAGCAATAATTGGTGCAAAAGCAATAATGATCCTATAAAAAATGCTGAGCTTTGGCAAATCTTATATAATGAAAGTAAGAAACACGATATCATTTGGCATTGGGTTAAAGGACATGCTGGTATTAATGGCAATGAGATTGCTGATCGCCTAGCTGTGCGTGGTAGGGATATTGCTAAAAAGTTATTATTAGAACAACAAAGGGTATGATGTCATTTTTGAACAGACTTGTAGTAAGAATTTTTGCAACTAAAATAGGTGAAGACCGTTTTGGCAATCATTATTATGAGGGGCGTAATACAAACTATTTAGGCGTTAAAAAGCGCTACGTTATATATAGCGGAAAGTTAGTAGAGCCATCAAAAGTTCCGCCGCTATGGCATGCTTGGTTGCATTATCTAAGCAACGATATACCCAGTGCAGATAGCAAGAAATTACCATGGCAGAGGGAGCATTTGCCAAACCTTACCGGAACTAAACTTGCTTATGGTGATGGTGCCAAAGCTAAGGAAAATTATATTCCATGGCAGGTAAAATAGATTTATTTTACACCTAACTTTTATTAGTAATTACTTTATAGGAAATATCAAATCATGAAACATAGTATAATAGAAACTTTAGTAGGTTTTATAGTCCTAATAATAGCTACAGCAGGGCTCTATGTAGCATATGAAAAAGGCAATACCGCAAATCTTAAAGGTAGTTACTTACTTAAAGCTAATTTTGAGAATGTTGAAGGTATAACGGTGGGAAGCGATGTGATGCTAGCTGGTATAAAAATTGGCGCTGTTGATTCTATGGATTTAGATAAAAATACCTTTTTTGCTGCACTTTCTTTGAAAATTAATGATAACGTCAAATTACCAAAAGATTCTCAAGCTGCTGTCGCTACATCAGGTTTTTTAGGTAGTAAATTCATAGCGATTACTCCAGGGGCAGAGGATGAAAATTTTAATGCAAATGAACAAATTAAACGCACCCAATCGTCGGTAAATCTTGAGTCGTTAATAGGGAAATTTATGTATTCTAAAGATCAACCGAAGTAATTCGTAATATTTTGTCCATTATGGCGCGTGGAGTCTTACGCTATATAAATTGCGCTATTTTGATTGACAGATTGAAAGAAAATGCTATAACAATATATTCATTTAAAGATTATTATGTCGAGTTTAAATTATGAAACGTACATTTCAGCCAAGTAATTTAGTAAGAAAAAGAAGGCACGGCTTTAGAGCAAGAATGGCTACCGTTGGAGGTAGAGAGGTTCTAAGAAGAAGAAGAGCTAAAGGTAGAAAAAAATTGTCTGCTTAAGATGCCTTTAATTTAGGGCATTTATGATAAAATTTTATTATTGATCTACTAGTTAATTATAAGTAAACCTTCAGATAAGCTTGGCGCCTTAGCATCTTTGCGAAAAAGCAGACTGAATTCTGCGGTCTCAGTAAATAGTGGTTATGGTAGCCATGCAAGCTATCGGATGCTTAATAAAAATATTACAGTTTTAAGAGTCGCAGATAGCTTTTGGTTAAACGCAAGTAACCCTAAAAATCAAAAAATCTAAATAAAATAATTTTAGATTGATATGGTTGTATTAGCTTTTTGTGATGACAGAAACTATACACAATTATTCACTATAAAATATTGGATAATAGCAATTGATAATTTCTTCTCTTAAAAATCAGAAAGCTTTTGATTTGGTAAATCGCCACGGAATCAAAAAACAAACGGCTAATTTCATTTTGGTCATTGCAAAAAATTCTTCTCGAAACAATCAGCTAATAGAGCCAAGTGCCGGTAATATTATATTTGGTATGAAAGTTAGTAGGAAAGTTGGTAACGCGGTTATTAGGAACAAAATTAAGCGTAGAGCTAGACACCTAATAAGAACAACTGTTAAGGTTATACTAACAAGTAATTTAAGCATCATATTTATTCCTAGAAAGCCTTTTGTGACTACTGATTTTTGTATCTTAGCAAATGAGTTTAAAGATTTACTATTGTCAGTAGCTAATCTCAGTACACGGCATAAAAGCTAACATAAGGCTAATCTTCTTTAGTTATAAATGGTTATAGGTCGAAAGATATCGGTTATTTCTCTTATCTTGCTGACTATAAAGGTTGGAGCAATATTTGCCGCAGGTAATCCAGTCCGTATCTAAAGAAAGACATTGCTTTTCTTTTATGGCTTTTAATTTTTATCGGTTGTATTTCAGTATCCGTTCAAGGGGGTTGGGTGGTATAAATTATAGGCAAAAGACAAAAAAGCTAATGACAAATTAAACTCAAGGTGGTAATTAATTAGGTAATTATAATTTTAGATTTTTGTTGATAAGTCAATACCAGCGATT
>JAIXRE010000004.1 GCA_027485375.1 Rickettsiaceae bacterium | reverse complement strand
TCCTCTAATGTTATGATTGAGTGCTCCTGATATACTTATACCCTCAAGAATCTGATGGCGTATATCTGAAGGACGAGGTCCGTCTTTACACCCGCGCAAAAGCTCTTCTGCAAGTTCTTCTGTTGCTGGAATTTGCCATAATATCCTCAGTACTTCAGGTAGTGATAAATGTTTATTCCATATTAAAGCTTTCCCTTGTAGCTCTGCTTCGCTTATTTTAGAAAGTTCGCCTTCCCTTAAAAATGGTAAAGCTTCTTTTTTTGCTGCTACTTTTACTAGAGTATCTAAGTTTTCAGACTTTAAAAATTTGTACTTCACGCAATCTTCTTTTATATCTTTGCCTGCCTCATTTAAATAGCGAGCTAATATAGGAGACCTATTCTCAATATCTGAAATAGCGTATTTAGTAATAATCATTTTTGCCCTTTCACTAATATCAGAGTCTTCCAATAAGTTTATTATATTTATATCTTCAATCTGTTTAATCAAATCTTTGACTACAGGATTATTAATACAATCTAAATTATTAACAAAGCAATCGCTTTTTAATAGCTCTGCATATTCTTTAAAAGAAGGTTTAAATGATTCTTTAGAAGGATACTCATAAGTAGAGTCATCACTAAATCTAAAAATTTTGAAATCAAGATGTTTTAGCGACCGTTGTATCCGATCTTCATGAAACCTTAAATTAATAGCTGCCGCTTTCCATGCTATTTCTGATAGCCCATCAATTGTAGCTACTTCATACTCTTTAGTATTTGGATCATAAAAGCTAATTTTACCATGAGAATCTTGATATATAGCCATTTCGTGTCCTTCTTCTCCTACCAAAGCACCAAGTAAAATTAAGCTTTGTGGTTTGACTACTTGCTCTAACCTTGCTTTAAATCCAGCCTTGTCAGTTACAAAATTTTGGTCAAAAACTTTTTCAGGACTACCTCTTTTAGTATCTTGCAGTACTACTGGTAGATTTAGTTGCTGATAACCCGATTCGCTGATAATACCACCCATTGGATCTTGGTATAAGATAATATTTGAGATAAAACGCTCAATATTAGCTTTAATATTTGGTGATAAGTCGCTTTTTTCATCCCATTTCATTAATTCATCAGCCGTAGAACCTAAAAAGTCTATACCATCTATTGCTTTATCGCTTTTTGGTGAATCTTCCAACTTTTTAGCATAGACCCATAAAGTAGAAAGACCAACGCACTCTCCTTTAGATTTCTCAAAGCGATCAGCAACCTCAGATATAGCTCTAGATTCTTCTCGTGTAGTATTTTTCGCTTCAATTCTTAAGTACTTTGCAATTTTTTTAATAAGTGCTGTTTGATCAGGTAACATATAATGCCTATTATGTATATTAAATATATACCTAATATACATAACAATTAACTTTATTTCAATAGTTTATTTTAGATAAAGTTAATATTTAGTAATAAATTAAGAAATGAAGTTGCTATGAAAGGTATTTTCTACAACTCAGCTAAGCCGTTGCATATTTCAAATAATTTATTTCTATAACGGTGTTTCGTAAGATTATGGCTATCGAGCCTTAAAGCTATAAGTTCACGCTCTGTACTAGGTAGGTGGTGACATAATTTAAGCAAATCTTCATCGCTGGCAAAATACCTTCTTGGTATATCTAAGGCACTTGCGCATTCTTCCCTGAAAGCGGCAAATACCTTCATGCGCTCAATGACCTTGCCTGAAGTTTGAGAAAAACGTACTTTTTGCCAAGCAGTCTCTAAATTTACCATATAGGTTTTAGGGTCAACGAGTGGTTTAAGGCGCTCCTTATAGGCTTCTCCTAGTTTTCTATCTTCAATGGTTTTTTTTAGAGATAAGTACATACTCTGCAAGTACTCTGCGTCCTTAATCGCGTATTCAAGCATTTTGACGGGAATAGGACGACGCATCCATTCGGCTCTTTGCAGAGTTTTATCAATTGTTACTCTGCACATCTCCATGCACAAATCACTGTAGCTTAGGTGGTTGCCAAAGCCGCAAACGCTTGCTGCTGTTTGCGTATCAAAAATATTTTGCGGCAGCTGCTTAAATAAACGATATAAAATTTCAAAATCTTCTCTAGGAGAATGAAAAATTTTTACTATACGCTCGTCAGCAAAGATATTTTTAATAGGTGTTAAATCCAGCCCAGCAAGGGCGTCAATTATTATTTTATGCCTGCTGGTTACTATCTGAATAATGCTAAGCCTAGCAAAAAACGTCGTGCGTCTTTGAAACTCAGTATCAACGCTAATGCTAGTTTGCGTTGCTATTTGCTCGCATAACTCGGTTAAAACTTGCTGGTTATCTACAAAAATCATTATTTACTTCTATTAGTGTCTTACTTGGAATATGTTATAATGCTGCGAAGACACTTAGCAACTCTTCCCATTCTCTTTTACTCATGCCGCTGGATTCCTGAGTCACTTTTTCGCCCGCTAGCCTACGCTTGATTACGTCAATGCCTTTTCTAGAAATATGAGTTGCATGTAGCTTATATTCCTCAAATGCTTCATAAGCAAAAGGTACCCAAGCTTTGACGATTTCGAGCATCTTTTCAGCGTATACTCTGATTTCGTATTGTGCGTGGCTATCTGCCCTTAAAGCAAGGAAATGTAGCAAATTATGCAAGTTAATTTTCCAGTACCATTCAGTGTAATGATTTAGGGTAAGGTTCATCCTCGCAAGCTCTCTAGTGATGCCTATTGTACTTTCATCAATGAGTTTTCCTGTATCATCCTCATTCATCATTTCGATATAATGTTGGTAACATTTAGTAGCATCGTCTTGCAAAATATTCAGGACTTTACTTGCTATTGCTGCTGGCACTGCGTCATCACTTCTGCCTTGACGGTTACTTTTTGACTGCGCTGCTAAGTTCTGCGCCTCTGGTAAGTAAAACTCGTTACCTAAAATAGAGTACCTTGCAGAATATTCGTTGACGCTAGCAGTGCGGTGGCGTATCCATTGCCGCGCAATAAAAATAGGTAGCTTAATATGAAATTTAATATCACACATCTCAAATGGAGTTGTATGACGATGCCTCATAAGGTAATTAATCAAGCCCTGATCTTGGTTTACTTGTTTTGTACCTTTACCATACGATACTCTAGCCGCTTGCACGATAGCGTTGTCGTTGCCCATATAATCAATAACTCTAATAAAGCCATGATCTAGGACTGGAATAGGTTCGTACAGCATTTCTTCAAGAGCTGGTACAGTTGCCCTTTTGGTGCTATAACGCTCAGAGCTAAGTTCTGCTAATTGTTGGTCTTTGTTTTGGTCTTCTTGCATATATATTGAATATAAAATTTCTATATCTGTGTATACATCAATTACAAGATAAACTGAAGAAGATTTTTATCAGAGCATGTAAAACTTAAGGCGCATATTATAAAAAAGCTGCTTTATATTATACCAATTCCCATTTTTAAATGATCCAAACGGATTTTGCAAGATTCGTCTTTGCCCGCGCATTTTATATACGTTTACGCAGACTCACTTTAAAATCCAATCGCCTTATTTAATTCTTGAGAAATGGTATTATTTTAATCTAGCCCAAATACGATTCTTAGAGACATAAAAGAATATAGTGAAGAATACTAAGAATATCATCACTTTTAGACCCATCGATTTACGATGCTCCATTTCTGGTTCTGCTGTCCATTGCAAGAAAATAGTAACGTCTCTTGCCATTTGTTCAACCGAAGCTTTGGTGCCATCTGCATATGTCACTTGACCATCGCTTAAAGGCGCAGGCATAGCTATTTGATGCGATGGAAAATATTTATTGTAATATAATCCTGGATTTAGCTTAACATTAGAAGGGGCTTCTTCATAACCAGTTAATAGTGAATATAGATAGTTAGCTCCGTCGTGCCTTGCCTTTATAATTAGCGAAAGATCTGGTGGATAAGCGCCATTATTAGCGCTTCTAGAAGCTTGTTCGTTAGGGTAAGGAGAAACAAACCTATCTTGCGCAGACGCAGGGCGTTCGAACATTTCGCCTTGGTCGTTTGGTCCATCTTTTACTGTATAAGTTTTGGCAATTTCTTTAATTTCTTCTTCGGAAAAACCAATATCTTTCAGGTTACGGTAGTATAAATTATGCAAACCATGGCAAGCAGAGCAAACTTCTTTATATACTTGAAAGCCACGCTGAGCAGCTTGGCGGTCAACTGTGCCAAAAGCGCCATCAAATGACCATTGCATTTTTAATAGCTGCGCGTCCTTGTTTGCTAGGGCAGTATTTAGCCCTAGCGTGCATAGGATAAATATTAAAGATATATATTTAGAAATACCAAGCATAAATTACCTAAATTTCTTGTGGTAGTGGTAATGGTTTTTCGTATCTTACTATTAATGGTAGTAAAATTAGGAAATGGAAAAAATAATAACTAGCCGCCATTCTGCCTACCGTTAGATATGGTTCTTCAGCAGGCTGGCTGCCGATATA
>JAIXRE010000058.1 GCA_027485375.1 Rickettsiaceae bacterium | reverse complement strand
GTAGACCGTTTCACTCCTCAGCATATGGGGTATTAGCAACCGTTTCCAGTTGTTGTCCCCCACCCAGGGGTAGGTTCTTACGCGTTCCTCACCCGTCCGCCACTAGGTATTAAAAAAACAATCTGAAACCAGATTGTTTTTTTAACCCTCGTTCGACTTGCATGTGTTAAGCATGCCGCCAGCGTTCATCCTGAGCCAGGATCAAACTCTCCATAGTATCTTTATTTGTTAGGAGCCTTTTTGACTTTTTTCAAAAAGGGCTGACAACTTTCACCAAATGGTGAGTCGGCCGAATCGCTTTATTTTTTTTGCTAATTTTTTGGACACAGAGCAAAGAAGCCGGTGACAAAAAAACGATCCAAAGAAAAAAGAACGGGCCAACGTATTTTTAAAAAATCTATCAACTAATTACGAATAATTAAAGATTTTATTTTTATCATACATTCTTACAATACCTTACCTTTTCTTTTCTGTCAACCCAGTCCGCCTCTCTTTTTGAACTTGTCACCTCAACAAGGAGTGGCAGCCTACTTGGTTAGTCCTGTCCTGCCAACAAAGTTGGCTGAAAGTAGGCTGCCAAAGTGTAGAAGGTCGAGGTATTTTTTTTCAATTATTTCTCCAAAAAATATAAAATCAGGAGGTGAGGGAGCCCCGGTAGCTCACCCTTCGGCGGCGAAGCAGGCCAACCTGCCACCATTTCATTACAAGATGAAAAACTTGCTTTTTTTGTAATTTTTTTCTACAATTTCGAAAAAACTAAAAATAAGTGGTAAAAAAGCGGGTATAGCTCAGTGGTAGAGCGGCACCTTGCCAAGGTGCATGTCGCGCGTTCGAATCGCGTTACCCGCTGGAACCTCTATCAGTCTCCTTTGGAGACAGCATCAGCCTACGTTGTTGACAGAACCTACGTTGAGTCTGTTTCAATTATTCTGAAACCATTGCTTCTATATTGAGCAGCGAAGCAGACTTTTACTCAAATTGTTTGGAGACTCAGAAAGGAATTTTTTAGGAAAGGTGGCAGAGTGGTCGATTGCATCGGTTTTGAAAACCGACGTAACTTCACGGTTACCGAGGGTTCGAATCCCTCCCTTTCCGTTTTACTTTCCTTTTTTTTCAGTTTTCAGGTTCTGCTTCGTCAACACGGGGGGTAGGAAAGGATAAAAAACAAAAAATAAAAACGGCAGCCAACTTTCAGCGAAGCAGGGCAGATCTTGGGCTGGTTCCCTAGCATACAGAGGAGAACTTTAGAAGCTCTTTTTATTTTTTTAACTCCCAACTTTATACGCATCAATAAAAAACCCTAAAAGGAAACCAATTTTAAAATAATTTAAGCTTTTATAGCCTTTTCCAGCCAAGGAGAAGGTCTTCTGAAGAAAAGTGGTTTTTGTCCCATTCGAAAAAAAAGAGAAATCGCGGGTAAAAGCTGTTTTATTATTATTTTGTTTTCCTTTTTTGTCGTCGGTTACTTTGTTATTCAAGGGAGGTGGGGCACTTTTTTCGTCTTCTAAATCTAAAGAAAACTGTTCCTTTTCCTTGAAAAAAGGAATCGGTTCCCGTCCCCTCGGAAAATCCCATAAAATTAAAAAAAATCTGCTGTTTGTTTGGTATCGAATGTAACTTATAAATTCAATAAAAAAAAGTAAAAAAATTACAATAAAACCATCCCAAGAAAAAAAAATACGAATAGCTGGTAAAAAAGTTCCAAATAAATTACCAATTACAAAACCAACAAATAAAAAAAAAATTCCACGAACGAAAGCTGATGAGGAGCTCGCAGAAAAATTTTCTTTTTTGAAAAAAATTTTTGAAAAGGAGAGGCTACCTTTTAGATTTACAGACTTTGTAGCTACCCCAAAAGAAGCTGGAGCCACTCTCCAGCTTTCTTTTCTGTCTGATCTGGCTGCCCCTTCATTCGTCCCAGTCCCCCCTTTTTTTGCAATAATCTCCTTTCCTGCAAAAAAATTGAAAAAAATTGATTGTATATATTGAAAAAAACGAAAAATTCTTGGTTCCATAATTTTTTTTCCTTTTTTTTGAGCTCCTCTTTTTTTTATCAGTAAACGATAAAAAATAAAAACGGGCTGAAATCTCTGCTTCGGTGGCTGGCTCACCTTCGGGCAGCGAAGCAGGAAGTAGACTGAGCCGAAGAAGCAATAAAAAAGTTTTCGTGATTATTTTTTTATTAAAAAAAATTACCAAAACAACCCTATGTAAAGGTACCAAAAAAAACACAGCTCCGTCAACATCTCGATTTTAGGGTAATGGATATGTTGGCAGTTCTACTTCGCCAGCCTACTTCGTTGACAGGCAAAGGTCAGGAACTTTTTAAAAAAACCTGGACCAACAAAAAAACGGGACTGACGGGGCTCGAACCCGCAACTTCCGCCGTGACAGGGCGGTGCTCTCACCAATTGAACTACAATCCCAAATTTTATTTTTTTTTCAAAAAAACTTAGTTTTTAATAAATAAGCAAACACTTATAAATGATATCAACCATTTCTAAGCGAGAGGGCTGTCCTGCTTCGCTGAAAGTAGGTCAACCTGAAATGTTGAACTCGAACCTCGGTTTCAACATTTCAGGTTGACCTACTTCTCCACCGAAGGTGAGACAGTCATTTTTTGTTCTTTTTTATACATTATTATATAGGGAAAACAAAAATTTGTCAACTCTTTTGTACTTTTCCAAATTCAATTTTGTTTTTAAAGCTCGCTTTTTTCAATTGGAAAAAAAAGCAAAGGTACTGTCAGCAACGGAGCCGGCAGCCTACTTTGTTGATCTACTTTCAGCGAAGCAGGGCAGCCGCTTCGGGCAAAAAATAAATAGAGTACCAAAAAAGAACAAAACGATGGTATAAAAAACTTTCTCATATCATGCTATAAATATCAGGAATCTGGAAAAATAAAAAAAACCCATTATTTAAAAATAAAAAACCCAACTCCACTGTCTATTTTCTCTTTTTGGATAAAAAGAGAAAAGAGGGAGTCTCCTTTTTTTGTAGGGGTTGCTTTTTTTTCAAAAATAAAGTATTTTAAAATAGAAGATAAAAAAGCCTGCTTAGCTCAGTTGGTCAGAGCGTCCGTCTCATACGCGGAATGTCACTAGTTCAAATCTAGTAGCAGGCATTACATCAAAAAATAAAAAAATTCTTCAATATCCTTTGTTGAGGAACCAGAAAGAGAAAAAAATCCAAGAAAAAAATGGATTGATTAAACTTTTTTTTCATTTTATTTTTTATAATTAGGATTCTTTTCGTTGTATTAATACAACACTTTGTCAAGTTATTGAAGCTCTTGCTTTTGTTATTCGTTCCAAAAAAATAAACGATGAAACTTTTGTTGGTATTAAAAATGAAATGCAAAATAGAAATTTTGTACCCGAATTCAGGAATAAAAACCAATTTCTAGAAGAAAAGGTAAATGACGCAACTTCAATTATTAGTCAAAAAGACGAGGGTGCTGCGACATTGATTTACTCAGAGACACAATTCCTTGTTCCTAAAAAAGTTTTTAAGGAATTATCTGATCAAGACATTTAAAACTTAAAACTTGATTATCAAGATTATGTTTTAAATGCCAACAATACCAATTATTCCGGTTTTTTCAAGGAATGTTTAACCAAACGTAAACATTTTAGACTCACTCCTCCATGTCAATTTACTTTTAAACCGGAGACTACAACGAAAAATGATTTGGCTGCTTCGCTGGAAGATTAAACGAAACGTTGAGCAAAACGTTTTGAATCAATAAAAAAAAGAATTCATTTTTTTAAAAGGATTCAAAGGAGATGAAGTTAGTTAATTGTCGGAAGTCCGATCTTCCACATACACTCTTTGGTTCGAGATTGTGGAACAGAAGGAATTGAAAAAATAAACTTTTGTCGAAACGACAAAAACAAGAACTACCAAAGAAAAAAGAAAGAAATGGAAGGTTGTTGGCACAACAAATAAACGAACTAATTTTCTTTTTTTTATTTGTCTAGAGGACAAAAGAATTACCAAACAAACAAACAATCAAATAATCAATGAAACCGAACCGACAACCTTTGAACTTTGACCCACCCCAACCAACTAATTGCTTTGAGCGATAATTTATTATATTGCAAATTGGTCCTCGTGTCAAATTGGTCAGGAAAAAAAATAACAAACTAAAAAAACGAAACAAAAAGGAATGAAATATTTAATTTGTCGGAACTCTGATCTTTAAATTTTTTAAAGTTTTTTAAAAAATTTAATAGTGATATAATTTATATAGTATTTATATACCTTATTTTAAATTCCGATGGTGTTTTAGAATTAACAACAAACCAAAATCGAATTGGTTTTTTACTCTTTAAATTGTACAAAACCATTTCCAACCATAAAGGCTTTTTATCAGTAAATTCTGTATCTATACATAAAACTAATTCAGATGTACGTTTTACCAGTCATATAAGTTTATCGTTACGATATTTTTTTACAGCCAGTGATCTATTTTTTTTGCATAAAAAAAATAGATTCTCAAAACTAATAATATAGATAGTTTTTCTGTATTTACCGTATCGATACACAAACCATTAAGTCGATCTATTTAGCAATAAATATATAATCATGATGGTTAGCTACACACTACGAGGTCTGGCAACCTCCACGATAGGCTGAAGAGGTTTTTTTAAAATGGTTGAGGTGAAAAAACATCCTGCACAATAAATACAAGATTGTTTTACAAGTCAAACCACCTAAAAAAATTAAAGGAATTAGTTAATAAAATTAAATTTTTGAAGAAATCCTGGTTCTAATGATTAAAAAATCGATCGAACCAGGACACTTTTTTTTAGTCGTTTTTGTTTTTTCAACTTTTTTTAAATTAACTAATTTATTAGTTATTTTAAAAAAAGTTGAAAAAACAAACTCTCTCTGAGATACTATAAATACCAAATCAATACCATGATCAACCCAGAAGGTTCACCAACCTGAAAGGGAGAGATCATCTATGATTTTGAATAATTCAAATTTATTTTTATTACGTAAAAAAACTATGACTGCTATTTTAGAAAGACGCGAAAGCGCAAGCCTATGGGCTCGTTTCTGTGATTGGGTTACTAGCACAGAAAACCGTTTATACATTGGTTGGTTTGGTGTTCTAATGATCCCAACTTTACTAACTGCAACAACTGTATTTATCATTGCTTTCATCGCTGCTCCTCCAGTAGACATCGATGGTATTCGTGAACCTGTTTCTGGTTCTCTATTATATGGAAACAACATTATCTCTGGTGCTGTTGTTCCAACTTCTAACGCAATTGGTTTACACTTCTACCCAATTTGGGAAGCTGCTTCTTTAGATGAGTGGTTATACAACGGTGGTCCTTACCAACTAATCGTTTGTCACTTCTTCCTAGGTGTTTGCTGCTACATGGGTCGTGAGTGGGAACTTTCTTTCCGTTTAGGTATGCGTCCATGGATCGCTGTAGCTTACTCTGCACCTGTTGCTGCTGCTACTGCTGTATTCATTATTTACCCAATTGGTCAAGGTTCTTTCTCAGACGGTATGCCTCTAGGTATTTCTGGAACTTTCAACTTCATGATCGTTTTCCAAGCTGAGCACAACATTCTAATGCACCCATTCCACATGCTTGGTGTTGCTGGTGTTTTTGGTGGTTCTCTATTCTCTGCAATGCACGGATCTCTAGTAACTTCTTCTTTAATTCGTGAAACAACAGAAAATGAATCTGCAAATGCTGGATACCGTTTTGGTCAAGAAGAAGAAACATACAACATCGTAGCTGCTCACGGATACTTTGGTCGTTTAATCTTCCAATACGCTTCTTTCAACAATTCTCGTTCTCTTCACTTCTTCCTAGCTGCTTGGCCTGTAATTGGTATTTGGTTTACTGCACTAGGTATTTCTACAATGGCATTCAACCTAAACGGTTTCAATTTCAACCAATCAGTTGTTGATTCTCAAGGTCGTGTAATTAACACTTGGGCTGATATTATCAACCGTGCAAACCTAGGTATGGAAGTTATGCATGAGCGTAACGCACACAACTTCCCTCTAGATTTAGCTTCTGTTGAAGCTCCTTCTATCAACGGTTAATTCTTTGACGGTTACCCCGAACATTTTATGTACAGGGTTGACGTTATAGTAAAAATTAACTCAATTCCGATAATTTTTCTCTTTCTTACTCTTTTTTTTTTAAAAGAGTAAGAAAGAGGGTTTTTTTTTGAAAAAAAGAAAGACTTTCAGAGAAAAAATAAAATTTTTAAGAACAAAAAAAGAAAACCCTAACGAAGAAATAGATACTTCTCCGGCAAGGTCTGCTTCGCTGAGGGTAGACCTGGCAGTGGAAAAGGATAGTCCACCAATGAAAGTAGGATAGTTAGACTAAAAAAATATTGTTGAAATTCGGAGTAAGAGGGATTCGAACCCTCGGTATAGAAACCTATACACTCGATTAGCAATCGAGCTCTTTCGGCCACTCAGACATTACTCCTTTTTACATCTATTTTCTCTTTTTGTAGAAAAAGAGAAAATAGCCAGTGTCCAATTAAATATTTAATTGATCACCACGACGATATTGTAAATACGCTGTTACAAACAAACCAGCAATTGTAACAGGAACCATTCCTAATACAATTCCAGATAAAAGAGGTTCAACCATTTGAAAAATACTAATAAAAGTAGCACAGCCCTTACTAATTTTTTAAGTATTAGTAAAAAATTAAAACTGACCTACCGACCTACCGACTTTGTCGGTAGGTCGGTGGATAGATCAACTTGACTGCTTTCCTGGTAGAAGCTCCAGGAAATTTTGAAGAAAATACTTACTCTTTTTAAAAATATTATTAAATTAATTTAATTTTTACAAGACCAAGATAAATAACTACAGTTACAACAAATGCAGCTGAAAGTAAAACTAAATAACTAATTATTGTTATCATAAAAACAAAAAAAAATTAAAAATTCATTTCTGCTAATTGCACTTTTTCAAATTGTTTTTTCTTTAAAACTAAGAAAACTTGTGCAAGAATCACAAAAACTAAAAAAACAAGTAATCCTTGAATACGTACTGGATTTTGTAAAACAATTTCTGTTTCTTCTTGTCCAAATCCGCCCACATTTGGATTATTTGTTAATGGTTGATCGATTTGAACAGATTGTCCTACGGACACAAGTAATTCTGGACCAGGTGGAATTTTTTCCACTATTTTATCACCAGTTGTTGTTTCAATTACTATATCAAAACCACCTTTCTTTTCAATAGGATTTATTTCAATAATTTTCCCAGCGGCTGATGCATTATAAATTGTATTATTACTTTTCGATCCATCCGGATAGACTTGACCTCGACCACGATTTCCACCAACATAAATCGGATATTTTAAGTAAAAAACATCTTTATTTGTATTTGGATCAGGAGATAATATTGGAAAAACCATCTCACTATATTTTTTACCTGGTACTGGACCAATAACTAAAATATTTTTTTTACTTTCACTATAAGGTTGATAATATAGTTTTCCTACTTTATTTTTTATTTCTTCCGGAATTCGATCAGGAGGAGCTAATTGAAATCCTTCTGGAAGAATTAAAACAGCACCAACATTTAATTCTCCTTTTTTACCATTGCCTAAAACTTGTTTAACTTGTTGATCATAAGGAATTTTCACAACTGCTTCAAAGACTGTATCCGGTAAAACAGCTTGTGGAACTTCAATTTCGACAGCTTTTTGAGCTAAATGACAATTTGCACAAACGATTCGACCATTAGCCTCTCGTGGATTTTCATAATTTTGTTGTGCAAAAATTGGATATGCGAAACT
>JAIXRE010000051.1 GCA_027485375.1 Rickettsiaceae bacterium | reverse complement strand
TCTTTCCTTAGTATACTTATTTGTGACCCTTTGATATCCTACTGCTACTGGTCTCAAAAGAAAGTGATCTAAAATACTGTTAAATACGAAAACTTTACGGTTCAATTTCTCGTAAGGATCATATATTTCTGTAGAGTTATCTTGTAATTTATAATTATATTCGTCATCTTCTAGATCATTTGCTGCATAGGCTGCAGTTGTAAAACTTGATACTAATAATACAAGAATGACCTTGCTTAATAACGATTGTATTTGGCTCATGATGGATAACTAAGTTTACTTTTTACATGATACTAGGAGGTATTTATTACCTGCCCCTAGCGCTAATTCATTATAACTTATATCAGAAAAGCCAATTTCATCAAGTGTATTAGTGAGCTCTACCTTATTAAATATAAATTCTTTATGCTGCAAAGAAAGAGCAGTAGCCCCGTCACTGGGCATTACAGAAAACGCCAAAGCCCCTTTAGTCTGAAGCAAAGAGTGAATTAGACTTAACGATTTTTTTAAATCTTTAGCAAAAGAAAATCCATTTAAACTTAATATAATATCAAACTTATCAGCGCAATTATTTAAAAATTTTGTAATATCCTGATTAACCAGCCTATCATACAGAGCATTATTTGCAACTTCTGCAAGCTCTACCATTCTCTCTGATGGTTCAACTCCTATCAAAGTGAAATTATCTGGAAATCTGCTTTGGATTTCGTAACCTAATAAGCCAACATTTGCACCTAAATCTAGTATATTGTAGTTATCTGGCAAATCTTTAGAAATTTTTAGTAAAGCCATTTGGGCTAAATTACGTGGTACATTAATTTCCTTTGTAATAAAGCTGTTATGATAGTATTCAGCAACGAAATCTCTATAAGTCTGCCAAATATTATTGTCAATAGCTTCGCAGTCCACGCTATTTCTGATAAAGTTACCTAAACCACATTCATCAGCTTCTGAAGCCTTATCTAGGTAAGTTATGGCTTGGTCATTATGATTTTTTAAGAAATAACTCCAGCCAAGTAGGTAAAACGCTTTAGGATCATTTGGAATAAAAAATTTCTCTACCAATTTAAATCTGATTATAGCGTCTTGCAGGTTGTTTTTTTGCAAATGGTAAATACCAAGCTCTGTGTTAACAGGACCGAGGTTTCTTAATTTATACTTAAAATCCCTCAGATATTCTATAATATTAAACATTTGCACTTTATAAAAATGAGGCGAATTTTTAACAAAATAATACGATTTAATTATAATAGTTTTAGCAGAGTTATAAAACCCAGAAACTATTTTACTAATAAGCATAGAAATAAAATACCTGTTTGATTTCGCAAAGATATTCTCATATAATCTCGCCAAGATCAATTTATATTACATTACAACTTATAACTATATTACGGGGTGTCCAATTATGCCACTGATTTCAAAACGCTTGAACTTGATAAAACCATCGCCAACTCTAGTTGTTGTTCAAAAAGCAGCCGAGCTAAAAAAGCAAGGACGCGATATTATCTCTCTTGGTGCTGGCGAGCCAGATTTTGATACGCCAAATAACATCAAAGAGGCAGCGATTGCTGGGATTAAAGCTGGAACTACAAAATATACTAATGTTGATGGTATGCCAGCTTTAAAGCAAGCTATTCAAGCTAAATTCAAACGAGAAAATGAACTAGAGTACAGCCTTGATGAAATAATTGCAGGCACTGGTGGCAAGCAAGTTATATATAATTTATTTATGGCTTCTTTGGACGATGGCGACGAGGTGATTATACCAGCCCCTTACTGGGTTTCGTATCCTGATATGGTTTTATTAGCTGGCGGCGTACCAGTGGAGGCGCATTGCGGTATTGACGAGCATTTCAAACTAACAGCAGAGCATTTAGAGCGTAAGATTACACCTAAGACTAAGTGGTTGATATTAAATAGCCCAAGCAATCCAACGGGAGCAGGTTACAGCCAAGAAGAATTAGCAACTCTTGCAGAAGTACTGCGCAAATATCCTGAGGTACATGTTTTATCAGACGATATTTATGAACATATAGTGTTCGATGATTTTAAATTCTATACTTTAGCCCAAGTAGCAGCAGATTTGCGTGATAGAATATTTATAGTTAATGGTGTGTCTAAATCATACTCTATGACTGGCTGGCGTCTTGGTTATGGAGCTGGTCCAAAAGCATTAGTCAAAGCAATGACTGTCATTCAGTCTCAAAGTACTTCAAACCCATCCTCTATAAGCCAAGTAGCTGCTATAGAGGCTTTAAATGGCACGCAAGATTTTATCAAACCTAACGCCATGCAGTTCCAAAAGAAACGTGACCTCGCTCTTAGCATCCTAAGTTCTTCAAAATGGTTAGAATGCTACAAGCCTGAGGGTGCTTTTTACCTATTTCCAAATTGTGAAAAATTATTTGGTCACAAAACCCCTGCTGGAGAAGTTATCAATAATAGTAACGACCTTGGTAAGTATCTACTTGAAGAGGCGGGAATTGCAGTTGTGCCTGGTATCGCATTTGGACTAGAGGGGTATTTCAGAATCTCTTACGCTACTTCAATGGAAGAAATAGAAAAAGCCTGCACAAGAATAATCGAGGCTTTAGACAAATGTAGCTGAGAGCATTTTC
>JAIXRE010000002.1 GCA_027485375.1 Rickettsiaceae bacterium | reverse complement strand
CTTATTATGCAGTAATAAATAAAAGTAATAGAGCGGTAGGTTACTACGAATTCGCTCAGAATAAAGCCCTAGTTCATCTTGCATCTGCCTATTAATCCAAGGGTTTTCTCTTTGTAAACCAGACCACCGCCCTTCATTACAATCGGCTAAAATTGCTAGGTCAAATTTTTCTAAAGCGGCGTCCTCTGCCCTGCAGAATACAATATTAGCAATCTTGCCGTGGTTTAAAAATTGCGCCCCTTTGACCATTGAATATAGAATATCTGGAAAATCAGTAATATCTGCTAATTTATGTAGCCAAGAGAGTGACAATAACTCAGCAAAAAACTCTGCGGCTTCAAATGCTCTGCTACTCGGTTCATCAACGCTCCACAAATTAGGGCAAATACCTTCAGCAATCTCTAACGCAGATTTGAGTATAGAATGAAAGTTGTGTTCTAAATCGCAGTTTGCATATAATATCTGTGATATTTTGGTTGTCCAATCTATTAACTCTTGTTCTTTGCTTTGATTTAATAGCAGTAACAATTCTTGGTAGCTAGAGACAAAGCGATTTTTACCGCTTAGCAGCTGCTCTAATTTAATAGTATTATTGCTATTAATTAGCGGGTTTTTTAGTAGTATAAATAGTTTTTTGAGGTCAAATTCATTGCAAATAACACCGCTAATAGCAATAACCAAATGTACAATATTAACGGAAGTTAGCTCATTGCCAAATAAATCCTGGTATTCAATAGCATAACTCTTAAGAGCTTGGCGATAGATATGTTTATTTGCTTCGTGGTTTAAAACAATAGCTATTCTCTTGCTAGGATTAGTTTTGCAAAGTTTTGCAATATAATCAGCTTCTTCAAATGGTGCTTCAAATTCTATGTAAGTTTTATCAATACTTGTTTCGTATGACCTAGTAGCGCCCGAGCTAGGGCAAATAAGCCCCTCTAACATTAAAGACTCATCGTTAGCTTTCTTTGTCCCTAATAGGGTGAAATCGCCAAGGTTTCTTTCTAATTTGTGAAGTAATTGTTGTAAACACTGTAATATCCCGTCGCTAGAAGAGGCGTCAAATCCTCTACCCTGATCAAAAGCAGCAACTGGTAGCGGCGGTAAGATAATATGGGTGTTTGCAAATTTTGCTGCCTTTTGCATAAACTGCCAAGAAACAACGTCGCAAGCAACAACGCCAGCAATCAGCAGTACTTTGCTACTATCTTGCTCTAAGCTCTTAAGTGCATAATCTAGGCTATTAATATGTTTAGTCACCTTGCTTAGCTTTCGTGTTAGCACTATTTGTTTTTGCCAATTTTCATGAGCATAATAGAGGAAATGATATATAGCTTGCCAGTGCTCCGCTTGATGTACTAAGGGTAATTCCTTGATGCTTTCGATATCTACTTGATTATAAGTAAGTTGGTAAAACAAATTTGCAAGCTTAGAGCTTAAATTTAATGCTTGGCTTAAGGTAAATTTTAACTCTCCATAACTATGGATAATTTCAGCAAGGATGATTTTTTCTTCTAGGTAAGTTAAAGTGCCAATATTGTACGACGGTATATTAAACACTTCATCGCTACCAATATCAACGTCAGAAAAAGGGGTTATGTTAGGTAATATCGTTACTCCTGTTTTTTCAATTAGCACTTTTTGTAGGTTTAAGCATGCTCTACCGCTTTGCATAAGCACTTTAACTTTGTCAAATTCACCAGCAAAATTATCTAAGATAAAATCTGCGACTGTTTCAAAAAAATGACCAGTTGGAGAAGTTCTATAAAGGTTCATGTTTAAAGCACTAATAATGAAATATAGTAGTAACAAGCTTTGGCTAAAGTAGTTACCACTAACGTTTTAACAAAGTTAATACGGAATAAACCAGCCATTACTGGTATGAATTTACCACAAAATGGTATCACCACTAAGGGCAAGAATATTATATTATATTTTGATAGGCTTTCGATAAATTTCAAAGTACTAGCAGGCTTACTCAGAATATTACCTAAAACTATACCAAGTAGATAATTAGCGCATATAGCAAGTATATTAGCTGCTATTACTACGGCTAATATGGCTGCATTATCATAATTACCAAAATACCTCATAGTATATAGAACTAGCTCATCGCTTATGCTAAATACTAAATTGCTAAAAAAACTATCAGTGAATAATAAAGCGTAAGCTTCAATTTTATCCATCAAACAAACTCTTAGATTTCAAAACTGAATTTATACTAGACGCCTTTATAAATAGTTGCAATAGGGTAATGCTAAACCCCATTTTTAAATGATCCAGACGGATTTGGTATAATATAAAGCTTGCTAAACTCTATTACCTTAGGTAAAAACATAGCAATTGCGTAAATATTACTGTTAGGATTTAATGAAAATCGCCACATGGAACATCAACTCAGTACGTCTTAGGATAGATTTATTGAAAAAGCTAGCAGAAGAACATAAACCTGATGTTATTGCTCTGCAAGAAACAAAAGTGATAGATAGCCTCTTTCCACTTGATGGAATAACTGCTCTAGGTTACAAGCACCTGTCATATGCTGGTGAAAAATCTTATAACGGCGTTGCAATATTATCCAAATTTCCTATCGAAAAAAGCTTTGCCCTAAATTTCTATAATAACGACAAGCGCCATATTGCTGCCATGATTAACGGCGTGGAAGTGCATAATTTATACGTTCCAGCTGGCGGTGATATACCAGATATCAATACTAATCCTAAATTTAAACATAAACTAGAATATCTTGCTGCTGCAAAAGCGTGGTTTAAAGAAAACAGAGTGGCAAGTGATAAAATGGTGTTACTAGGTGACCTTAATATTGCGCCACATGAACATGATGTTTGGTCAAGTACGCAGCTTAAAAATGTCGTTAGTCATACTGCTATAGAACGTAAAACACTAATAGACCTACAAGACTCTTTGTCTTGGATAGATAGCGCTAGGCATTTTGTACCGATGGAGCAAAAATTATATACTTGGTGGAGTTACCGCAATATCGATTGGCAAAAGTCAAATCGTGGACGCAGACTTGACCATATTTGGGTTAGCTCGAGCCTTGGCAGTCAGATGAAATCAATAAAAGCTCTGACTGAGTCTAGAAACTGGACTAAGCCGTCTGACCATGTCCCTTATATATTAGAACTATAGTTAATCAATTTATACACCATTTGGATCATTTACGAATTGGAAGTGGTATTAGTTACAACAAGGCGCAATTTATGCACCGCTTTATAACCGCAATAGATAGCTATTCGTTCGATGATTATATCTTGCTGGTAATATAGTTCTGTTTTTATTGTATCATTTGCTACTTGTACATATAGGTCATTGACTTTAACGCCTCTTTCTGTTCTGGATAAAATTTTAAAAGGAAAAGTAGAGCGGGCAAGCTGCAGTCCTACAACTTTGCGCCAGTTAATCATTAGTTCGACAAGGACAGGGTGCTGCCTTTTTGATAATATTTTCTTAATAACTTTATCGATAACCTCAGAAATCAGTATCATTTTTTTGCTAAATTAATTAAGGTTATCATTACTACAAGCGGTGCTAATATTATCGAGGTAATAGGATAGTATAAAACACTAGCAGCAAGAACCATCAGTAACAAGTTACAAAAGCTTATCCTAGCCACCACTTGCTTATGAGTTTTGCCATTCTTAACGGCTTTTTGAAAAAAATGTTTTAGGTGCGGCTGCCAAATTTTTTCTTTGTTCATCAACCTTATTAATATAGTAAGCCCTCCGTCAGCAAGGTAATAAAGGCTAGCAATAACAGAAGCCGCAAATAACCGTAGGCTTGAAGCAGAAAGAAAAAGCAAACATAGCCCCATTAAAAAGCCCATGCTTATGCTACCACTATCGCCAAGGAAAATTTTTGCTGGGTGCCAGTTAAAGATTATGAATGCAGACCCGCAAGCGAGCATTATACTAGCTATTATAATTACCAAATCAACATTTAGTATTATATCATATTTTAGGTAGCATAAAATTAGCATGGTAATTGCTAAATGTATCGATTCTGCAGTAGTAATGCCATCAATACCGTCTAGGAAATTATAAATATTCAGGAAAGCAGCTAGCCCTAGCATAGTTAAAGCGAAGTCTAGATATATAGGTAATTCAGCATGAAATAAAATTCCACGAAATAAACTAGTTGGGTATAAAAATAAGTAGATCGCCAAACCAGCGCAAACTAAATGCACAAACAACCTGATTACTACTGGAATAGTTTTGACGTCATCAAGAAAAGAAATGATAGAAATCAAAAGAAAGATAGGTATAAGACGAATAGAGTTTACTAGGTTCTCATGCAACCAATATTCTGCAGCAATAAAACTGATAACAAAAACAATAACTATTGCTAAGCCCCCGCCCCTTGGAGTAGGAACTTTATGAGCTCTCCTAGAACTTGGTTTGTCTACTAAGCCAAAAGCAGTCAACTGCGGTATAAGTAGCTTAGTAAGTAAACTACAAGCGATAAAAGAAAATATAAATAATGTTATTGCTAATTCAATCATACCAACAAATTTAAGTGTTTATCACCTACTATAGTAATATATTAGACTTAAAACTAAAATATTCATTACCTGCTATTATAACATGATCATGCACTGTGACGTTTACGGCATTAGCCACTTCTACTATTTTATTAGTAAGTGCAATATCAGCTTTTGAAGGCTTAGTACTACCACTTGGATGATTATGTACCAAGATAATTGCTCCTGCTTCATGAAACAGTGCGCGCTTGATTATTTCCCTAGGGTATACTGGCGTTTGGTCTATAGTACCATTTGCAATAACTTCATCCGCAAGAAGTGTATTCTTTTTATTTAAAAATAGCACTCTAAATTGTTCAATTTTTAAACTACTCATAGTAGCCTTTAAATAATCTACCAAAGCAGCCCAAGAACTTATCACATTTTTATTGATTACTTTTTGCTTTAATATACGAATCATCAATTCTCGCATGACAGAAAAATTGATGAACATATTATCGCTTGTACCTTCTATCGATAATAGCTTATCTCGTTCACTATTAACAACACCCGACAAGCCACCAAAATGTTCTATTAATTTTTTGGCTAACGGTTTTACATCCTTTCTAGGAACAGAGGTAAATAATAATAGCTCTATTAATTCATAATCAGCCAAGGTTTCAGCCGATGCTTCAAGCACTTTGTTTTTTAAACGTTGCCGATGTCCTATATAGTGCGGCTGCTCGTCTAGATCTAACATAGTTACAACCTATATGGTGGATAATCAAAACTCTTAGGTGACAAGGTAAAAATTTCGAAACCGTCTTGCGTAACTCCTATAGTATGTTCGAATTGTGCTGATAATGATTTATCTCTAGTAGTTACAGTCCAGCCGTCTAAGCTACTTAATATAGTCTCATAGCCGCCAACATTCACCATAGGCTCGATAGTAAAAAACATTCCTTCTTGCAGCACTGGACCAGTGCCTATTCTGCCATAATTGAGCACAGTTGGCTCTGTGTGGAATACCCTACCTATACCATGTCCAGTATAATCACGCACGACAGAATAATTATTCTTTTCAGCGACTGTTTGAATAGCATGTCCAATATCACCTAAATGCACGCCGGGTCTCACAAGCTCTATACCCGCCATCATTGCCTCATAGGTAACGCCTACAAGACGTTTAGCTTTAATACCAACATCGCCCACATAGTACATCCTACTAGTATCTCCATACCAACCATCTAATATGACAGTAACGTCAATGTTAACTATATCGCCATCTTTTAAAGCCCTATCGCTTGGTATACCATGGCATACTACATGATTTACAGAGGTGCATATAGATTTTGGAAAACCGTTATAGTTCAAAGGCGCCGGCACCGCATTTGCTGCAATTATAAAATTATGACAAAGATCATTTAAAGCATTAGTTGTCACCCCTGGTATTACATACTCAGTGATGAAGTCCAAAGTTTCTGCAGCTAGCCTTCCAGCTTTACGCATTTTGTCAAAATCTTCAGGCTTGTGAATGGTGATACTCATGAGGCTAAGAACCTATTGCTTTTAATTATCGGTTAAATATAACCTCAATAAAATAAATCTTCAAGCATATACCGCATATATCTCAAAAGCTTTTCAGAAAACAGTCAGTAAGCATGCTCTAGCTACAGTAAGTACAAATAGCAAGATGCGAATCTTCAAAGTGTTGAAGCTATAAAAAATCACCCTATAAGTACATTTTCATAGGGTGATTTTTTAGTATTATATCAGAATTAGCGCTTTGCACTAATAAGAAATCGAAATTTTCTTTCTAGGAGGAATAAAAACTGGTGTGTCTCCATCAGCATTTTGAATAACAGGCTGCATTTTTTCCATAATCCCGACGTAATAGTTACCATTTTGGACTAGGCTAATTATAGCCCACCCTTCGTTCATTTCTTGCTTTATTCTATTTAAGTCATTTTTATTATCAGAAAATGATACTAACTTTTGCTGGGCTCTTTTCCTGCTCATAAATTTTACCGATATTTATATTCTTTAATTCCCTTATCCCTAATTATAACTAATAAATTAAATAAAGTCAACAACAAACCACACTTTTGTTGCTGTATAATTATAGATTAGCAACTAGGGGTTTAATTAATATGAAAGTGCCTTTATAGCTAAGGATATGAGAGTAACTTTAGGATAAATTAAAGCTTTTCCAAATTTGTTATTAAAGTAATATCTTATAAAATTATCCGCTAAAAAAAAGAAAAATTGACAAAATGCTTACTTATCGCCATTATCTAGGTCGTTGAATTTAGTATATCGAGCATTGTAAAATGATTAGCATTGATAAGTACAAACTAAGCGATAAAATGACTGTTTTAGCATATGAAAAAATGCTGTTAATAAGGCGTTTTGAAGAAAAATGCGGTCAGTTTTATGGAATGGGATTAATTGGTGGCTTTTGTCATTTATATATCGGTCAAGAGGCTGTTATAACAGGCATTGAGCTAATCAAAAAACCAGGTGATAGTACAATAACTAGCTACCGAGATCATGGACATATAATATTATCTGGTATTGATGCTAAATATGTAATGGCTGAGCTTACAGGTAAAGCCACAGGCTGCTCCAAAGGCAAGGGCGGCTCTATGCATATGTTTAACGTACCTGGTAAATTTTATGGTGGACATGGCATCGTTGGCGCGCAAGTTCCTATAGGTACTGGTCTTGGCTTTGCAGAAAAATATCTTGGTACTGATAATATTTCTTTTACCTTTATGGGTGATGGAGCAGTAAATCAAGGACAAGTATATGAGGCATTTAATATGGCATCCTTGTGGAATTTGCCAGTTATTTATATCATTGAGAACAATGAATACTCAATGGGTACTGCTGTAAAGCGCTCCACTTCATTTACTGAATTATATAAGAAAGGGCTTTCTTTTGGTATACCAGGCTTCCAAGTTGACGGTATGGATATAGAAGCTGTATATTCTGCCGCTAAGCAAGCAGCTGAGTTTGTACGTTCTGGCAAAGGACCTATTATTTTAGAAATGAAAACATACCGTTACCGTGGTCATTCAATGTCTGATCCAGCCAAGTATCGCAGCAAAGAAGAGGTTGAAGTATATAAAGAACGAGACCCTATTACTGAGCTGAAAAATAAAATTATCAGTAATTCTTACGCTACAGAAGACGACTTGAAAGCAATCGAAAAAAGAATTAAAGAGATAGTCGCGGAAGCAGCTGAATTTGCCGAGCAATCAAAGCTACCTGAGGAAACAGAATTAATGACAGAAGTGTATACTGGCTAAACGTAAAAGGCTTAAGGCACTAAATCTGCAGTACTAGGCGAAATTTTAGACGTATTATTATAAAGATTTATGAACAAACCATTATTTGATAAAGTTTTAATTGCGAACCGCGGTGAAATTGCGCTTAGAATCATGCGCACCTTAAGAAAGATGGGAATTAAGTCCGTCGCCGTCTATTCTGAGGCTGATACTAATGCTATGCATGTACAATATGCAGATGAAGCATATTATATTGGCAATGCTCCAGCCCCTGAAAGTTATTTATCAATCAAAAATATCGTTAATGCTATTAGAGCAAGTGGAGCACAAGCGGTGCATCCAGGTTATGGATTCTTATCAGAAAATGCTAATTTTGCAAATACCCTAAAAAGAGAAGGCGTTACCTTAATCGGTCCTAGCACTCAAGCTATTAAGCAAATGGGTGATAAAATTGAAGCTAAAAAGTTAGCTACTGAGGCTGGCGTTAATACTGTGCCTGGCTATATGGGTACTATTAGTACTATTGCCCAAGCAATAGATATAGCAGAGGATATAGGTTTTCCTGTAATTGTTAAAGCTGCTGCTGGTGGTGGTGGTAGAGGTATGAGAGTAGTAAGGAACGCGCAAGATATGGGTGCTGCTTTCGAATCAGCAAAACTTGAGGCGGTAAATAGTTTCAGTGACGGTAGAGTTTTTATTGAAAAATTAATCGAGTCACCAAGGCATATTGAAATACAGTTACTTGCAGATCAACATGGAAATGCTGTTTGTCTTGGAGAGCGTGAATGCTCTATCCAAAGGCACCATCAAAAAGTTATTGAAGAGGCGCCAAGCCCTTTCATAACTGAAGAAATCAGGCAACAAATGTATGCTGAAGTGATAGCGTTATCTAAGAGAGTAGGTTATTACTCTGCGGGCACTGTTGAATTTATCGTCGATCAAAACAAGCAGTTTTATTTCTTAGAAATGAACACTCGCCTGCAAGTAGAACACCCTGTTACAGAGTTAATTACTGGTATTGACATTGTAGAGGAAATGGTAAAAATTGCCGCTGGTGAGAAATTGTCATTTAAACAAGAAGATATTAAGCTAAATGGCTGGGCTATAGAGGCAAGAATCTGTTCAGAAGATCCATCGCGTGGATTCTTACCTTCAAGTGGTAGGATTATAGGTTATAGCGAGCCTGCAAAAAATAAGAATGTTCGTGTTGATAGCGGTGTTGAGCTGGGCGGCGAAGTTAGTATGTTCTATGATCCTATGATCGCTAAGCTCTGTACCTATCATGACACTAGAGAGCAAGCCATAGAGACTATGCGCAGCGCTTTAAGTTCGTACATAATTCAAGGAATTTCACACAATATTAGTTTCTTGGAAGCTGTAATATCTAACCCCCGCTTTATCAGCGGCGATATTAATACTGGCTTTATCTCAGAAGAATATCCAGATGGCTTTTCTGGTGCTAATTTGACTTCAGAAATTACAGAGGTATTTTTAGCGACTGCAATTTTTGCCTCTATTACTGAACAGCGCAGAGCAGCCTCAATTTCAGGACAAATAATAGACCAAGCTAACAATATAGGTACAAGATGGGTAGTGGCAATTGATGATCGCCTATTTCCAGTACTTATAAAGCCAGTGCAGGATGGTTTTAACATTAGACAAGGCTATAATAGAATTTATATCCGCAGCAACTGGAATCTAGGTAGACATCTTTTTTGCGCTACCGTGAATGGTAATAAAGTCAACGTTAAATTAGAAAATATCAAAACTGGTTATAAGCTTACTCACTCTGGAATTAGCGTTAAAGCTTATGTACGTTCTCCAAGAATGTCTGAACTTGAAGCGGTAATGTCTATAAAAAAGGCTACTATAGAGGAACAAATAGAGCTAGTTGCTCCTCTATCTGGACAAATTGTAGCCATTAAAGTTAAACCAGGTGATGAAGTAGTTCCAGGTCAGGATATGATAGTTTTAACAGCAATGAAAATGGAAAATATCATTACTGCAGAACGCAAAGCACGTATTGCCAAAATTTTTGTGTCTGAAAAGGAAAATGTCTCTACTGGAAAAGTGCTTATAGAGTTTGAAGATTAATAGACCTCCTGCGAAACTCGCAAAATCCGTTTAGATTATTTAAAAACGGGAATTGGTATTAGTTATTATGTTAATATATCAACGCTATATCGCTAAAAGTATCCTGACGCCATTACTGGTCATTGCTTTTATTATTACAAGTTTAGTTTGGATAACGCAAATATTAAAGTTGCTGTATTTGATTGATAAAGGAATTAGATTAGGGCATTTTTTAGGTCTCGTAATATTAGTTGTACCATCACTATTATTTATGGTTTTACCTTTTATCACGATTCTTGCAGTTATTTATACATATAATAGGCTAGGAGAAGAGAGGCAGCTTATCATTTTCAAAAATGCAGGGTTAGCTAATTTAAGCCTTGCAGTCCCTGCTATACTAGTTGCTGCATTGGTCACTATATTTGCCTATTACCTTTCTCTGTCTGCGATGCCAGCATCTTACTCTAAGCTAAAATCCGAGCTTTCTTTCCTTAAAGATAACTATACTTCAAGCATAATTAAGGAAAAAACTTTTAGCCAAATCTCCAAGAATTTCACCGTTTATGTAAATAAAAAATCTCCTGACGGCTACTTGTATGGTTTAGTGTTATTTGACAATAGAGCGGACAAGCCAGTAATTGTTTTCGCTAGATCAGGGCAATTTTTAGCAGATCAAAATTCTTTGGCATTTGAACTAAAAGAAGGTAACAGGCAGGAATATGATAGCAATGGTAATTTAACTAGATTGTATTTTGATTCGTTAATTGTGGAATTAAATAGCAATCAACAGAGCGAGCATAAACAAGATAAGGATAACCGTGATGTTAGTGCTTATTATCTTAACGAACTACTGCATCCAAATAGTGGTTTACCTTTGCAAAGGCAACTAAAATTGCTTACAGAAGGTCATCAAAGATTGGTATGGCCAGCTTATAATTTTGTTCTGACCTTTTTAGCTTTGGCGGTATTTCTAAAACAGCCCTATAACAAAAAATCTCATATCAGGCAAATTTTACTTACCACGGCAGCAATAGTCTTTGCTACCTATGCGCATTTTAGTTTTCATAATATAGCTACAAAAAATATTTATTTTATATATGCTTATTATATAAATATTCTAGCTATTTTAAGTTTCAGTATTTGGCTATATAAGCGTAAAACCATATGAATTTTAAAGATCTACCAGAATTTTTGGCGCAGCTTGAGAAGAAGAACCAGTTGCAGCGTATTACATACCCAGTTAGGGCTAAACTGGAAATTACTGAGATTAGTAAGAGAGTCTTAGAATCAGGAGGTCCAGCTTTGCTATTTGAGAACGTTATAAAGGATGATGGTAGCAAATCTGAATTTCCTGTTCTGACTAATTTATATGCAAGCGTCGAACGTATAGCTCTTGGTCTTGGGCTTAAGAATAAAGAAGATTTAAGAGAGCTTGGTAAGCTATTTGCTTTTTTGAAGCAACCATCGCCGCCTTCTTCCTTGAAAGAAATGTGGTCGATGCTACCCTTGGCAAAAAGAATTTTGTCGATGCCGCCTAAAACTGTTAGTAAAGCTGATTGCCAGCAAATAGTAATTACAGAGCCAGATTTGACCATTTTACCCATACAAACTTGTTGGTCTGGTGATATTAGCCCTCTTATTACTTGGTCGCTGATTGTGACTAAAGGACCAGCTAACGAGAAAATAGATAATTATAACCTTGGTATCTACAGATTACAGCTTGCAGGCAAAAATAAGCTAATCATGCGCTGGCTTAAAATGCGTGGAGGGGAGCAGCATCATAAAAGGTGGCAAAACACTAGACCAGATCCTTTTCCTGCCGCAGCAGTTATTGGAACAGATCCAGCAACCACCTTAGCGGCTGTAATGCCTTTGCCTGATAACGTTTCTGAATATGATTTTGCTGGTTTAATAGGTAATAAATCAGTCCAGTTGGTAAAGTGCAAGACAATTGACCTCAAAGTGCCAGCAAATGCGGAAATCGTCATTGAAGGTGAGATAAGTTTTGATGAATACCTACCAGAAGGTCCTTTTGGCGATCATACTGGCTACTATAATGATGTAGAATACTTTCCTGTCTTCAACGTTAAAGCTATAACGATGAAAAAGAATCCTATCTACCTAAGCACTTATACCGGAAAACCGCCTGATGAACCATCAATACTTGGCGAGGCTTTAAATGAGGTTTTTGTACCATTAATACAACAGCAATTTCCTGAAATAGTAGATTTTTGGCTACCTCCTGAGGGCTGTTCCTATAGGGTAGCTGTTGTTTCAATTAAAAAACTTTATCCAGGACAAGCTAAGAAAATTATGCTTGGTATTTGGTCGTATTTGCGACAATTTACATATACAAAATTTGTCATTGTAGTAGACGATGATATAAATATACGTGACTGGAAAGAAGTAATATGGGCTATTTCCACTAGGTGTGATCCAAAACGTGATACAACGTTCATTGAAAATTCAGCCATAGATTACCTTGATTTTGCCTCTCCTGTTTCAGGGCTTGGTAGCAAAATGGGGCTCGATGCTACTAATAAAATACCACCAGAAACTAACCGCGCTTGGGGAGAGGTTATTACTAGTAGCAAGGAAGTGGTAGACAAAATAAATAGCATTTGGCACCTGCTTGGTATTAATGAGTAGGACCACTTCCTCCTTTGCCACCTTTCCCCTGACCTACTGATGGCGATGTTGATGGTGACGAGGCACAAGATCCAGCAGCAGTGCTTTGGGCTGCTAAGGTACTTCTCATGGAGTCTGCTTGTTGCCTAGCAAGCTCTGCTGCTCTTACTTCTGGACTCCTAGCTGCCGGTAGTGGTCTTTTCTTCGCTTCTACTTGTGGTTTTTCTCCCTCTACCACTGACGGAGGCTTTTGTTGCTCTTGCCCCTGCGCATTTGCTAGCTGCGATGCGATCGCTGCTTGCGGCGTTTTAAATGCTACTGGTGCATCCTTAGCTGGCGGCGGCGTTCCTTGCCCTACTGACGCCTGACCCTGCGCATTTGCTGCTTGCTGCGGCTGCTGTACTAACACAGGTTGAACCATAGACGTTGGTTGTGTTGATAATGCTGGATTTACCTTTATCCCTTGCCCTACTGACGCCTGCGCATTTGCTGCTTGCTGCGGCGATGGCTTAGCTACTTGCCCTGGTCCTGAATATACTGGCTGCTGCGGCGTTGGCGTCGCTACTGGAACTGGTTGGACTACCTGCGGCTGCGTTGGAGATGTTGAATTTACCTTTATTCCTTGCCCTACCTGCTGCTGTTGCTGCGGCGATTGCTGCAACAAAGTCCCAACTGGTATTTTTAGTCGATTCCTAGCTTTCTGCAAACCTTGCTGTATTTCCTGCTCTGATGCCTTATAGCCTTTTATATTATAATAATTATAATGCGCTGCCTTTACTAAATCCAAAAATTTTGGATTTGGCGCAACTCGCTCTAATTCAGCTTTAACAACTGGATATTTTGTACAAAATTTTTCATATTTTTTGGCTAACTCTTCCTTACTGATTTTAGGCTCTTCAAGCATCTCTAATAAATCAGTCCTAGCCTTACCTTTCCATTGCGCTGCAAATGTCTGGCTTGTTTTCGCTAAGTCGTCTAACTCCTGTATTTTAGCTCTATATTCATTATATTTCTGCTCGTCAAGACCAAATTTTGCTCTTTTATACGCTACTGAAAGCTTTTCTATATTTGCTTTATAGGTTGGGTGTTCTTTTTCTAACGCAGCTATTTTTCTATTAAATTCCAAGCTATCACTTAGCTTAATTGCTTTCTGTAGTTCTTTATGTAATTGTTTAGCCTGCTTTTTTTCTTTCTTAGCCTTCTTCTGCTCTGGAGTGTCTCGCTTATACCATTTTGTCCCTACAACTACCTTAGCCTTTCTTTCTACCGTATCAAGCTGCTCGGCAATCACCTTCATTGATTCTTGCCAAGGTTGCATTAAACTACCAATTGGTATTTGCGGTGCTACTGCTTGCCTATCCTTGTCACTTTTTGCCATAATATGTACTATATTAGTTAATATATTAATGTTACCACTTAGCAGACGCTGCAACAATTGTTACTGCGAATATACTAAAATATGGTATTTGCTTTTTGCGCTAAAGTTGTAAAATTACTTACCCGGACCTGACTTTGACCCTCGCCCTCCACGTTCATGTGGTTTAGCAAGAGCTGGGGTAGCTGGAGGATGCAGTGGTGGATTACTAGTTGTAGACTGACCATGAGTTAAACTATCTCTTACACCTGACGCCTTACTCTTAGCTGCATCGTGCTCAGACTCAACCTCTGGATGACGAGTTTTGGCGGCTTTATAATTCCTAGTGACCCTTTCAATTTGATTATTATAATACCCCGTCACATCTTGTATTTTTTTTTCATTTTCCGTTAACTGATTTCTAACATCTAGTTTTGCAAGTACTTGCCACAATTTAAGCTTTGCTAGGTCTTTTGATAAATCTTCTCGTCGTTGGTCTAATTCTTTTAATGAGTTAATTTTTCCATCCTTCAATTTTTCCAAGTCTCCCTCAAGCTGCTCCAATAACTCACTTTTTTGTCCTTTCCTACCTACTGTATCATCACTTTTAGTTTTTGCGCCAAGTTCCTTTGGCTGAAGCGACTCCTGCTGCTCTTTTTGTGTAAGCTGTCGATGGCGTTCAGCCGCCACTGGTGGCACTAAAGCCTCCTGCTGTGGCTGAGATTGCCCCTGTTGTGACTGAGGTTGCTCCTGCTGAGGAGATTGAGGAGGCGGCGCTCCTGATACCTCAGTCTTAGGCGCTTCACGCTTAGCACGCTCAGTAGCAAAAAGTACATTACCTTTCATATTATCATCTAATTTCTCTAATACTTCTTTTTGCCTCGTCTCATCTAAGCTATTATACAAAGCCCCTAAAACTTTTTGAGTCTCCCCATTTAAACGTTCTGCTTGTTTTTCAGGGGTTAGCTTCTTAAATTCTTCTATACCTTTCTCTGGTAAGGTTTCTTTTAAGTTTCTTTCTCGTTCTATCTTAGCCGCTTCCTTAAGTGTTTTTGTAGCTTGCTCTGTAGCTACCTTGTTCACTGCTATCTTGTTTTCCCTAGCCTTATTAGCCTTATCAAATATTAAGGCTTCTTTCTTCTTTCGCAAGCTATCCTCAGAAGCTTCTCTAATTTTTTCCAATTTTTGCTGCGCAGCTACTGTTTGCGCCTTTAATTCCTCTATACTTTGAGTATGCGATCTACTGTTATGCTGAATTTCTTTCTCTAAAGCCCCTAACTCCTTATCAATAATGCTTTTTTTAGCAAATTGCCACCATTTAAGATTTTCTCTCTCACTTACTAAATTTCTTTTCTTCTCATCGAAGCCTTCAAAAACTTTTTTCCCATATTCCGCTAATTTTTCAGTTTTTGCATTTAGCTCATAAATTACAGCAACCTCATCGGGCTGTTTGGGTAGTTTTTTCTCTGCTATCTTTGAAGGTGGAGGCGGTGGTGCCTCTTTTGGCGACGGTGGGACTACCTCTTCTACTGGTGGCGGTGGTGGAGCACCTAAATTCGGCATTGCCACTTGTACATCTAACGGCGGCGATGGTGATACTGTTGGTACCGCTTCTGCTGGTGGCACTGCTGCTGCAGATCGAGGCGGCGGTGGCTTATGCTGTTTTCTTGGAGGCGGCGGTGGACCTTTACTCGCCGGTGGTGCTACCTCTTCAGGTCGAGTCGGTATAGGTGATGCTACCGCTGGTGATGACGCTACCGCTGGTGATGACGCTACCGCTGCTGGTGCTGGCGTAGGTTGTGGTTTTCTCGCAGGCGGCGGTGGACGTTTACCCCTTAGTTTAGCAGCAGGCGGTGACGGTCTATTACCTGGTGATACTACCGGCGGCGGCGCGTCTACTAATTTATCAACAGCTTGAGCCTGCTGGGATTGCACTTCTGGAATACCAAGATGTATTCTTCTGTTTGTTTCTACAGCCTTAAGCATTTCCTCATATTTAGCCTTGGTCACTGGCAGGGTATATTTTTGTCCGTCTTTTTCTATATAAGGCACATCGCCATAAAACTTCACTGGCTGCGGTGAGTCTATTTCTATTAAGCTACCTTCCTTGTTATAACACGCCTCAAAATAAACAGCTTTGCTATTACCAGCAAAATCTCTGAGTGCCATTGAAAGCTTTAACGGTCCGTTATCAATCTTAACTGGAAAGTCAATTGAACGAGCATTTTTGATTGTCACATCATCAATAGTTTGTTCTTTTGTATTAGTCTCTTTAAGCGCTTTAGCACTATTAGGTATAGAAATGTTTCTAGTACCATCAGCAGAACTTTTCCACTCTACAGGTTTTCCTTCCTGTTGAAATAGCGCCTGATTTTCAGCATGAACTAGCTTTTGCAATAATTCTGGTTTATTTTGTAATTCTGGGTGCCCCTGTAGATATTCTAGTGGATTTATTATAGTTTCAGGAGCTTTAGCTTGACTACTTGCCTGAGCAGAGGCTTTTTTCTTTCGTTCTTCTTCCAACTGTTCTGCTAACTCTTTTTCTAGCACCTGCTTTTGCGCACGCAAAATAGCTTCTACCCGCTCCTTTTCCTGCTCCGGAGTTACTGGTGAAGGGTTAATACTCTCATCCTGTCCTGGATTTAAACCCAATATTTCTGCGTTAGGAGCTTCATTATCTGCTTGTTTAGACATAACATTATTACCTAATGGTTAATATATTAAGTATACCACCTAATAATTACCACAACAAATAACGTTGTAGTTACAAGCGCTATAATCTATTTGATTTTTTGAAAAAAGTTGTAATTTTACTAAGGATAGCAGAAGGTACTGGTTTTATTATGATAGCAAATCTTGAGAATTGGTATTATTCTTCGTTAGCAGCCTCAACAGACTGCACTTCTGGTACAAAATGCTTAAGCATTGATTCAATACCATTTTTCAAGGTTATAGTAGAACTAGGGCAACCAGAGCAAGAGCCCTTTAGCTGCAATTTAACGACACCATTTTCAAAACTAACGTATGTGATGTCACCACCATCCATTGCTACAGAAGGACGGACTCTAGTTTCAATAATTTCTATTATTTGTTTTTCAAGTTCAGATTTATCTGTAAGGTCAAGGGTAGTTTGTTGAAGGCTAGTAGAATCGTTAAATACTGGAAGTCCAGCAACAAAGTGATCCATTATTATCATCAAGATTTCCGGCTTGACTAATTGCCATTCTACAGCACTAGATTTAGTAATAGTAATAAAGTCACTACCAAAAAATACGGCTTCTATACCATGCACGCCAAATAACTTACCAGCTAAAGCACTAACCTTAGTTGCTTCAGTAATATTATCAAAATGCATAGGCTTTTCTGGACTCACAGCAACAGCTGGTAGAAATTTCATAGCATTAGGATTTGGAGTATTTTCAGTTTGAATGAACATAATGATAAGTTTAATTCTTGAGAAATGGTATAATATTAATGAGTATTTGTGGTACCCGCGGCCGGACTTGAACCGGCAAGGACCGAAGTCCCACGGATTTTAAGTCCGTTATGTCTACCATTCCATCACGCGGGCGTTATAACTAGATTTTTAACTTTTAGCACTAAGATTTTTAGTTCGCTAAAATCAAAATATATTTTATTTTAAAAGTGGTGCCGGATGTCGGATTTGAACTGACGACCTACCGCTTACAAGGCGGTTGCTCTACCACTGAGCTAATCCGGCATATACAAGAGCGCTTACTTAAACTAAGCGCTGCTAGTAATTAGTAATAAATTATTTGGCTTCTTTTTTTGGAGGGCGGGCTTTTTGATTTTTAGCCTTAATTTCCATTTTCGTTTTTATAGCTTGAGGTAATGCAATACCAGCAGACTGTATGAATTTTACTACACGTTCTGTTGGTTGCGCTCCTTGTCCTAACCAGTATAAAATACGATCAGAATTTAAAGTAACACGACTTGCATCAGCACTTGTAAGCATAGGGTTATATGTCCCTACTTTTTCAATAAAATCACCATCTCTAGGCGCAGTAGCATTGGCGACAACCACCCTATAGTAAGGGCGTTTTTTAGCTCCACTTCTTGCTAGACGAATTTTTACTGCCATAATTCTTTATACTCTTATTTTATTTTTTCTTCTTTAAACTGCACATGTTTTCTGACTACTGGGTCATATTTTCTAAAAGATAACTTTTCGGTTTGCGTTTTTGGATTACGTTGTTTTACCAAAAAATAGCCCGTACCAGCTGTGCTTACCAATCTAACTAATACTGTTTTATTTTTTTTAGCCACGGATTTTATCCTTGAATTTAAGTAGTTAAAATAAATCGCTTGTTAAGATACATTGAACTACGCCCTCAGTCAAGTAATAAATTTATAACTGAGTCAATTTATTTTCTTGACTATGCAGCGTAAAAATTGTAGGCTGCGGTCCTAGCCAAATGTATATAAAAAGGTTAGATATTTTCATGGTTATCACCGCTAAACGGTTTATTAACTTCTTTCCCTTTTACGCAAATTCTGCGAATACTAATTCTGATGTAAAGACTACAAAGTCCTCTAAGATACTAGACTATTTGTGGCCGATCACTAAGCAAGAATTACCAAAATTTCTAACAACTACGCTTTTAATGTTTTGTATTTTAGGTATTCAAAACTTAATACGAGCCACTAAAGATAGTATAATCAATACTATGATAGGCACAGAAACGATAGCGTTTTTGAAATTTTGGGGCGTAATGCCAGCAGCCTTTTTGATTATGATATTATATATCAAGTTGGTTAACGTTATGCGGGCAGAAAATATTTTCTACCTTATAATGATTAGCTTTCTTGTGTTTTTTGGAATATTCGGGTTTTATATCCTGCCAAACCATGAAGCTTTTCACCTAAGTAAGGAGGCTGCAAACCACTTAGTTGCATCACATCCACATTTTAAATGGTTTATTTTACTTTTATCTAACTGGAGTTTTTCACTATTTTATATAATAGCTGAATTATGGCCAAACGCCGTATTTGCCTTGCTATTCTGGCAATTTGTTAATAACATCACTAGCATTGACGAATCAAAACGCTTTTATCCTTTATTTGGCTTGCTGGGTCAAACTGGTCTTGTAATTTCAGGACAATTTTTACAATATTTAGGCGTAATTAATAGCTATTGCAGCGAACTACTTGGATGCAAGGCAAATTATCATATTTTTTCTATTCAAATAGTCTTATTTGTAGTTTTATTCCTAGGTATTATAGCTCTTGCAGCTTTTTGGGCGCTAAACCATAAAATACTTGATCAGAGTAAGACTAAAAACATAGAGTTTAAGGTTAAAAAACAACATATGTCATTGAAGGAAAGCTTTAAAATGGTGATTTCTTCGAAATATATTATGTTGATCGCAATGCTACTACTGTGCTATGGCATGGCAATTAACCTAGCTGAAGGACCTTGGAAAGCTTCTGCTTCAAAAGTCTATCAAAACCCTACTGAATTTGCTGCTTTTGTAGGAAGTTACCTAAGCTATACAGGAATCTTTACAATTTTATTTACCGTCATAGGCTCTAATATAGTAAGGTATATGGGCTGGGTTGCTGCCGCCATTATTACGCCACTGATGATTTTTGTTACTGGTATATCATTTTTCTTAATAGCTAACTTTGAGCCAATTGCCCTGTTAATGGTAACTGTTTTTGCTATTAGTGATCCTGCGCTAATTGCTATAGCTATGGGGGCGGTACAAAATGTTCTAAGCAAATCAAGTAAATATACTTTCTTTGATTCAACCAAAGAAATGAGCTACGTACCTCTTGAGGCTGAGTTAAAAAGCAAAGGCAAAGCTGCTGCTGATATGGTAGGCACTAAGCTTGGTAAATCAACTAGCGCGCTGCTGCAATCAGTTATTTTTATCCTGCTACCAACAGCTACTTATCAATCAATTTCAGTTTATTTGATGGCATTTTTCACTATTATCTGCGTAATTTGGTTTTGGGCAGTCCTGGAGCTTGGAAAAGAGTATAAAAAACAAGTAACAATAGCAGAAAGCAATGCTATGTAATCCACCGCGCGCCAGAAAATTTGTTTACAAAGTAAATAAGTTTTTTGGCAAATAGGCTTCTTACCTTTGGATCATTCTAAAACCTTTGCAGTAAAAGCTTTATGACATTTTTCTGCAAAGGCGTTTAAGAAAAATCTTGTTCCTCTGAATCAAAATTGTTGCAAAAATCGTTAATTTGACCTAAATTGCAGTTTTACGTCAAACTGAGTTTATTATTTATGAAAAAACTAATATTTCTTGTCGCGGTGATTTTTGTTTTACAGGGCTGTGCTAATTATGCTGATAAAAAAGTTTTAAATGATAAAGAGACTATAAGGAAGCAGCAAGAACGCTTGGGCGTAAAAACATGGAACCCACCTCCATTTAAGAATAAGATACCAAAGTTATAGCAATTCTTGAGAATTGATATAACAGCTTATGGATTTAGCCTTGAAACACTAGGATAAAAGAATAGAAGCATATTTTGATTTCTTAGCATGCAAAGAATATTACCCAGCTTGCGCAAATAAACTTTTGGCGAACAGACTATATAAGATTAGCTTTTCATAGGTAATTATGGCATTAATGACTGAAACCTTTCCTGAAGTAGAAGCTCTAAGTGGAACTACTAAAAAACTAATGGTACTAATCCATGGTCTTGGCTCTGATGGAGATGACCTTATTGGACTTGTGCCGTTTATGCAGCATGCATTACCAGATTATGCTTTTATATCCCCGCATGGCGTTGAACCTTTTGATATGGCTCCATTTGGGCGTCAATGGTTTAGCCTATCTGATAGAGAACAGGCAAAAATAATTGCTTTGGTTTCTCAGAATGCGCCATTACTGGCAGAGATTATTCAAGAGAAGCAGCGTCAATTTGGACTTGATAATAGCGATACTGTATTGCTTGGTTTCTCGCAAGGTACTATGATAGGGCTATACTTAAACCTAATTCAGGAACAGCCATTTGCTGGAGTGATAGGTTTTTCTGGCAAACTTTTAGCTCCTGCGAAATGCATTAATACTCAAACACCAATTTGTTTAATTCATGGCACGGAAGATGGAGTGGTTGACGTTTCTGAATTATCCAAGGCTGAAGCTTATTTAAGAGCGAATAATATTAGACATACTAGCTTAAAGATACCAAATCTTACTCACTCGATTGACCACCAAGGAATGGATTTTGCAATTAAGTTCTTGCAAGATAACGTATTATAAAATGTAGTATATGGTCAATCCGCAAATTATTACGCTCTACCTATTTAGGCTATATTGTGGATATTTTTCTGGTATCTCACTATTGCTGGGAGGTATATTACTAATCTCAAACCTTTTTGATACGCTGCAGAAATTCAAAACTATTACTCTTTCAGGGCAGTTTCTTTGGAAGTTATCAATTTATAAAGTACCCTATTTAATCAACGAGCTTAGCCCGCTAATTAGTTTTATGGCGGCTCTATTGCTGCTTTCTAGGCTAGTTAAATATAACGAGCTTGTGACTATGTTAAGCAGTGGTATGCAATTTTGGCGGGTGTTATTTGCTCCAGTAGTTGCAAGCCTATGCCTTGGTATGGTAATAGTAGCTTTGGTAAGTCCTATAGGAGCTTATGGCTTACTGCAATATGAACGCTTAGAAGCAAAATTAACTAAAAAGAAACAAAGTGGCGTATTAATTGCTAAAAATGGCATATCGTTTTTTGAAGAATATAATAATTATAATCGTATTGTTTATACTAAATCCATTCATGTTGCTACTAAAGAGTTAAAAGACGTAATTATATTATTTGTCGACCAAGAAAATCGTTTTATCAAACGCATTGAGGCGCCAAAATTAGTCCTAGAAAATAATACTTTTAAACTTATAAACGCCGCTGTTTTGCAAGATCAAGATGAAAATACGCAAGTATATCAAAGGCTAGACATTCCTACTAATTTTTCAATTAACAGCCTTGCGGGTAGCGTTGTGTTACCTGAGCTAGTTTCTGTTTGGAATTTACCATCCACAATAGCTGAATTTGCTAAGTCTGGACTACCGATACTTAATTATCAATTATATTACTATAAGCAACTATTCAAGCCATTGATGATGGTGGCAACTGTGATGATGGCTTGCTGTTTTACAAGGCTTGGACAGCGTGATAACTTTTATAAAACAATGCTTGCTTTGGCACTAGTTTTTGGTTTTGCAACTTATTCTGGTGTAGAAATTATACTAAAAATTCTAGCTTATCAGGGGCTGGACCCTATGCTTGCTGTCTTGCTGCCTATAATGTTAATAATATTAGTAAGCAACTTTATTGTACTTCATATACATGAAGCGTGACAAGCGTAAGTATTTATACCAAGTCCCATTTTTAAATAATCCAAACGGATTTTACAAGATTCGTCTTTGCGCACGTATTTAATATACGCTTGCGCAGACTCACTTTTAAATCCAATTGCCTTATTTAATCTGGCAATTGGTATTAGGTATCATTTTTAGAGAAATTAATTTGATAGATGCAGAAGTTTCTGCTAGAGTCTGTGCTGTCTAATAAAACATATATTAAAGCATAAAAACAAAAAAATAATGAAGGAATATAATAAATGCTAGCAAAATTATTAGGTGCTTTTTCATCAGATATGGCAATTGATCTTGGCACGGCTAATACATTAGTTTACGTGAAAGGTAAAGGTATAGTACTAAATGAGCCCTCGGTAGTGGCTTTGATTAAAGAAAATGGCTCTTTTAAGCCTTATGCTTTTGGTCAAGAAGCTAAGATGATGCTTGGCAGGACTCCTGCTGATATTGAGGCAAAAAGACCCTTAAAAGACGGTGTTATAGCAGACTTTAAAGGCGCTGAAGAAATGATAAAGCATTTCATCAGAACAGTGCATAATAGAAGGTCATTTACTGGACCGATGATTATTGTGTGCGTTCCTTCAGGATCGACTCCCGTTGAGCGCAGGGCTATTCAAGAAGCTGCTGAAAGTGCTGGCGCTCGAGAAGTGTTCCTCATAGAAGAGCCTATGGCAGCAGCGATAGGAGCTGGTTTACCAGTGACTGAGCCAACAGGATCAATGATCGTTGATATAGGCGGCGGTACAACTGAAGTAGCGGTTTTATCGCTTGGCGGTATAGTATATGCTAGGTCAGTAAGGGTAGGCGGCGATAAAATGGATGAGGCTATCATTTCCTATATTAGAAGGAATTATAATTTACTGATAGGCGAATCTACTGCTGAAAAAATCAAAAAAGAAATTGGCACTGCTTATGTAAATCCAAACGTTGAGCCACGTACTATGGAGATTAAGGGTAGAGACTTGATTCATGGTATACCAAAAGAAATGCTCTTAAGTGAACAGCAAATATCTGAGAGCTTGGTAGAGCCTGTAAGCCAAATTGTCGAGGCGGTAAAAATAGCATTAGAATGTACGCCACCAGAATTATCTTCTGATATTGTTGATAAGGGAATTGTCATGACTGGAGGCGGTGCTTTACTACATAATTTGGATCATGTTCTGCGGGAAGCTACAAAATTACCAGTTTTTGTTGCAGAGGATGCATTGTCTTGCGTCGCACTTGGCACTGGTACTGTACTAGAGAATTATGCTAAATTAAAACACGTATTGTTTAAGCAAGACTAATTATGGCGATATTAGAAAATAGAGTTAAGCACGCAAGCCACATTTCTGAGTTGGTAAAATTTTGCATAGTGCTTGCAAAAAGGTTTTCTGTTATTTTTCTTATTGCTTGTTCAGTCTACTTATTACGTACTCCAAATACTATGATGCCAGCGCAAGTAAGTATTGGAGCTAAATTATCCACTACTGCGCTGGAATTGTCTGGTAATTTGTTATCTGGTGCTGTGGCTTTTTATGATGTTATTGCTATGAGTACAGAATCTGTGCAAAGCCAAATGCATTATTTTAAGAACCTAGAAGCAGAAAATATAGCTCTTAAACTGGAGTTAGCTAAGCTTAGGTCAAAGCAAGCTTACTTAGAGTCATTAGAAGCAGAAAATAATTCTTTAAAGAAGTTGCTGAAAGTTGTAGCGACAGAAAATAATTCTTTTACCACTGCAAAATTGTTGAGTATTTCACTTAGTCCATTTAGCCAAACTGCTATAATAGGTGCAGGTAGTGATCATGGCGTTGCTGTTGACCAAGTTGTAGTAAGCAACGAAGGGCTAGTTGGCAGAGTGGTTGAAACTAGTACCAATTATGCAAAAATAATGCTAGTTAGCGATACGAATTCTCGCATTCCTGTAGTAGCAGTATCCTCAAGAGAACGTGGGGTTATGGTAGGAGACAATCATAGCGCAAGAATGCTGTATATACAGGATAAGGAAACATTAAAAACTGGAGAGCTCCTTTTGACTTCTGGTGACGGTAAGGTTTACCCTGCTGGAATTGCTGTAGGAACAGTAACGCAAATTTCTGAAGATGACGTAATCGTAAAACCTGTTACAGATTTGCGTGGTGTTAATTTTGTCCAAATCTATACTAATAGCTCAGCAATTAGCAGTCAAAAGGATAAACAGCAGCTTGAATTAGAAAATAATCCTAGCTATTTTTTGCAGTAATACCATTTTCAAGAATTAAATAAAGCACTATGATAGAATGTACCCGAAGGATAGAGTTTGATGCTGGACACCGAGTAGTAGGGCATCAAAATAAATGTCAATTTTTGCACGGTCATAGATATGCTCTTGAAGTGACAGTAGCAAAGAAAGAATTAGATTATTTAGGAATGGTAATAGATTTTGGTACTATAAAAACCAAAGTTAAAGAATGGATTGATACAAATTTTGATCATAGCCTTATCCTAAATATAACCGATAAAGCGCTTGGCGACGCAATCTCTGATTGGACAGGACAAAAAATTTATTACTTAGAGCATAACCCTACTGCAGAAAATATTGCATTACATTTAAAAATCGCTATTATACCAAAACTGCTTGATATTAACGAAAATGCAATAATAAAAGTAAAACTGTTTGAAACTCCAAATAGTTTTGTCGAGGTATGATGAGTACCGCAAAGGTTGAGGTAGCAAAACAATATATAATTGTCCTCACTACTACAGATAATGCAGAACTTGCTGATTCTATAGCAAGTAGTTTAATAGATAACGATATTGCTGCTTGCGTTCAAATAGATGAGGTCACTAGTTACTTCAAATGGCAAGGTAAATTGTCAAAGCAGCAAGAATATCGTTTAATGATTAAAGCTAGAGCTGATAGGTATAATGAGGTAGAAAGTAATATTGCAAAGCTGCATACTTACAAAATACCACAAATTATCAAGATCGATATTACAGGTGGTCTGCCTGCTTATTTGCAATGGCTTGATCAGTAATTAGGTCATAATATTTTATAAGATTTAAAACATGAAACTCTGGCAAAAAGTTACTTTAGGATTAATTTTAGGTATAGTGTTTGGTGTTTATGCTCCAGATTACGTAATATACACAAAACCAGTAGGGGAAATTTTCCTGCGTATGATCAAAATGATTATTCTGCCGCTGGTGTTTTTTAGCCTGGTAGCTGGTATAACAAGCATGAGCGATCCGGGGTCTCTTGGACGTGTTGGCGTGAAGGCTATAGTTATTTTCTTTGCTACTACTATTTTGGCAGTAATATTTGGTATTGTCGTTGCTTTGATCTTAAAGCCAGGTGAAGGAATCAAAATCAATTTTGGCTCTTTAGGCGACTTTAAGGCGCAACCTTTTAATTTATTAGATTTCTTTATCAATTTTGTACCTGATAATGTGGTTAGTTCATTCGCTGATGGTAATACTCTGCAAGTGGTCTTTTTCGCTATATTCACAGGATTTACCCTTAATAAAATGGGTTCAGTTACTGCTCCGGTTAAGGATTTTTTCCAGCTAGCATCGAAAATTGTACTCAAAATGATTTCAATGATTGTTCAGCTTTCTCCTTATGGTGCATTTGCTTTGACAGCATGGATAGTTGGTACGCAAGGTCTTGATGTGATGCTAAGCCTATCAAAGTTAGTGATAGCAGTGGTTATTGCTATGAGTTGCCAGTACGTTATTTTTGGACTGCTTATCTATGCATCTTGCCGCATTTCACCTATGCCTTTCTATAAAAAGAGCTTAGAATACCAGGTTTTGGCTTTTTCTACCTCAAGCAGTAAGGCAACACTTGGTACTACTATGGATGTTTGCCGTAATAGACTTGGTATCTCAGAATCTAGTACTTCTTTTGTTCTGCCGCTTGGCGCAGCAATTAATATGGATGGTTTAGCCATTAACTTGTCCTTGTCTGCAATATTTTTTGCTCAGCTTATGGGGGTGACTTTATCATACCATGATTACCTAATTATTGTAGTTACGGCTACTATAGGCTCTATAGGTGGAGCAGGAATACCAGGAGCATCGCTTATAATGCTTCCTATGGTACTATCATCCGTCAACTTGCCTATAGAGGGAGTGGCTTTGCTTGCTGGTGTAGATAGGATACTTGACATGCTACGTACAACAATTAATATTACCGGTGATGCGACAATTACCTTGATTGTTGACCACAGTGAGGGTACTCTAGATAAAGAGAAGTATTTTTCTTAAAAAGGTATCTTAGAACAAAGAGTAACAAATATTCTCAGGTAATATCATGTTTCGTAATATTATTATACCCATTGACTTAGCAGACAAAACTTCAATCACTACAATACTGCCTATAGCTCTTAGCTATGTTACGAATTTTGATGCTAAGCTACATTTTGTACATATTATTTCTGATTTTGGTATGAAAATGATAGAGGATTATCTGCCTAAACATTGGATTACTGATCAAAAAGATAAATATAAAGAACAGCTTGAGGAATTAATTTCTCAGTATGTTCCAAACGAGATAGTGGTAGAAAAGTATATAGGTCGCGGTTCTATCTATGATGAGGTTATTCAGTACGCAAATAGAGCAAATGCTGATTTAATTATAGTCTCTGCTGTAAGACCGCAATTAAGAGATTATATGCTTGGCTCAAACGCTTCAAAAATAGTCCGTCACGCTGAAATGTCTGTTCTTGTAGTGCGCTAACCTGAACTTTTATTTGCATTAAGCCTGTTTCTGTAAAGGTTAATAAACTCCTGTTATATTGACTTTAACACGCTAACATTGTATCCTAGTAAGCTAAAGTAATGAATGAGCCTGATAATGCAACTAAGCATTACTAAAAGCGCCATTAGGCAAATCAATGAATTGGTGGCATCCAAGCACCAAAAGGATAATATACTCAGGGTATCTGTAGAGGGCGGGGGCTGCTCTGGCTTTATGTACAAATACGAGTTTGTTGATTCTATTTTGGCAGATGACTACGTCCTAGAAGAAGACGGGGCAAAGGTTGCGGTCGATCAAATATCACAAAGTTATATTGATGGTTGCGTATTAGATTTTATCGAGGAATTAGGTACAGCATACTTTGAAATTCGTAATCCTAATGCAGTGGCTAAATGTGGTTGCGGCAACTCATTTGCTATTTAAACGCAAATAATATTCTTAAAATACCCATTTATTTCAGTAAACACATCATGATTCCAATTTATTATATAAAGAAAGGTAATTTAAATTTTGCTGATAAGGTAATTTTTTCAGATTTAGAATTTTATATCTTGCCTGGGGATAAGATATGCTTAATAGGCAAGAATGGTTGCGGTAAATCTAGCTTAATGAAGGTAGTTGCAGGCGATTATGAGCTTGATAATGGAGAGATTTACAAAGCTCCTAATATACGCATAGGTTACTTGCGACAAGATATTACGCTAAATATGGATATAACTATTAATGATTTTATCCTGCAAGCTACTAAAGAGTCGCAACTTGAGACGGCGCAATATGAAATAGATATGGTCCTTGCAAATCTAGGAATTGAAGGAGAGATGAATTTATCTCAGTGTTCTGGGGGGCAAATCAGACGTGCCTATCTTGCTAAGGCGCTTGTATCTAAACCAGAAATTTTGCTTTTAGACGAGCCAACAAACCACCTTGACATTGCTGCTATCGAATGGCTAGAGGAGTATGTTAAATCTTATAGCGGTGCAATCATAACTATTAGTCATGACCGTGCTTTTTTATCAAATGTTACTAATAAAATTTGGTGGCTGGATAGAGCAGTACTTAGAAAATCAGAGAAAGGCTTTAAATATTTTGATGAATGGCAAGAGATAATCCTGCAGCAGGAAGAAGCAATACTCCAAAAAATGAATAAGAAGCTTGATGTTGAAAATGACTGGCTGCATGCTGGCGTTACTGCAAGGCGCAAGAGGAATCAAAAACGTCTTGCAGAGGTTCATAATTTGCGTGCAGCGGTAAAGCAGCATGCTAACAAGCTTTCGCTGGCTAAGCAAAGAGTGCGAATGAACGAGCAAGAAGATGTAAGCCTTACTAAGTTTATCATTGAAGCAGAAAATATCTCTTTTTCCTACGATAGACCTATTATTAATAATTTCAGTTTTAGGGTAAAAAAAGGAGAAAAAATAGGCGTTATTGGTGCAAATGGTTCAGGCAAATCTACTTTTATCAAGCTACTTACCAAGCAGCTAGCCCCTTCAACTGGTAAGGTTATTCATGGCACTAATCTTGAAATTTCTTATTTTGACCAACATAGGATAGAGCTAAATCCAACTCGGACATTACAGCAATTTTTATGCGAGACAGGAGGAGACCAAATAGAATTGCCAAGTAGTACTATGCATGTCGCTGCTTATTTAAAGCAATTCATGTTTGACCCTAACCTACTTAGTGCCAAAATTAGCACTCTCTCTGGTGGTGAAGCAAGTAGGTTATTGCTTGCAAAGACTTTGGTTAATCCGGGTAATCTATTAATCTTAGATGAACCCACCAATGACCTTGATATGGATAGTTTGGAGTTACTGCTTGAAATACTGGCTGATTATAAAGGCACTTTACTGGTAGTAAGCCATGATCGTGATTTTCTTGATAGGCTAGTAACACGTACGTTAATTTTTGCTCAAAATGAAATTGTCGACGTAGCTGGTGGTTACGAGGACTACCAGCAGCTTAAAGGTCCAAAAATCGCTATTAAAGCGGCAGTAAAAACTAGTGTAAAGGTAGGAAAGGGTAGCTCTAATACTGAAGAATTAGAGCCGCAGCAACCGATTAAAAAATTATCATATAAACATCAAAGATTCCTAGAAACAGTAGAAGCAGAAGTAGCTGCTTTGGAAGACAAGATGCAAAAACTAGAATTAGCACTAGCTGATAGTAACCTATACCTAACAGACCAAGCTAAATTTACTAAAATGAGTGAAGACCTAAGTCAGGCTAAGCAAAAGCTTGATGAGGTAATGATGCAATGGCTGGAGATAGAAGAAATGCAGAAAAATTTCCGCTAATACCAATTCCCATTTTTAAATAATCCAAATGGGAAATGGTATTATTTCGTTGATAGCGTAAATTAATTTTTTGATTTATTTGGCGCTTTATCTAAAGTCTCTTTAACGTGCTCGCTTACATTGTTGCCAACAAATTCAAAAACTTCCATCATAGATTTAGACGTCATATCCATCATCTCTTTGGAGTTATTCATAAAAGTCTCAAATGTTGATTTAACATAATCTTGCTGGCACGCTGCAGCTTGTTCAAAATCTTGAGAAGCGGTGGTCTTTTTTACAACTTCAAAAGTATCTGTAGCATGACGCTGCATTATCTCAGAGCCTCTTTTAATCATAGATTGTAGATTTTCAGCCGCCATTTGGTTAGTAGCAGTTAAGACTTCAGCGTTCTTTTTTGCCGTATTAGTAAAGGATGCAAAATCCATTACAGGCATCTTTTTCATTGAATTCATTAATAATTCAGGGTTCATAAGAGATTTAGCAAAGTCGAAAAACTGGTTGTTAGCATTTTGCATTTTTAGACACTCCTTCAAAAATATTTAATGTATAGGTTAAGGCATTAACTTATAAAAGGCTAACATGAACAAAAATAACTGTCAAGATTTTCTATTTATAATTGCAATATCTATCGAGCAACTGCATCCTAAAAGTATCAATCACAACAAGGGTTGTTAGTTTTCATAGCAATCTTAATGCACTATTTGCTAAGATTGCCACGCCCGTTCCAACCCTTTCCAAAGACGTTAAGCGCAGGAGGTCTATTGTTATTAACAATTCCTGAACTTTTTTATCTTGTATTTAAGATTCAAGACCTAATAAGTTAATCACTTGGTCAATAGAACCCATTTCAATTTCTATATTTTCTTCACCTAGTGCGGGGTTATTATTAACAGCGATCGCAATAGTATTGACTAACTCAGCTATCGTAGCAGGCTCTACCACCTCAGCCGCCGCAGCATCTACCACCTCAGCCGCAGCCGCAATAGTATTGACTAACTCAGCTACCGTAGCAGGCTCTACTACCTCAGCAGCAGCAGCAGGTTCTACTACCTCGGCCGCAGCAGCAGCGTCTACTACCTCAGCTGCAGCAGCAGGCTCTACCACCTCAGCAGCAGCAGGTTCTACTACCTCAGCCGCAGCAGCATCTACTACCTCAGCCGCAGTAGTACCTACTACCTCAGCCACCGCATCAGCATCTACTTCCTCAGCAACCGCAGTAAGATTTACTACTTTGACCTCACATACACTATCTTCTTCATCTTGTTTATATCCTTCGTCTCCTTCACCTTCATCGCCTTCACCTTCGCCTTCATCTCCTTCATCCCCCTCATGCTCGGAAACAATTCCTACCTCTACTTCATCGCCATCAGATAGCTCGACTGTATATGTAAGATTCTGCTCATTATATATTCCCTCCCTACTAAAACCGCTTAAATTATAGCCATGCTTATCGTATCCCTCACGATCTAAACCGAATACGTCAAAACCAGCTTCATCATATCCTTCACAATTGTATTTTTTACCAGAAAACAAATCAAATTTAAAACCCTCTTTATCAAAACCAGCACGATTCAGCTCTTGCGCATTGTAACCATCCCTAGAATAACCTTCTTGGTCATAACCTTCTTGATCATAGCCTTCAGCGTTGAAGCCTGCGCGGTTATAACCTTCAGCATTAAAACCGCCTTTGTTAAATCCGCCCTCATCATAACCTGCCTTATCAAAGCCTCTAGAATCGTAACCATCAGCGTTGTAACCATCCTTATCAAAGCCTTGACGATTAAATCCTACAAGGTTAAACCCTGCTTTATTATAACCTTCTCTATCTAAGCTGTACCTGTTAAAACCATTAGTGTTAAAGCCTTCAGAGTCATAACCAGCACGATCAAAACCTTTAGCGCTGTAACCAGCTAGGTTGAAACCATCAGCGTTAAAACCATCTTTATTAAATCCGTACTTGTTAAAACCGTTCCTATCAAAACCGTATTTATTATATCCTGCTGCGTTATATCCATCATGATCAAAAACACCTTTACTATAACCTTTATCTTTCGCCATTATTTTACTCTCCTTAAATTACATTATAAAAATAAACAAAATAGTTTGTTTACCGTATAAATCGTAAATTAAAATAGTAAAAATGTAGTTAACGCGGTAACTATATAGTAATTCTTATGTAGATATTATACTTTAATTAAGGTCTAATGCTGCTTCCTCTAGCAATTTAATCTGATCCCGTAATTTAGCGGCTTCTTCAAATTGCAGGTTGCTTGCAGCTTTATGCATAGTCTTTTTAAGAGACTCTATGTGGCTACGTAATTTGCTAGGGTCTGTAAATAATTTATGTGTGTTATTTTTATCAGGGCTACTATCTAATTTCTCTAATTCTATTAGCGCATGAATTTTACGATTAATTGTTGTAGGAGTTATGCCATATTTAGTATTATGAGCTTCCTGAATCTTCCTCCTTCTAGCGGTTTCATTTATTGCCTTTTCTATTGACTGCGTCATCCTATCAGCATAAAGCACCACCCTTCCGTCGCTATTTCTGGCGGCTCTTCCTATAGTTTGTATTAAAGACACTTCAGAGCGCAAAAACCCTTCTTTGTCAGCATCAAGTATTGCAACTAACCCGCACTCTGGAATATCTAGTCCTTCTCTAAGCAGGTTGATGCCAACTAACACATCTATAGTACCTTGGCGCAAATCTCTTAGAATTTCCACCCGCTCAAGAGTTAATATTTCTGAATGTAGGTAAGCAACTTTATGCCCTAGTTCTTGCAGGTAATTTGTCAGATCTTCTGCCATTTTTTTTGTCAAAGTAGTTACTAAAACCCTATATCCTTTGGCTACAGTGACCTTGATTTCACCAAGCAAATCTTCAACCTGCTTAGTTGCTGGCTTTATCACGCACTCAGGGTCAAGTAAGCCTGTTGGTCTGATAATTTGTTCCACCACTACACCGCATGTTTCTTCTAGCTCAAAAATTGATGGCGTAGCAGAAACAAAAATAGTCTGCGGACGAAACTCTTGCCATTCCTCAAATTTTAGCGGTCTATTATCAAGAGCTGATGGCAAGCGAAATCCATGTTCTACTAGTGAGGTCTTCCTAGCCCTATCGCCGTTATACATAGCCCTAAGCTGAGGCACTGTTACGTGACTTTCATCAACAAAAAGCAATGCATCAGAAGGCAGATACTGAAATAATGTAGGCGGCGGCTGCCCAGGAGCATGACCAGTCAAAAAGCGTGAGTAATTCTCAATACCTTTGCACGAGCCGGTCTCCATCATCATTTCCATATCATATTGCGTACGCTGGTTTAGCCGCTGCGCCTCTACTAGTTTACCAGATTTTTCAAGCACCACTAAGCGCTCTTGTAGCTCTAATTCAATTTGAGTTATAGCTTTTTGCACAATTTCTTTAGGAGTAACAAAGTGCGAATTAGCATAAATCACTGCTTGCTTAAGTTTGGCAAGTTTTTGCCCAGTTAAAGGGTCGAATTCGTGTATATATTCCAGTTCGTCACCAAAAAAAGATAACCGCCAAGCTTTGTCTGAATAGTGAACAGGGAAAATATCAACATTATCACCTTTTACCCTAAAACTGCCCCGTTCAAAAGCAATATCGTTGCGTTCATATTGCAACTTTACAAGCTCACTGAGTAAATCACTTCTAGAGTATTTTTGCCCCGCTTGGACTGCAAGAGTCATTTTATAGTATAGCTCTGGCGAGCCAAGACCATAAATACACGAGACTGAAGATACTACTATTACATCTCTTCTTTCGAGCAAGGAACGGGTTGCGGAGTGCCTAAGCAGGTCGATTTGGTCATTAATTGAGGCGTCTTTTTCAATATAAGTATCAGTCCTTGCTATATAGGCTTCTGGTTGATAGTAATCATAGTAAGAAACAAAATACTCAACCGCATTTTTTGGAAAAATTTCCTTCAATTCTGAATAAATTTGCGCTGCTAAGGTTTTATTATGCGCCATAATAAGAGCCGGTCTGCCAGTATTTGCGATAATATTAGCCATGGTAAAAGTTTTACCAGAGCCAGTAATGCCAAGTAGCATTTGTGACCTAGCATCGTCGCTTAAGCCTTTGACAAGCTCGCTTATGGCTCTGGGTTGGTCGCCATCTGGTTTGTAGTTTGAAACAATTTCAAAGGGACTATGCATTATTTATTTTGTAATTTATTAAATTTTATCCATAATGATAGCACATATAGAATGAGTTAATAGGAAATTTACATGAAAAACATAATTATTTATACCACATCTTATTGTCCTTATTGCGTCCGTGCTAAAAATTTATTAACTCGCAAAGGCGCGTCTTATGAAGAAATCAATGTAGAAAATGACGGGGAGCTCAGAGAAGCGATGGTTCAGCGTGCCGGTGGTCGTAAGACTGTACCGCAAATTTTTATAGGCGATCTCCATATTGGCGGCTGCGATGACCTCTACGCCCTTGAAGGAGAAGGCAAGCTAGATGAGTTGCTTAGCTGAATTAATAGCTAGGTAATAAGCTACTTAAACTATCATGAGTCTTTTGTAACACATTGCTAACTAAATAAATCATTAGTTTTTTCTTAAAGCTTTAAATTCTCGTAAACTGAATTTACAATTAATTTTACAAGTTAATTATTTAAGGAGAAGAAAATATGAGTAAGAAAGGAGAGCCAACAAAAGAGCCAACAGGACAAGAGCTTTTGGATAAATTGGTGAAGAGCAGCTTAGAAAGTATAGTAGCAAATAGTACACATGCCGCACCCGAAATGCAGAAACCAATACAAGAAGAATGTGATAAGACAAAAGTGAAGCTTGCAGAGGCAAGAGCTCAATTGACAAGTCAACTAAGCGAAAAAGAAATAAAGGATCTAACGGATCTAGGAGCACTATTGGAAGACGGATTGAAATCCAGCTTGCAAACAGAATCAGCTAACCCTAAAGCAGAACCTGAAAAGGTGAATACCGACTTACAAAAACCTGAGTTAGAAACAACTAGACCCCAAATAGAACCTAAAAAGTTAGGAGATGCTACTTTTAAGGCATTGTGTAACGCTTATGTTAAATACGTAGTAGCAGAAGTTAAATTGTTTGGAGCTTGGGCTAGCAACAAAGTTAGACCTAATGAGCAAAGCGCCGCAAAGTTAGCTGTAGCACAAAAAGAGGTGAAAGCAACAAAACAAGAATTCAGCGACGTCCAAGTGCAAAGAAAATTAGAAAAGCAGATTAAAAAAATAGGAAAAGTGATAGATGAACATCAGAAGCCTGCTAAAAGTTTCAAAGAAAATGTAACGAAAATGGCTAAGCAGGCTAAGGAAAAAGCAAGCAAGGTGCTAGGACGTTAAGATTTATTACTGATATTTTTCCATTCTACAAAGCCGCTCCGTCACAATCCTTTGCTGATCATCAGCTATAGGATTTTGGCGGGGCGACTAGTACCTCAAATATATAATTCCAGTTTTGATATTCGTGAAAAGTTTAGGATAACAATTGTTACCCTAAACTTACGGCTAGTCCTTTAAACGTGCGCGTTACTGTGCTCGCCCACATGACCACTAACATCTACTTGATGACCAGCGGGGTCTGATTCTAGAAATTTATGCAATCCCGTAGAATCGATAACTGTTGTTGATTTCTCAGTATTAGTCAAAAGCAGTTTTTGGCTAATAGCCCCTGATTTAACTAGGATAGCAGCTGCGCTTTCGTAATTTTGTGTAGCAAGAGACTTTGACAAATCATCCACTAATGTTGAGTGGACAACCTTATCAATTTCACGACTGCTTGCATTAATTTCTTTAACTATCTGCGTAATTTTACCTTCGTGTTTTTGAAGTTCACTAGCAATACCTGCCATTGGTCCTCCCATTTCCTCAACAACTTCAAGGAAAGTTGTCAATTTCCCAGAATTAATAAATTCTAAAATTGCTTCAGTAGCCTCCTTGATGTTTGAGAACATCATCTTAACCCCTTCAGAATTAACGATAAGCTGTATTGTACCTGCGATTTCAGTTATTACTATTTCAATCTTTTTTAAACTCTTTCCTATTTTTGCGCCAAATTTATCTAACGCATCCTTAAAAGCACCCTCTAGCTCTTCACCATCATGGTGCACTTTTGCTGGCATTGATTCAGAAAAACTGGACATTGATAGATCAAGTTCCAATTGTTGTGAATCTTGCGCTTCTAAAACGTCTTTAGCCTGGGCGCTTTCAAGCCCAATAGGAAAAGCCGCTATTTCTAATGTATCTTTTCTTTCTAATTCAGTATTTTTAGACATATATTCCTCTTAGCACAGGGGTTAAGTATCAAAACACAAATTTATAGATATACAAACTTCTTGAATTTATAACTATCTATACAATATAATTATCACTCAAAAGTACTAAGAAATTATTAAGAAATTAATATTATTCTATAACTCAGGAATCACTCTTGCACTTTTTAGTAAAATAGGTTAAAACACTAATAGACTGATTGATTAATAAGAAGGTTTATGTTCAAAACTAACTATAAAACCTTTTGACAGACTAATTAATATATACGGGCAGATATTTAGTTAATTATGGAAGATAATAAAAAATATTACTCTATAAGTGAAGTGGCGGAGTCATTACAAATTCCAAGTTACAGCCTCAGATACATTGAAAAAAATCTGCCAAAATTACAGGTTAAAAAGATTAGAGGAAGACGCTACTATACAACGCAAGATATTGACAAATTAAAGCTACATATTGCAGCAGATAGTAACCTCAATATCAAAAATGCTTCAACATTAGCAATAGTTAGTAGTGACAAAATTACCAAGGTAACACAATTAGCCTTTGACACTACAAATCTTGAAACAGCAAACTTATCAGTTTCGCCGCACCAAGCAAGCAATATCCATGACCCTAGTTTTATTCAAGCAATTGACAGTTTATTAGAAAAATTCAGGCAGTTAAAACATTCACTTCATATCGCTAGCTAAAATCATTCTACTTGCTAGATTGCCTTAGCAACTCTAAAATATATTGACCATAGCTACTTTTTGCGACTTTAAGCCCTAATTCTTCAAATTTCCTATCATCTATCCACTGGCTACGCCAAGCTATTTCCTCTGGACAAGCGATTTTCAGACCTTGCCTTCGTTCAATAGTAGCAACATAATGCGCCGCTTCTAGCAGTGCTTCTGCATTACCAGTATCAAGCCAAGCATGACCTCGACCTATAAGCTCTACTGTTAGCTTACCTTGCTGCAAGTATAGTTGATTCAGGTCAGTTATTTCTAGCTCTCCACGCTTTGAGGGCTTCAATGTCTTGGCTAGAGAGACTACATTCTCATCATAAAAATATAGACCTGTTATAGCATAATTAGATTTTGGCTTTGTGGGCTTTTCTTCTAAGGATAAGACTTCTCCGCTAGCACCAAATTCAACGATACCATATCTTTCTGGATCGTTGACGTGATAGGCAAAAATAGTTGCGCCTTCTTTTTGCTCATAAGCTTTGGCTGTTTGCTCTGCAAAATTATGACCATAAAAAATATTATCACCTAATATTAGGGCGACTTTGTCATTAGCGATAAAATTCTCGCCTATTATAAAAGCTTCAGCAAGTCCATTAGCTTCAGCCTGAGTAGCATAAGTAATGCTAATACCCCAGTCCTCTCCATTGCCAAGTAGTTGCTCGAACGACGGTAGGTCACGAGGCATGCAAATTAGCAGTACATCACGTATTCCTGCAAGCATCATAGTGCTTAGAGGGTAGTAAATCATCGGTTTATCAAATACCGGCAGTAACTGCTTAGAGACTGAT
>JAIXRE010000015.1 GCA_027485375.1 Rickettsiaceae bacterium | reverse complement strand
TTTTAAGATTGTGCGTAGAGTAGTTAGGCGAAAACTCAGCGCATGGCTTTCCTGATGCATTATTGAATATTATTATATCTTTAAAACTTAGATTTCCCGTTATACCAGTACCTAAAGCTTTGCTAATTGCCTCTTTCGCAGCAAAGCGCTTTGCTAAAAAACTAGCGTGTTTATGCACTGGTATAAGCTGGAAAGTGTTAAGTTCACGCTCGCTTAAGATACGCCGGCTAAAAGCATCGCCATATTTAGCAAGCACAGCTTCTATACGTTTGATCTGAACTATATCAGTGCCTATTCCAACAATCATATTACCCTAAGCCCTAGCTGCATGGTGTATATTTGACTTAGCCTTCAGGGCGCGAATTATTGAATCTATGTGCTCAATATTATAAACCTCAACATCAAAAATTAGCTCAAAAAATTCTGTAGAACGGTTAATTATCTTGAAGTTAGTAATGTTGCCTTTTTCTTTGGCTATCTCAGAGCTAAGAGCGGCAAGGCTGCCTTGTTCGTTAGTTGCGGTAATTTTTAGCCTACAAACTAAAGGAATATTTGATTTTTCGCTATCCCATGTGAGGTTAATCAAGCGTTCTGGCATAGTAGCAAAGTTACTTAGCATTTCGCAATCTTTGGTATGGACGGTAACGCCGCTACCAGTATGAATAACGCCAGTGATCTCATCGCCTGGTATAGGGTGGCAACAGCCGGCAAAATGCATTGCCATACCAGCAATTAATCCTCTTATTGGTACGGCGTTATCTTGATGAGTGTCTTTATCTTTATGTTTTTTAAAGCTCAGTAAAGCTATGGTTGAACTTATTGTGCTCTTCTTAGGTAAGAGATATTTAACGACTTCTTCACGTGATAAAGTTCCTTCGCCTACAGCGCAAAACAGGTCATTAATAGTTGGTTTTTTGAAAAAGCTAATAGCGTTGTTTAAGACTTTCTCTGTATCTTTAATATTTGCAACTTTTAAAGCTTTTTCTAAAATGTTTTTACCGAGTTTGGTATATTGTTCTTTTTGTTGCCCTCGAATAAAGCGCCTGATTTCTGAACGAGCTTTGCCAGTAACAACGAATTTCTCCCAAGCTGGAGAAGGAAATTGATTTTTTGAAGTAACTATCTCTACTTGATCGCCGTTATTTAATACCGACCTTAGCGGCACAATACGTGAATTAACTTTAGCACCAACGCAGTGATGACCAACGTCAGAATGCACAGCATAGGCAAAATCTATAGGAGTTGCTCCTCTTGGTAGGGCAATTAGCTTGCCTTGAGGTGAAAAACAAAATACTTGATCATAATACATTGCTAATTTAGTATTTCGCAGAAAGTCTTCAGGGTCGCTAGCTTGCTCTAGGATTGCTAGCAATTCACGTATCCACCTATATTGTTTTCCATCTGCAGCGTCATGATGTTTTTGTTTATACCGCCAGTGTGCAGCAACGCCAAGTTCAGCAATCTCGTGCATTTCTTTGGTGCGTATTTGCACTTCGATTTTTTGTTGCAACGGACCAATAACTACAGTGTGCAAAGATTGATAACCATTATTTTTAGGCGTACTTATAAAATCCTGAAAACTCTCTGGCACCATTTTATATTCAGTATGTATAGTTCCTAAAGCTTGATAACATTCTGGAATATTATCTACAATTATTCTGAATGCTATGATATCAGATAGTTGATCCAGTCCAATATTCTTTTGTTTCATTTTCATCCAAATAGAATATGGCGTTTTTTGTCTACCATATACTTTTGCCTTAACTTTAGCGCTATTCAGGATACCTTGAATCTCATTGACTATTCTATCAACAACATGTGTTTCATCCTTAGAAATAGCTTTTAGGCGGCTTAGAATAGAATCTCTAATTTCAGGCTGGAGGATTCGAAAGCAGATATCTTGCAGCTCACTTTTTATTTGTTGGATACCTATCCTTTCAGCAAGTGGGGCGTAAATCTCCATTGTTTCAAGCGCAATTCTAGCGCGTTTTTCTGGAGCTTTTACATCGTCTATGGTGCGCATATTATGCAAGCGATCAGCAAGTTTTACCAGTAAAACCCTTATATCCTCGCTCATAGCAAGGAGTAATTTACGGAAATTTTCAGCTTGCCTTAGGTGGTCAGGAAGGAACTCTAGCTTAGATAATTTCGTGACGCCATCAACGAGTTTTGCTACCTCGCTACCAAAATGGTCGTTAATCTCTTCAAGGGTAAGTTCAGTATCTTCAACGGTATCGTGAAGTAAAGCGGTAATAACAGAATTACTATCAAGACGCATTTTGATAATAATTTCTGCTACTTCTAGAGGATGGTGGTAGTAAGGATCACCTGATTCTCTAGTTTGAGAACCGTGGTAATGTATAGCAAAATCTATTGCTTTATTTACTTTAGGTCCATCAAAGTTTGGATCGTAGGATTTTAAGCTATTTAAAATATCCTGGCGATCCATATTTTACAACTCGTTATCATTCCCTTCAATTACGTCATCATCAAACATTTCATTATCTAGGTCAGAATGGTCATCGCTGATGTGTAGATCTGAGCCGTCTGCGATATACTCAAAATCTTCAGGTTCAGAGTCTACATGTAAGTTTTCATCCTCTACATAATCAACAGTACTGCGAGCTTGCAGCCTTCTGATGAGTTCTTCTCGTAATGTATCAGTATTTACATGACCAGCAGCAATTTCTCTAAGCGCAACTACAGGGTCTTTGTCATTATCGCGGTCCACGGTGATTACGCCGCCAGAGTTGATATCCTTTGTCCTTTGTGCCGCAAGTGCTACCAGTTCAAATCTATTTCTTACTTTACCTACACAATCTTCAACAGTAACTCTAGCCATATAATGAAATTTTCCTCAATAAATATTTAGTATCAATGTTTCTTATACTTTATAATTTCATTATATGTGAGGTATAAAAAAATTGATAGTTTTTTCTTTAAATTGCCACGAAATTATTAACCTAGTCATCCATAGATAAAAAGGCGTAGCGTCTTTGTTTATTAGCGCCATCAGTTATTAACTGCTTTTCTCTAACGAGCTGGAGTATTTTCTGTTTAACAAGCTAAAAAGTATAATACCTGGCAAACCCATTATAATTGTTAGGAAAAAGTACCAGTTCCAGCCCATTAAATTTACCATACTGCCACCATAAACTACTATAGTATGACTAAATAAGCCAGAAGCCCCGCTTAGGAGAGCGTATTGAGTTGCTGAAAATTGCTTGTTACATAATGAACTGAGGTAGCCGACTAAAGCAGCTGTTCCGAGACCAGAGGCGATATTCTCTATTGCTATGGCAATTTTCAGGGCGCTTACGTCGTGTCCCATGTGGTTTAACCAAATAAAAGAGGCGTTGGTAATGCTTTGTGCTATTCCTCCAAAGATAAGTCCTTTAAAGTGTCCAATACGGTAGATTAAATACCCACCAAGGTAAGTGCCAGCTATTGTCATAGCAAGTCCAAAGATTTTTGTTACTGAAGCAATTTCAGTTTTTGAAAAGCCAAGTTCTAAGTAAAAAGGCATTGCGACAACGCCAAGAAATGCATCGCCAAGTTTAAAGAAAATTACTCCTATTAATATTAGAGTTGCCCCATCCTTTTTGAAAAAATCAGTGAAAGGTTGGATGACGCCAGTTTTCCAAGATTGCGTAGAAAAAACATTGAATTTTTGGCGTGTTATTTTTGTTTCGCTAATACATAAAATGAATATAGTGCATAAAGCATACAATATAGCTGTGGCTAAGAAGGTGTTATTCCAGCCGTATAATTCTGCAAAATAAAGCGCTCCAGCGCCGGCTATTAGTATACCTATTCTATAACCAAATATTGTATTTGCCACGCCAGCTGCCTGCAGATTTGTTTCAAACCTTTCAATTCTAAAAGCGTCGAAAACTACATCAAATGTTGCAGATGCAATTCCAAGTGCTATAGTAAGAAAATAGAGGGTGTTCAATGAATGGTTAGGCTCAGAGCGACTCATTGAGAATAAAATTACTGTGATAGTAATGGTGCATAGAACCATCCAGCTTTTTCTATGACCAATTCTAGCTAATATAGGTATTTGAATTTGGTCAACGAAAGGCGCCCATAAAACCTTTAATGAATAGAAAATTCTAGCCATGGCAAAAGTGGTGATTATTGCAATATCAATACCCTCTTCCTTTAGCCAAGCAGAAAGTGTAGAATAGATTATGCCCAGTGGTATTGCACTAAAAATGCTTAGGATAAAAATTTGCAGCTGGCGATAATCAGTAAATATCTTTAGTATGTTCACAGAAGCCTAAAGTTTAAATGCCTTAATAAGTAACTAGGTATAATGCAAATATAGAGTAACTACAATAGACAAAAAGAAAGTTTTAGGAAAATTTATTAGGGTAATTTACAAAAACTTGCTTGCTTTTGATAAAAAAGTTAGTTATAGTGACCAAAATTTCCTACCCTATAAATGTTTACCAAGTAGCATACAGAGCGTGTTTAAGAACTGTGTTTTGAAGTAAATGTTTATAATTGAAGTGCCTTAGAGCAGGGGGGTGGCGTCTTTATTGTGACGCTTTTAGGGTTTAGATATTATTTATTATTAGTAACGAGAGTCTTGGAGTATTAATTAATGCCAACAAATAATCAATTAGTTCGTTTTGGAAGAAAGTCAAAAGTTCGCAAAACTAAGTCGCCTGCCTTAAAAGGTAATCCATTTTTGAAGGGTGTCTGTGTTATAGTAAAAACTGTGACGCCAAAAAAACCAAACTCTGCTCTTCGTAAAATGGCTAGGGTTCGTTTGAGTAATGGGCAATACGTTAATGCTTATATACCAGGAGAAGGGCATAATCTACAAGAGCACTCTGCGGTCTTAGTTAGAGGTGGTAGAGTTCCTGACTTACCAGGTGTGAAATATCATATAGTTCGTGGTGCTTACGATACTCAGGGTGTTAAAGGTCGCCGTCAAAGTCGTTCACGTTACGGTACTTCAGCTAAAGCTGCAAAAAAATAAGATAATTAAAAATTAGATAGAGAGAAAAGATGTCACGTCGTCACGCCGCAGAAAAACGAGTCATTGCACCAGATATGAAATATAATAGCATATTGGTTGCTAGATTTATTAATAACATTATGAAAGAAGGGAAGAAGGCTCTTGCTGAAAAAATAGTTTACAGCGCTTTGAGCAAGGTAGAAAAAAAATATAAGAGCGATCCTTTTGAAACTTTCAATACAGCTATTAATAATGTAAAGCCATATCTTGAAGTAACGTCTGTTAGAGTAGGTGGCGCTAACTACCAAGTTCCTTCTCCTGTCGATGAAAGAAGGGGATATGCGCTTGCTTATCGCTGGATTATTGACGCTGCTAATAAAAGATCTGAAAAAAACATAATTGACAAATTAGCTGAAGAGTTATTTGAAGCTTCTAACAATAGAGGCGTTGCTATTAAGAAGAGAGAAGATACGCATAAAATGGCGGACGCTAACAAAGCTTTCTCTCACTTTAGCCCTAAGAAAACACAAAGGTAATTACAAATTATGTCTAATTTATCAGATACCCGTAATATCGGCATTTGCGCTCACATTGATGCTGGTAAAACCACCACTACAGAGCGTATTCTGTATTATACAGGTAAATCACACCAGATTGGAGAAGTGCATGATGGTGGTGCTACTATGGACTGGATGGAACAAGAGCAAGAGCGTGGTATTACTATTACTTCTGCTGCTACAACTTGTTTTTGGAATGACAAAAGAATTAATATTATCGATACTCCTGGTCACGTTGACTTTACTATTGAAGTAGAGCGTTCATTGCGTGTACTTGATGGTGCTGTAGCTGTATTTGATGGTGTAGCTGGCGTAGAGCCGCAATCAGAAACTGTTTGGCGTCAGGCTGATAAATATAATGTGCCTAGAATGTGTTTTGTTAATAAAATGGACAGGATGGGTGCTAATTTTTATCGTTGTGTTGAAATGATAAAAGACCGTCTTGGTGCTAATCCTATAGTAACTCAATTACCTGTTGGTATTGAAGATACCTTCAGAGGCGTTATTGACCTTATTAAAATGAAAGCGATAATTTGGAAAGATGAGTCTTTAGGGGCTGAATTCTTTTTCGAAGATATTCCAGCTGATATGGTTGATAAGGCTAAAGAATATAGAAGTCAATTGCTTGATTTAGCTGTAGAAGTTGATGATGTAATGATGGAAAAGTATCTTTCTGGTGAAGAGTTAACTGAAGAAGAAATTAAAGCTTGTATTAGAAAAGGTACAATACAAGGTACATGTGTGCCGGTATTGTGTGGTAGTGCTTTTAAAAATAAAGGTGTTCAACCATTGTTAGATGCGGTTATTGATTACTTACCTTCTCCTGTTGATATTGCAACTGTAAGGGGTATTGACGTTAAAACTGAAGAAGAGTGTGATTTTAAAATATCAGAAACAGAGCCATTTTCAGCTTTAGCTTTTAAAGTTATGACCGACCCTTTTGTTGGTTCATTGACTTTTGTTAGAATATATTCAGGTAAAATTCAATCTGGTATCACTGTTATGAACAGTGTTAAGGATCAGAAAGAAAGAGTTGGCAGGATGCTTTTAATGCACGCTAACGAAAGGGAAGATATCAAAGAAGCTGTTGCTGGAGATATCGTAGCACTTGCTGGTTTGAAAAACACTACAACAGGCGATACTTTATGTGATATGGATAGGCAAGTTATTTTGGAAAGAATGGAATTTCCAGAGCCTGTAATTGAATTAGCTATTGAGCCAAAATCAACTGCTGATCAGGAAAAAATGGGTTTTGCTTTATCAAGGCTTGCTGCTGAAGATCCATCGCTGCGTGTGTCAACTGATCAAGAAACCGGTCAAACTGTTATTAAAGGAATGGGCGAGTTGCACTTAGAGATTATCGTTGATCGTATGAGGCGTGAGTTTAAAGTGGAAGCTAACGTAGGTGCTCCGCAAGTAGCTTACCGCGAGACGATTACTAAGGCTTGTGAAGTCGATTATACTCATAAAAAACAATCTGGTGGTGCTGGTCAATTTGCTAGGGTTAAAATTATTTTTGAACCGCTTGAGCCAGGTAATGGATTTGTTTTTGAGAGTAAAATCGTTGGTGGTTCTATACCTAAAGAATTTATTCCAGGCGTCGAAAAAGGTTTTAATAACATCAAAGATAGTGGTATTATTGCTGGTTATCCGATGATTGACTTTAAGGCGACTTTGATCGATGGTGCATTCCATGATGTGGATTCTAGTGTTCTTGCGTTCGAAATTGCTGCCAAAGCAGCATTTAGAGAAGGAATGCCAAAAGGTAGCCCTAAGCTGCTTGAGCCAGTTATGAAAGTTGAAGTTGTGACTCCAGATGAATATATGGGTGACATTATAGGTGACTTAAATAGCCGCAGGGGTCAGGTACAAAGTATGGAGCCTAGGGGCAACGCGCAGGTTATAACAGCAAATGTGCCTTTGGCTGAAATGTTTGGGTACGTTAATACTCTAAGGTCTTTATCGCAAGGTAGATCTCAGTACAGTATGGTATTTTCTCATTATGACCAAGTGCCTCAACAAGTTGCTGATAATATAAAGGCGAAGAAGTAATTAGTTTTTTGGGTAGAGTAGGGTAATATTTTTGTTATTGTAAGAATAATATTGACCTATTTCTAAAAATATGATAGGAGTGTAGCTCAATTGGTAGAGCGCCGGTCTCCAAAACCGGAGGTTGCGGGTTCGATGCCTGTCGCTCCTGCCAACTCGTAGTGGCTATAAAATGTTAAGAGATAATAAAATTTATAAATTCTATCAACAAGTCAAGCAAGAAGCTAGTAGAGTAGTTTGGCCTGATAGAAAGGAATTGACTACTTCTACTATAGTGGTTGTGATTGCAGTTTTAATATTTAGTGTAATATTTTTAGTGCTAGATTACGGAATACATAATATAGTGCAGTTGCTTTTGCAAATTGGTAAGTAGTTAATAGATAGTAAGATTTTTAGAGAAATTATTGTGGCAAAGTGGTACATTATCCATACACTATCTGGTTCTGAAAAACGCGTTAAGCAAATGATATTAGATCAAGTTGCTAAGCATAATATGTCAGAATTTTTTGAAGATATAGTTGTGCCTGTTATTGAAGTGCCAGAAGTGAAGAATGGTAAGACTGTGAAAGGCGAAAAAAAATTCATGCCTGGCTATATTCTTATCAAAATGAAAATGACTGATGAGTCGTGGCATTTGGTAAAAAGCGTGCCAAAAATTACAGGCTTTTTAGGCAGTAAGAGTACGCCTCAGCCATTAAGTGAAAAAGAAGTGCAAAATATTTTTAGTCAGTTAGAATCTGAGGCTAAAGATATTAAGGTAAATAAGTTATATGAAATCGGAGAGCAAGTAGTCGTTACAGATGGACCATTTGATAGTTTTAATGGTGTAATAGAAGAAATAGATAATGACAAGCAACGTTTAAAAGTATCTATTTCTATATTTGGTAAAGCTACTCCTATAGATTTAAGCTTTTCTCAGGTGAAGAAAAGCGATGCAGATGTTTAGACTAGGGTTATGAGGAATTACGCATGACTCGCGCTTGTGATTTTGGAAGATGCAACTCCATTTAGCATAGCGATAATAAGTAATTAAATTAAAGGGAAAATTAATGGCTAAAAAAATAACGGGTTATATTAAGCTAGCTATACCAGCGGCTAAAGCTAATCCATCTCCGCCTGTAGGACCTGCTTTAGGTCAAAGAGGTTTGAACATAATGGAGTTTTGCAAAGCTTTTAACGCTGCTACTCAATCCATGGAGCCTGGTACACCAGTTCCTGTTGTGATAACTGCTTATGAGGATAAAAGTTTTACGTTTGTTACTAAAACACCTCCAGCTTCTTATTATATAAAAAAGTTTGCTAAAATCCAAAAAGGATCTTCTGCGACGAAAAAAGAGGCGGTAATTGGTGAAATTACTCTAGCTCAATGTGAAGAAATTGCCAAACTTAAAATGGTTGACCTTAACGCCAATGATTTGGCAGCTGCCGCTAAAATTATTAGAGGAACTGCAGAATCTATGGGTGTAGAAGTGGTGGAGGGGTAATTTAAATGTCAGTAAATAAGCAAATTAAGTTGACTGGTGGTAAGAAGCTAAGGGCTGCTAGAGAGAAAGTGGATGCAGCTAAGTTATATAATTTAGAAGAAGCTATACAGTCTCTAAAGAGCGCCTCTTATGTTAAATTTGATGAAACTCTAGAAGTGGTGATGAAGCTTGGTGTTGATCCTCGTCACTCAGATCAAATGGTTCGTGGCGTTGTGGCACTGCCAGCTGGCACGGGTAAAGATGTTAGGGTTGCTGTTATCTGTAAAGAAGAAAGAGACTCTGAGGCTAAAGCAGCTGGTGCTGATTTAGTTGGCGCAGCAGAAATTATAGAAGAAATCAAAGCGGGTCGCATTAATTTTGATGTATGTATTTCTACACCTGATATGATGGGCGTTATTGGTTCTGTTGCAAGGATACTTGGTCCAAAAGGTTTGATGCCTAATCCAAAACTTGGTACAGTTACAGCTGATATCGCTACTGCAGTTAAAAATGCAAAAAGTGGTCAAGTGGAGTATAGAGTAGAAAAAACTGGTATAGTACATGCTGGTGTTGGTAAGTTGTCTTTTGCAAATAATGATTTGTTGCAGAATGCGCAAACCCTTATAAGTGCTGTAGTCAAGGCTAAGCCTACAGGTGCTAAAGGAACTTATGTAAAAGCTGTGTATCTATCATCAACTATGGGTCCTTCTGTGAAGATAGACGTGACCACTATATCTTGATGACACTATAGGGAGAATTAAAGTGCTAAGATCAGAAAAACTAGAGTTTGTTGCCGATTTAGAGGGTGTGTATAAGCAATCTTCTTCTGTGATAATAACTCATTATCATGGTTTGACAGTGAGTCAAATTACTGCATTGCGTAAATCTCTGAGAGCAAATGGTGCCGGTTTCAAAGTTGTTAAAAATACTTTGTCAAAAATCGCTGCAAGTAATGTTGGTATAGAAACAGTATCTAATTTACTTACTGGTCCAACAGCTATAGCTTACTCAGAAGATCCAGTAGCTGCAGCAAAAAATATTGTAGAATTTGCGAAAAGTCATGACAAGCTGAAAATTATTGGTGGTATCGTCAATAATCAGTTATTGACACCTGAAGAAGTGCAACAACTTGCGAAACTACCTTCGCTTGATGAATTGCGTGGTAAAATTATTGGTGTATTGCAGGCTCCAGCTGCCAAAATGGTTGGCGTGTTGCAAGCTCCAGCCGCTCAGCTTGCTAGGGTTCTTCAAGCTTACGCAGATAAAAACTAATTAAATAAAAATCTTTGAGAGGAAAAACTATGACAGATTTAAACAAAATTGTAGATCAATTATCAACACTAACAGTAATGCAAGCTGCAGAGCTTTCAAAATTACTAGAAGAAAAATGGGGTGTTTCAGCTGCTGCTCCTGTAGCCGCTGCTGCTGCTCCTGCTGCTGCTGAAGCTGCTGCAGAACAAACAGAATTTGATGTAATTCTAGTTAGCGCTGGTGATAAGAAAATCGAAGTAATTAAAGTAGTAAGAGAGCTTACAGGTTTAGGCTTGAAAGAAGCTAAAGACTTAGTAGACGGTGCTCCACAGCCTGTAAAACAATCTGTTAATAAAGCAGATGCTGAGTCTATGAAGTCCAAGCTTGACGCTGCTGGCGCAAAAGTTGATATTAAATAAATTAGGCTTGAATTAGGGTGGTTATACTGCCCTAATTCGATTATTTTAATATCGATAGGCGGAAACAAGCTAATCTTAAACTAATAAAAGTTGCTTTAAAATTGTTATTTTTATAAAAAGTCTAAAATATAGAGTCCACGCAGTTAATTTAGTTTAAAGCTTTTTAACGACGTGGATTTATGTCTTTAGACCTTAGCTATTTTGAAGCGACTTAGTATAAGTTTAGATATAAAGTCCTGCGCAATTTAAAGGTTAATACTTTCCTTAGGTTAACGCCTTAAAAGTAGTTTAATTTCTAGTTAATTTTAAAGTAAAAGAGTCGTTAAGATATCAGCCCTCTATTACAGAATTTATTAGCAGAAAGCAGTAAGTAATACCATTGCTCAAGAATTAAATTGGACAAGTGGATTTCAAAGTGAGTCTGATAAAGGGGTATATTAAATATGTACGCAAAGACGAAACTTACAAAATCCGTTTGGATCATTTAAAAATTGGAATTGGTATAAGCGGACATAAGCGCAGCATAATTTAGTAACTTAAGTAAGTTCTTGGATTTTTAAGTTATTAGCAATTTAGTGTTTTAGCGATCTATAAAATTAAATTTGCTTTGGTCGCAGAAAAGTTAGGTTGTAATTTCTCTATTAGTAGTGGTATTTAATACGTATAGTCATGCATAAAACTCTAACTAAACAATCTCGAAATACCAAAGATTCCTACATTCTTACAAAAAGCACTATGACTACTAAAAATGGTCTTTTCCCAATATTCACATGTGCTATGCACAACACTGTTGTTTGGCATAAAATTTATCAGGAGATTATATGAATCAAGCTTTATCAATTGGTAAACGTATCAGGAAAAATTTCGGTCAAATAAATTTGGTCGCCTCTATCCCAAATTTGATTGAGGTACAAAAAAATTCCTATGAAAAAAATTTCTTGCAGCTGAATGTAAAAGATTCAGAAAGGGAAAATAAAGGGCTTCAATCAGTTTTAAGTTCTATTTTTCCTATTCATGAACCATCAAGCACGGCAACTTTAGAATTTGTAAAATACGAATTTGATAATCCTAAATATGACGTAGAAGAATGTAATCAAAGGGGCTTAAGCTATGCCGCTCCGCTTAAGGTAACATTGCGTCTTAGCGTTTGGGATATTGATGAGACAACGGGTGCAAGGGAGATCAAAGGCATCAAGGAGCAAGAAGTATACATGGGTGAGATCCCTCTCATGACCAAAAATGGTACATTTATCATTAATGGTACAGAAAGAGTAGTTGTGTCACAAATGCATCGCTCGCCTGGTGTGTTTTTCTACCATGATGACGGTAAAACGCACTCTTCTGGTAAATTTTTATACTCTGCTCGTGTTATACCTTACAGAGGCTCTTGGCTTGATTTTGAATTTGACTCAAAAGATATAGTTTTCTTTAGGATAGATAGAAAAAGAAAGCTTTATGCTACTACTATTCTAAGAGCACTTGGAATGACAAGTAATGAAATTATCAAATTTTATTATAACACAGTAACATATGTTGCAAAAAAAGGCGGTTGGTCGACGCCGTTTGTTCCTGAGTCTATTACCGCTCATAGGTTAGTCAGTAACTTAATAGATGCAGATACTGGCTCTGTAGTGCTAGAGGCTGGTCAAAAAATTACCCCAAGATTAGCTAGAAAGTTTGCTAAAGACGGCGTTGTAAATGTGCTAGTTGAGTATGAATATCTTCTAGGTAGATTCTTAGGTGAGGAGCTGGTAAATAACAAAGGAGAAGTAAAGGCTAAAATTGGTGAAATAATCACTGCGGAAGTATTAGAGTTTATAACAGAATCTAAATTAAAATCTTTAATTGTTCTTGATATAGGCAGTCAATCTGCTCCTTATGTTAGAAATACCTTGTTTGCTGATAAAAATCAGGATCAAGCATCAGCTTTAATTGATATATTTAAGGTATTGCGTCCAGGTGAGCCGGCAACTGTAGAGGCGGGGCAAGCATTGTTTAACAGCCTATTCTTTGATGCTGAGAGATATGACTTGTCAGAGGTTGGTAGAATTAAGATAAATTCAAGGCTGGGGTTATCGCTATCTGAGTCTTTGACGACCTTAACAGCAGAGGATATTAAGCACATACTGAAATTGCTTGTTGAGCTAAAAGAAGGTAAAGGACAAGTTGATGATATAGACCATTTAGGTAACAGAAGAGTTAGGTCAGTAGGTGAATTAATTGAGAACCAATTCAGAATAGGGCTCGTAAGGACTGAAAAATCTGTATTAGAAAGAATGTCTGTAGTTGATATTGATGCTGTTATGCCTCATGACTTAGTGAATGCTAAAGTTTTAGTGTCAGTTATAAAAGAATTTTTCAGTACTTCGCAATTATCTCAGTTCATGGATCAGACAAATCCATTGTCAGAGATCACTCATAAGAGAAGATTGTCAGCTTTAGGACCCGGCGGTTTAAGCCGTGATAGAGCTGGTTTCGAGGTGCGTGACGTACATCCAACTCACTATGGTAGGATATGCCCTATTGAGACTCCAGAAGGACAAAATATTGGTTTGATTAACTCAATGGCAACTTATGCAAGAGTAAACAAACATGGTTTTATTGAGAGTCCATATCGTTCTGTAACTGACGGCAAGGTGACTAATGAAGTGGTTTACTTGTCTGCGATAGAGGAAGGAAAATACAAAATTGCTCAGGCAAATGCTACAGTAGATGAAACAGGCAAGTTACTTGAGGATCTAATTAACTGTAGGGTCGATGGTGGTAACTTTGTAATGATACCGCCAGAAGAAGTGGATTATATCGACGTAACGCCAATGCAGGTTGTTTCTGTAGCGGCTTCTTTGATTCCGTTCTTAGAAAATGACGATGCTAACAGAGCTTTGATGGGATCAAACATGCAACGCCAAGCTGTTCCTTTGATCAAAAGCGATGCACCGCTTGTAGGTACAGGTATAGAAGGAGTCGTTGCGAAAGATTCAGGAGCATCTGTAGTTGCTTTAAATGATGGTATAGTTGAACAAGTTGACTCTACAAGGATCGTTATTCGTACCAAAGAGGAGAAGAAAGACGGTTCTCCAGGTGTTGATATCTATAACCTACTGAAATTTCAGCGTTCCAACCACAATACATGTATTAACCAAAAACCTTTGGTTAATGTTGGTAATCACGTGAAAAAGGGTGAGGTTATTGCTGATGGTCCAAGCACAGATAAGGGAGAGATAGCTTTAGGTAGAAATGTTTTAGTAGCCTTTATTCCTTGGAATGGTTATAACTTTGAGGATTCAATAATTATTTCTAAAAGAATAGTAAAAGAAGATGTTTATACTTCTATCCATATTGAAGGATTTGAGGTAATAGCTCGTGATACTAGACTTGGTCCTGAAGAGATTACTCGTGATATACCAAATGTAAGCGACGAAAGTTTACGTCACCTTGATGAGGTAGGCATAGTATATGTAGGTTCTGAGGTAAGACCTGGTGACATATTAGTAGGTAAAGTAACGCCCAAAAGTGAATCACCAATGACACCAGAGGAAAAGCTTCTTAGAGCTATTTTTGGTGAAAAAGCTGCTGATGTCAGGGACTCTTCATTGCATGTGCCACCTGGTGTTAGCGGTACAGTCGTTGAGGTGAGAGTATTCTCTCGTCGTGGTGTAGAGAAAGACGAGCGCGCTATAGCTATTGAGAAACAACAGATTGAGAAACTGGCGAAAGATCGTGACGATGAGCTTGCTATTATTGAGCATTTCGTCTTCTTACGTCTGAGAAAAGTTTTACTCAATCAAGTTATTGTTAGTGGACCAAAATCTGTAAAAGCTGGGGCTGTAATAACAGATGAGCTGCTTAATTCATTGTCAAAAGGGCAGTACTGGCAATTAGTTGTTGAAGACGCTGCTACAATGAATGAAGTTGAGCAGATTAAGCACCATTACGATGAAAAACGTGATATGCTAAATAAACGTTTTACCAGCAAGGTTGATAAATTGCAAAGTGGCGATGATCTGCCGCAAGGTGCTTTAAAAGTGGTAAAAGTATTTATCGCTACTAAGCATAAATTGCAGCCAGGTGATAAAATGGCTGGACGCCACGGAAACAAAGGTGTTATTTCGAGCATTATGCCAGAAGAAGATATGCCATTCCTAGAAGATGGAACAGTAGTAGACATTGTTTTAAATCCTTTAGGTTTACCTTCACGTATGAATGTGGGGCAGATTCTAGAAACGCATTTAGGCTGGGCTGCGGTAAATCTAGGTAAGCATATAGGTAATATGCTAGATAAGTATAACAATAACGAAATTGACATTGACGAAATAAAAGGCTTTGTCAAGAAAGTTTACGGCAATAACTCTTTGCCAAAAGATATTGAAAAAATGTCTAAGGAAGAGTTGCTTGATATCTGTTATAACAATAAAAATGGCGTATATTTCTCAACCCCTGTCTTTGATGGTGCAAAAGTTGAGGATGTCAAATCAATGCTAGAGCTAGCAGGTCAGAATGAATCTGGTCAAGTTAGGGTAATTGATGGCAGAACAGGAGAGTATTTTGATCGTAACGTCACAGTTGGCTATAAATATTTGCTCAAACTGCACCACTTGGTTGATGACAAGATTCATGCTCGTTCTATTGGTCCTTATAGCCTTGTAACTCAACAACCACTCGGTGGTAAGTCGCATTTCGGTGGACAAAGATTCGGGGAAATGGAATGTTGGGCTCTGCAAGCTTATGGTGCTGCTTATACCTTGCAAGAAATGCTCACAGTTAAGTCAGATGACGTGGTTGGTAGGATTAAAATTTATGAATCAATCGTACGCGGTGATAATAATTTTGAATCAGGTATTCCAGAGTCATTTAACGTTATGATCAAAGAATTTAGATCATTATGTCTGAATGTACAGCTTGAGGATACAACGGTCTAAGGTAAAATATGGTTACAAAAGCAGTCGCTTTATTTATGGTAGTATGTTTGAGTTACAATATTTGTAAAGCGACTGACGGTGTAACAGAATCAACCAAGGCTAAAAGCGTAGGGGTGTTTTGTAGCGCAAATGACCAAATACCTGCAAGCTTTAAGAAAGCTGCTTTTAGTCTTGGCAAGGCTGTTGCTAAAAACCATTATAACCTTATTACTGGCGGATCAAAGACTGGTCTGATGAAGGAAGTAGTTGATGGTTACCTAAACTCTGTAAATGCTAAGCAATTACATGGCGTAATGCCTGAGGCTTTACGTAGTTATAATGTACAGCATACAGAGATTTTAGATGATAACCTAACTTGGACGGAAACCCTGCATAAACGTTTGGCGGTGTTTCAAGATAAGGTGGATATAATCGTTGTAATGCCTGGCGGTTTTGGAACGCTACATGAACTAATGGACTTTTTAACGCATAGCCAATTTGGTTTGATTAAAAAACAAATTATTCTACTAAATTTAGATCATTTTTGGGATCATTTGTTAGAACAATTTAAGGTTATGCTAGATACTAATACTGTGCAGCAAAAGCATTTAAATCAAATGCAAGTTGTAACTACGGTAGATGAAGTGATACAAACAATAGAACATAATCTTAAATCCAAAAATACTTTGGATGATGAGAATCAAGGACTAAAGGGGCGCTACTGGGAGCAAGCTAAATAAAGCTGCTCGGCTTCGAGAAATTATTTTAGAATATCAAAATTGGGGAAAATTTTTATGGCAGGAATGATCAATTTTTACGGACAATTAAGCAATACGCAACAATTTGATCAAATAAAAATTAACATAGCAAGTCCTGAGGAAGTACGCTCATGGTCTTTTGGCGAGGTTACAAAGCCTGAGACAATAAATTATCGTACTTTTAAGCCTGAAAAAGAGGGTTTATTCTGTGCAAGAATTTTTGGACCAGTAAAGGATTATGAATGCCTTTGCGGCAAATATAAAAGGATGAAATATCGTGGCATCACCTGTGAGAAATGCGGTGTTGAAGTAACTAGCTCAAAAGTACGCCGTGAAAGAATGGGTCATATAGAACTTGCTGCTCCTGTAGCGCATATCTGGTTTCTAAAGTCCTTGCCATCAAGAATTAGTACCCTACTTGATATTATGATGAAGGATCTAGAAAAGATTCTTTATTTCGAAAGTTATGTTGTTGTTGATCCAGGACTATCTGCATTGCAAAAAGGCGATCTGTTATCAGAAGAAGCTTTGCAAAGAGCTCAAGATGAGTATGGTGAAGATAATTTCGTTGCTTCTATAGGCGCTGAAGTGGTGAAACAGATGCTTTCTGAGCTGGATTTGCCAGAGCTGCGCAAGACTTTGCAACAAGATTTGCAAGACACTAACTCAGAAGTAAAAAAGAAAAAGTTCATTAAGCGCTTAAAATTAGTAGAAGATTTTATTGGTTCTGGTAACAAGCCAGAGTGGATGATCATGGACGTGCTTCCTGTAATTCCGCCTGAAATTCGTCCACTTGTGATGCTTGATGGAGGCAGATTTGCTACTTCTGACCTTAACGAATTATATAGAAGAGTTATCAACAGAAATAACCGTTTAAAAAGGCTACTTGAGCTAAGAGCTCCAGATATTATTATCAGAAATGAAAAGCGTATGCTGCAAGAAGCAGTTGATGCTTTGTTTGATAATGGTCGCCGTGGTAAGGTAATAAAAAATACAAATAAAAGAGCCTTTAAGTCCTTAAGTGATATGCTTAAAGGAAAGCAAGGTCGTTTCCGTCAAAACTTGCTTGGAAAAAGGGTAGACTATTCTGGTCGTTCTGTAATTGTGGTAGGTCCAGAGCTTAAATTGCATCAGTGCGGTATACCTAAAAAGATGGCGCTAGAGCTATTTAAGCCATTTATTTACGCTAAGCTTGAATTATACGGTATTGCTACCACAATTAAGGCTGCTAAAAAAATGGTCGAATCTGAAAAACCAGAAGTATGGGATGTGCTAGAGGAGGTGATACGGGAACATCCAGTATTGTTAAACAGAGCACCGACATTGCACAGACTTGGTATTCAAGCTTTTGAACCGTTGCTAATTGAAGGCAAGGCTATACAATTGCACCCGCTTGTTTGCGCAGCATTTAACGCAGACTTTGACGGCGATCAAATGGCAGTTCATATACCTTTATCGATTGAAGCGCAGATTGAAGCTAGGGTACTTATGATGTCTACTAATAACATTTTAAGCCCTGCTAATGGTCGTCCTATTATTGTACCTGATAAAGATATAGTACTAGGCTTGTATTATCTAACCATTGCTATAGATAATGAGCTTGGCGAGGGTATGATATTTAGTGATATGGCAGAGATTGAACATGCTTTATACAATAAGGTATTGACAATTCATACTAAAATCAAGTTCCGTAGTGAGATGCTAAACGTTGAAGGTAAGGTGATTACCTCCATAGTTGACACGACTGTTGGTAGATTGATTATAGGACAATTATTGCCACAAAATCCTAATATTAGTTTTAAATTAGTTAATAAACCAATGACTAAAAAGGATATTTCTGCTGTAATCGATGCGGTTTATCGTCATTGCGGTCAAAAAGCGACGGTGATTTTTGCTGATAAGTTAATGCAGCTTGGATTTAAGCATGTATGTTTATCTGGAATTTCTTTTGGTATGGACGATATGGTTGTACCAAAAACAAAAGATGTCCATATTAATTTAACCTTGTCTGAAGTTAAAGAATTTGAACAACAATACTCAGATGGTTTGATTACTTATGGAGAAAAATATAACAAGGTAATTGACGCTTGGTCTAGATGTACTGATAAAGTTGCGGGTGATATGATGAAGGAAATTGCTATGCCTTCTCCTTCTAGCCAAAACTCAACTAGCCAGCAAAAGCTAAATTCTATCTATATGATGGCAACTTCTGGTGCTAGGGGTTCTGCGGCGCAGATTAAACAGCTTGCTGGTATGCGTGGTTTGATGGCAAAACCTTCTGGTGAAATTATTGAAACGCCAATTATTTCTAACTTCCGTGAGGGCTTAACTGTTCTTGAATATTTTAACTCAACCCACGGTGCACGTAAAGGTCTTGCAGATACAGCGTTGAAGACGGCTAACTCTGGTTACCTAACTAGAAAACTTGTAGATGTCGCGCAAGATTGTATTGTTACTGAAGAAGATTGCGGTACTCTAGAAGGTCTAGAGGTTAATGCTGTTATTGATGGTGGTGAAGTTGTAGTATCATTATCTGAGCAAGTGCTTGGTCGTACGGTAGCAATTGATACATATAATCCATTAAATGATAGTTTATTAATGCATGCTGGTGAGCTGATCACAGAAGCAAGCTTAGAAAAAATAGAAGAAGCTGGTCTTGACTCAATAAAAGTGCGTTCAGTCTTAACTTGTGAAATAGAGGACGGAATTTGTACAAAATGTTATGGTCGTGACCTTTCAAGCGGTTCTTTAGTATCAGTTGGTGAGGCTATAGGTGTTATCGCTGCGCAGTCTATTGGAGAGCCTGGTACACAGCTAACAATGAGGACGTTCCATATAGGTGGAGCTGCTACAAAAGGCGCGGAAATTTCATCTGTTGATGCATCGTATGAAGCTAAGGTTAAGGTGCTGGGTAGAAACCTAGTTATTGACTCTGATGGACGCCAAATTGTTATGAGCCGTGCTTGTGAAGTATTGTTAATTGATGCAAAAGGACAAGAACGCGCAAGGCACAAAGTACCATATGGCGCGAGATTGATGGTTGATGACGGCTATAACGTCAAGAAAGGACAAAAAATAGCAGAGTGGGATCCATATACAATTCCAATCATCACTGAAAAATCTGGTAAGGCAGTCTTTAAAGACATGGTAGAAGGAGTCTCTATTCGCGCCGTTACTGATGAAGCAACTGGTATTTCAAGTAAAGTGATAATTGAATCTCGTCAGTATTCTCGTGGTGCTGATTTAAGACCAAGAGTACAATTGATAGACGATAATGGAGAGCCTATCACTTTATCAAATGGCATGGAAGCTAAGTATTACCTACCAGTTAATGCTATATTAAGCGTTGAAGAAGGACAGCAAATATCGGCTGGTGATATTATTTCTCGTATTCCTCGTGAATCGACAAAGACTAAAGATATTACTGGTGGTTTGCCAAGAGTAGCAGAACTTGTAGAAGCAAGACGCCCTAAAGATCATGCAGTGATTGCAGAAGTTGATGGTAGAATAGAATTTGGTAAGGATTACAAATCCAAACGCCGCCTAATTCTTCATCCAACAGATGGTAACCACCCAATAGAATATATGTTACCAAAAGGTAAGCATGTTGTAGTAAACGAAGGTGACTTTGTTAAAAAAGGTGACATGTTAATTGATGGTCATCCAGTACTACAAGATATCTTGAAAGTAATGGGCGTTGAAGAGCTATCTCGTTATATGGTTGGAGAAATCCAAGCTGTTTACCGCTTGCAAGGCGTGAAAATTGACGATAAACATATAGAAGTGATTATTCGTCAAATGCTGCAAAAAGTTGAAATAACTCATTCAGGTGGTACTACCTTGTTGGTAGGTGAGAAGCTTGATCGCCGTGAATTAGTAGAAATCAACGAAAAAGCTATTAGTGAAGGGCTAGAGCCAGCTGAAGGGCAAACCGTATTACAAGGTATTACTAAGGCATCCTTGCAGACTAGGTCGTTCTTCTCTGCGGCATCATTCCAAGAGACCACTAGGGTGCTAACGGAAGCTGCTGTAGCGGGTAAGATAGATAAGCTAAGGGGCTTGAAAGAAAACGTTATCGTAGGTCGCTTAGTTCCTGCTGGTACAGGTTTCTATATGGACAGAAGCCGTAAGCTTGCTGCCCAAAGAGACTTAAATAGTTAAAGTAATTAAATTCGCCAGCCAAAAAGCTATTCGTAATGAAGAGTTGGCTGGCGAAGTATGGCTCTCCTTAATGCTAGTTTAGGAGTTAGTTTTTATAGCATAAAATTATTGTTTTTTTCCCAAGCTTTTTGCTTTGTTAAACGCTTTTTTTGATTCTGAATTTTTACCTAATTTTTTTAAAATAACTCCTTTATTAAAATAAGCCTCAGCAAAATCAGGCTTATACTTGATTGCTAAATCGTAATTAGCAAGTGCTTCTTCTGTTTTACCTAAACCCTCTAAAATGTTGCCTTTATTCAAATAAGCATTAGCATAATCAGGCTTATACTTGATTGCTAAATCGCAATTACTAATGGCTTCTTGCAACTTACCTAATTTTTCCAAAACAAAGCCTTTGTTAAAATAAGCCACAGCAAAATCAGGTTTATGCTTGATTGCTAAATCGTAATTGCTAATGGCTTCTTCTGTTTTACCTAAATCGTCTAAAACGTTACCTTTGTTAGTATAAGCATAAGCAAAATCAGGTTTATATTTGATTGCTAAATCGTAATTACTAATTGCTTCTTGCAACTTACCTTCCTTTTGCAAAGCAGTCCCTTTGTTAGTATAAGCCTCAGCAAAACTAGGCTTATATTTGATTGCTAAGTCATAATTACTAATAGCCTCCTCTAACTTGCCTAAATCGTCTAAAGTCTTACCTTTGTTAAAATAAGCCTCAGCATCATCAGATTTACAATTGATTGCTAAGTCGTAATTAGCAAGGGCTTCTTCTGTTTTACCTAAATCACCAAAAATATTACCTTTGTTAATATAAGCCTCAGTAAAATCAGGCTTATATTTAATCGCTAAATCAAAAGCTTCTATTGCTTCCTCTAATTTACCTTGCTTTTTTAGACTGTTACCTTTTTCGAAATATTCTGAAGGATTTGCTATTGCTATGCTAAAGGGTATTAGTACTAAACTCAGTAAAATTATTATTCGTTTTATATTGTTAGTTATGTTCATATAAACCCCCAACTTTTGGTTACAAATTAATTAGGTTTATTTATAGTATTTTGATATAGCAAAGAAAGCAAGACAAGTTCTTTTCTTTCAAAAGGACTCGCCTTAGAAGATACTCAAGGTAGCGGCAATAAATAAGATAACTCCAGCGTAGTAGCTATTTTTAAACCTAGCAAAGCAGTTCTCTGGCTTTGTAATATCTAAACTCTTAACCTGCAAAGCTAAAGTAATAGCTGCAAGAATTATCAGCAGGAGCTGCAAGGCGCTTAAAGGTTTTTTAAGCCAAAAAGCCAGCGAAAACAGGGTTATAAAGCTAAGGTAAAAACAATATAGCCACAGCTTGTAATTCTTACGCTCCAGCAAGATAGCTAGCGATTTGACGCCTATTTTTTTATCATCCTTAATATCCATAAAGCCATAAATTGTATCATAACCTATAGTCCAAAAACAGCAAGCAGCGTAGAGCACTAGGCACTCTAAGCTCGTAGAGTCGCGCGCCGCAGCGTAAGCAATAAGCGCGCCCATATTAAAGGTAAAGCCTAAGAATATTTGCGGCATATGAGTAATACGCTTCATAAGAGGGTACAAAACAGTTAGGATAAAGGCTAAAAAGCCTAGATAAATGGCTGTTTTACTTAAGGTTAGTAGGATAGCAAGTCCAGTTAATAATAAAGTAACAAGCAAAATAAGCGCCTCTTTAAGGGTAATGCTATTATTTGCTAAGGGTCTCTCTTTAGTCCTCAAAACATGGCGGTCAAAATCACGATCCAAAATATCATTAATAATACAGCCAGCACTACGCACTATAATGCTACCTATTAATAGCAAGAATAATAAGCGAAAATCTACGCTATTATCGCTAGCTAGAAAAAGTCCATAGCAAGCGGGAAAGAACACCAGTAAATACGCTACAGGAGAGTGAGCGCGCGCAAGTTTTAAAAGGGTCAATATTTTGTTTGGCATTTTGCTATAGTTAATATATATTTTTTATCTAAAACTTCTTTGAAAACTTCCTTCTTGTAAGCCAGTTTCTAAAGAAGCCTAATAAATATACTGGAGAATTATGAAAGAACTTCCAAAGAATTATACCTTTAATGAAAGCGAAAAGAAATGGCAAAAATTTTGGCAAGAAAAACAAATTTATAAATGGAACGAATCTGAACCTAGAAAAAATAATTTCGTTGTAGATACGCCGCCCCCAACTGTATCAGGTCAATTGCATATAGGGCACGTTTATAGTTATACGCAAACAGACTTTATTGTGCGTTTCCAGCGTATGAAGGGTAAAAACATTTTCTATCCAATGGGCTTTGATGATAACGGTTTGCCAACAGAACGTTTGGTGGAGAAGCAAAAAGGGATAAAAGCCGCTGGTATGGATAGGCAGCAATTTATTGAAATTTGCAAAGAGGTAGTAGCAGTTGAGGAAGAAAAATTTAGGTTGCTGTTTAATAATATAGCTTTATCAGTTGACTGGAGTCTTGAGTATCAAACCATAAGTCCATTATCACGGCAAATTTCGCAAATGTCATTTCTGGACTTAATGAACAAAGGTGAAATATATCGTGATGAGCAGCCAATGCTTTGGGATCCTGTTGACAGAACTGCGCTAGCGCAAGCTGATATTGAGGATAAAGAAAAAACCGGCGTAATGAACGATATTATTTTTCGCACTGAAAAAGGTGAAGAAATTATTATCGCCACCACTAGACCTGAAATGCTACCAGCATGTGCTGCCGTATTTTATCACCCTGATGATGAGCGTTATAAACACCTGCAAGGGCAATATGCAATTACTCCATTATTTGGCGCGCGCGTGCCTATAATAGCTGATGATATGGTCAAACCAGAGAAAGGTACAGGGCTTGTAATGTGCTGCACCTTTGGTGACCAAATGGATATTGTGTGGTGGAAAAAACACTCATTGCCCCTTAATATTATCCTTGATAAAGCAGGCAGATTAGAGCTTAAGACAGAGGATGAGATAGGCCAAGCCTTAAATGGTCAAAAAGTTACAGAAGCAAGGGCAAAAATTATTGAATTTTTGAAAGAAAAGGGACTTGTTGTCAAGCAAACTGAATTTATTCAAACAGTTAAATGTGCAGAACGTTCAGGAGCGCCGCTAGAAATTTTAACAACGCCGCAATGGTTCGTTCGTACTATTAAGCATAAGGATGCGCTGCTTAAGAGGGCTAATGAGTTAAATTGGCATCCAAAAAGCATGAAAATAAAATTAGAAAACTGGACCAATAGTATTGCCTGGGACTGGTGCATCAGTAGGCAGCGTTATTTTGGCGTGCCATTTCCTGTGTGGTATTCTAAACGCCCTGGAGAAGAAGGAAAGGTATTGCTAGCAACCGCAGAGCAATTACCTGTGGACCCTTTAAAAGACTTGCCTTTGGGCTATAGTAGAGAAGAAGTAGAACCAGACTATGACGTTATGGATACCTGGGCAACTAGTAGCGTATCGCCGCAATTATGTTCACATGCAATATCAGAAAATTTTGCTGTTGATAGGGCTCGTCATGATAAATTATTTCCATTTGATTTAAGACCACAGGCGCACGAAATTATTAGAACTTGGGCATTTTATACCATGCTAAAAGCGCACATGCACCAAGATAGCCTGCCATGGAAAAATATCATGATTAGCGGATGGTGTTTGGCAGAAGATCGCAGCAAAATGTCTAAATCTAAGGGTAACGTGCTTGTGCCTGAAAAATTACTAGAACAATATGGTTCAGACGTCATTCGCTACTGGGCTTCTACTTCTAAATTAGGCGCAGATACTGCTTACTCAGAAGATATAATGAAAAATGGTAAAAGGCTAGTCAATAAGCTTTGGAACGCAGCAAAGCTTGTGAGCCAGCATTTTCCTATCTTAGAACAAGCAGATAAAGATAGCCAGCTTGTAGATATTTCTAGCAAACTTAGCAATACCATTGATAAGTGGCTAGCACAGCAATTAGCAGAACTTGTAGCAAAGGTAGAGGAGGCGATGGCTAGCTATGAATATGCAGACGCTATGCACAAGATTGAGGAGTTTTTTTGGTTTAGTTTTTGCGATAACTACCTTGAGATAAGCAAAGTTAGAGCGTATAACGAAAATGGATTAGATAATCAAGGGCAGTATAGCGCTGTGCTAGTATTGTATCATACAATGCAGATATTGCTAAAATTATTTGCTCCTTTTATGCCTCATATAACAGAAGAACTTTACCAGTTACTATATGGCACAGGCGAATCTATACATGCTCGTAGTTCTTGGATTACATTAAGTGCGGCAGACTCGCAAAGTGGGCAGGAAATACAAGGGCAAGTTACCAGCATGCTGGCAATACTTGATCTTGTCCGTAAAGCTAAAGCGCAAGAAAGCTTGTCAATCAAGGCTCCTATTGAATTGCTGCAGGTACAAGGTGCAGAATTAGCGCCTGATTTAATCGTTGACCTTAAAAATGTTGGTTCTATAAAGGAAATAGCCTTTGTTGATCAATTTAACGCAATGGCAGGTAATAATGCGGCGGCTAAAATAGTTGTTTTAGAAGATGATAAGCTTGCTGTGCACGTAACCTTTGCGGCGTTATAGCTTTTATTAGACCTTCTGCGAGACTCTAAATGTAGGTAAGGATTTTTGCCCTCAGTACACGACAGAGAGGTTAAAAGTTTAAGGATTTTGCAATAAAGAGAAGGAAAAATGTAGATAAGAGCTAAGTAAAGCTGTGCAACTATAGGCTCATGATCTCTAGGAGTGCAGCAATGCACAAGCTTTTATCTACCCTAATAGCAAACCACTTTTTTTGCAAGTAGCTTGGGCAATAAAATTAATCGTTCAAATAGTTTTAGCCCTTAGTTCATGTACGAGATGTAAATCTGACGGCAATTGCCTTGGCAATCTTTGGCGGAAGCGCGGGCTGCCTCCAAATATAGAAGATTACAACGTTTTTTCGCTACAGCCCAAATTTGCTGGATTAGTTTGGCTAAATTGATAGTGCGGCTCTGCCTAATGATAATAGAGAATTGGTGATAATTGCTACTAATGATCAGCCTTGAACAAGCACTGGAGATATACTTCCATAGGTGGGCGATAGAGACGTTATTCGGTTGCCTTAAGACTAGGGGGTTTAATTTTGAAAATACCCATATGGTAGAGCTAGCTAAAATAGAGAAACTGCTTGCAATACTGGCTGTAGCCTTTACTTTATGCTATATTGTAGGTATTTGGCGTCATGAAATACAACCGATAAAAATTAAAAGCCATAAAAGAAAGGCAATGTCTTTGTTTAGATACGGGCTAGATTACCTAAGACAAATATTGCTTCAACCTTTACTCTTAGCCAGCAAAATAAGGGAAATAACCCTTATCTTCCGACCTCCAACCCTTTGTAATTAAGGAAATTAACTTTATGTTAATTTTTATGTCGTGCACTGAGGTTTTATGGTTATAAAATATCTTTTCTTACAAATCTTATTAAAAGCATTTTCTATATTTATTTTAAATTTCATTTACTTAATAAACTATACAAATTAGCATATTAAATATATTTCTCCATAGTGCCCCGCAGTTATCGTTGGCAAGCTAAAATTAATCTAGATCGCAAGAGTTCGGAGAGGTTAGAAAGACTAGAGTTATAGGTGTTACAAAAATTGCTGCTGGTTAGGGTGGTTGAAATCTATAGGTATGCTTAGTTTCTTGCAAGTAGCACAGTAGCACCTAAAACTTTAACACTGCAACTGAAAGCCGTGAAACTATAATAAGAATGTGGCGCACCCAAGAGGAGTCGAACCCCTAACCTCATGATCCGTAGTCATGTACTCTATCCCATTGAGCCATGGCTGCTTTG